>JAEUHU010000342.1 GCA_016793305.1 Planctomycetota bacterium
CGCGCCGGCAAGCTCACCCTCGAAGTCGATTCCGCACCCCTGTTCGCCGAGCTGTCGGGCTTCCGACGCGAGGAGATCCGGCTGCGCATCAACCAACTCGTTCCTGATCAACCCATCGCCCAGCTGCAGTTCCGGCTGGGAGGCACGGGACATGTCTGACCAGAAGCCCAACGAAGCCCGCTACGACGCCAGCTCGATCAAGGTCCTCGAAGGTCTCGACGCGGTGCGCACGCGCCCGGCGATGTACATCGGCGACACCGGCCTGAAGGGCCTGCACCACCTGGTGTGGGAGGTCGTCGACAACTCGGTCGACGAGGCCCTGGCCGGCCGTGCCAGCCGCATCGACGTGCGCGTCCACAAGGACGGCTCGGTGT
This sequence comes from Planctomycetota bacterium, assembly GCA_016793305.1. The sequence continues at coordinate 375 of JAEUHU010000342.1, forward strand.
CGGTCAAGGACAACGGCCGCGGCATCCCGGTCGACATGCACGAGAGCGGCAAGCCCGCCCTCGAGGTGATCCTGACCAAGCTGCACAGCGGCGGCAAGTTCGACAAGGGCAGCTACAAGGTGTCGGGCGGCCTGCACGGCGTCGGCATCAGCTGCGTGTGCGCGCTCGCCGAGGTGCTCGACGTCGAGGTGTGTCGCGACGGCAAGGTCTACCGCCAGACCTACATGAAGGGGCAGAAGGCGAGCGAACTCGCGGTGATCGGCAAGGCCGACCAGACCGGCACGATGCTGCGCTTCAAGGCCGACCCCACGATCATGGAGGCCACCGAGTTCTCGTACGAGATCCTGCGCAAGCGGCTGCGCGAACTCGCCTACCTGATGGGTGCGGTGCGGCTGCACATCACGCTGGCCGACGAGCGCACCGACAAGAGCGAGGAGTTCCTGTTCCCCGAGGGCCTGGTCGAGTTCGTCAAGGACCTCGGCATCGGCAAGAACCCGCTGCACAAGGACGTGATCTACATCCATCGCGAGATGGCGTCGGCCGAGGACCCGGAGAAGGTCTACGACGTCGAGATCGCGCTGCAGTACAACGACGGCTACCACGAGTCGGTCTTCTCGTTCGTCAACAACATCAACACGATCGAGGGTGGCACCCACCTGCAGGGCTTCCGCACCGCGTTGACGCGTGCGCTCAACAACTGGGCGCGGCAGGAGAAGGTGCTGAAGGAGAAGGACCCGGTGCCGACCGGCGAGGACTTCAAGGAAGGCCTCGTCGCCGTCGTGTCGGTCAAGGTCCCGGACCCGCAGTTCGAGTCGCAGACCAAGATCAAGCTCGGCAACCGCGAGGTGCAGTCGGTGGTGGAGACCGTCGTCGGCGACGGCATCCGCACCCACTTCGAGGAGAACCCGGGCGTCGCGAAGACCGTCTACGGCAAGGCCCTCGACGCCCTGCGCGCGCGCGAGGCAGCGCGCAAGGCCCGCGACCTCGTGCGGCGCAAGTCGGCGCTCGAGGGCGGCGGTCTGCCGGCGAAGCTGGCCGACTGCCAGAAGGGGACGCCGCGCGACGAAGCCGAGCTGTTCCTGGTCGAGGGTGACTCGGCAGGTGGCACCGCGAAGCAGGGCCGCATGGCCCACCAGGCGATCCTGCCGTTGCGCGGCAAGATCCTGAACGTCGAGAAGGCGGCGGTCGACAGCATCCTCGACCACGAGGAGATCCAGACCATCGTCAGCGCGATCGGCACCGGCTTCCTCGGCGACGAGTTCGAGGCCGAACGGCTGCGCTACGGCAAGATCATCGTGATGACGGACGCCGACGTCGACGGCTCGCACATCCGCACGCTGCTGCTGACGTTGTTCTATCGCAAGATGCCGGAGCTGGTGACGCGCGGCCACATCTTCGTGGCGCAGCCACCGCTGTATCGCATCAAGAAGGGCAAGACCGAGCGCTATGCGGTCACCGAAGAGGATCGCGTCAACATCCTGGCCGAGCTCGGACTCGGCGCCACGTCGCTGAAGCACGACAGCGGCGTGTCGTGGCGCGGCCGCGAACTGCGCACGCTGATGGACCGCATCACCAAGCTGCGCGAGTTCCAGAACCGCATGCCGGCCGACGCCGGCGTGCCGTTCGCCGGCTACCTGGCGGCGTCGACGGTGCCCGATCGCCAGCTGCCGGCGGTCTGGTTCGTGGTCGGAGGCAAGGGTCGTTTCCTCGACACCGAGGCACAGTTGGCCGCCGAGCTCGAGATCCTGCGCAAGAAGAAGGGCGGCGACCTGCTCGTCTACGAAGGGCCGGATTCGCCGTTCAACCGCGACAAGGCCGACGTCGAGGCCTACGCGCTCCATCTCGGTGGCGACGTGCGCACGTTGCTGCAGAGCCTCGACGAACTGCGCGTGCCGAAGGCCTGGATGCACGAGAAGCGCGCCGGCTCGTTCCTGGTCCAGGGCAGCGACAGCGGCGAGCCGATCGGTTGCGAGGACCTGTTCGCGGCGATCGACCTGATCCAGAAGACCTGCGAGAAGGACCTCGACACGCAGCGCTACAAGGGTCTCGGCGAGATGAACCCGTCGCAGCTGTTCGAGTCGACGATGGATCCGGCGCGGCGCACCCTGCGGCGCGTCACCGTCAACGACCTGGTCGAAGCCGACCGGATCTTCACGGTGCTGATGGGGCCCGAGGTCGAACCGCGGCGGGCGTTCATCGAGAACCACGCACTGGAAGCCACCAACATCGACATCTGACCAGACGGGACTCCGACCAGACGGACGGTGCGGTCCGTCGGCCACGTTCCGCCCCGCGAGCCCCGGCTCGTGTTCCCTTCGCGAGGACCCGCTCCGATGCACCGCCTCCGCTACCTGGTCGGGACGTTGACGCTGCTCGCCGCCATCGGCGGGGCGATCTGGATGGTGCGCCTGCTGCGCAACCTCGACGACCTGCCCGGGCTGCTGCTGCAGGTCGAGTTCCGCGAAGCGCGTGGCCTGCGGGCCGGTGCCGACGTGCGCTTCCGCGGCGTCACGGTCGGCACGGTGCGCGCGGTGACGATCGCCGCCGACGGCAGCAAGGCGGTGGCGCACGTGGTGCTGCAGCCGCAGTCGGCCCAGCACGCCTGCGTGAACAGCTCGTTCTGGATCGTGACGCCCCGCTTCGGCGGGCTGACCGACGGCGCTTCCGGTCTCGACACGCTGGTGCGCGACTCCTACCTCGCGTTCCACACGCCGAGCGAGAAGGGCTCGGCGCTGGTGCACGGCAGCCTGCTCGCGGGCCGCGAACGGCCGCCAGCGCTCGCCGAAGCCGAAGGGCTCGAGCCGGTGGCGCACGGCGACCTGTTGATGACGCTGCTGGTGCCCGAGAACCACGGGCTGCGCCCCGGCTCGACGGTCGTGTTCCGCGGCGTGACGACCGGCGACGTGCGCGCCGTGCAGCTGGCGCCGTCGGGCACGCACGTCGAGGTGACGCTGCGCATCCAGAAGAAGCACCGGCAGACGGTCACCGACAAGTCGGTGTTCTGGGTGGCTCGCCCGTACGTCAGTGGGGCCCTGTTCTCGGGCTTCACGGTGGGCGACGTCGGTTCGCTGCTGACGCCGTTCGTCAGCTACTACTCGGCACCCGGTACCGGCGTGCTGGTCCAGGACGGCTATCGAGCGGCGGCGCGAGCGGCCCGGCCCGACAGCGAACCGGCCGCCGTACCGGCGGAGGCCTTGCGCCAGCTGGCGCCGGCAGCGAGTCCCGCGGGCGACGACGTGGTGCTGGTGCGCATCACCTACTCGGCGATCGAGCGCGACACGTGGAGCCCCGACGATCCGATCCAACGACAGGGCACCGGCGTGCTGTGCCTCGACCCCAGTGGACGACCGCTGGTGCTCACCGCGCGCAGCCTGGTCGACGGCGGCTACACCGAGCGCGATGCGTTCGGCGGCGACCCGGACATCGACGAGGAGCAGTTGAAGGTGCTGCTCGGTTCCGGCGAGGTACTGCGCGCCGGCCGGGTCTGGGTGGATCCGGGTGGCGCCGACCTGGCGGTGTTGGTGCTGGAAGGCGTGTCGCCCGACCTCGCCGGCACACCGCTCGCGCGCTTGTGGTTCGAAGGGGCGCGCACGGGCGAGCTCCAGCTGCGCACGGCGGGGCCCGACGGCCAGCCGTTGCCGCCGGTTCCGATCGACGGCAAGGTCGCCGTCGGGGAACTGCTCGGGGCGGCGGTCGGCGACGGCCAGCGCGTGTTCGGGGTGTTCGGCCAGCGTCCCGACGCGACGAGCGCCGGCGTCGCGACGTTCGACCTGTTGCCAGCGGACCTGCGCCCGCAGTGACGCCATGACCGCGGCCCTGCAGTTCCGCAAGTTCGGCTTGGCACACCGGCGCGCCGACGGTGAGGACGTGCTGCTCGCCGACGTCGACCTCGAGTTGTCCGAGCACGGCTTCTTCCTGTTCGTCGGCGCCAGTGGCGGGGGGAAGTCGTCGTTGCTGCGCATCCTCGCCGGTCTGGTCGAGACGCGCGAACCGGCACCACGGTTGTCCGGCGAACTGCTCGCGTTCGGCGCCTCGGTCACCGAGGAACATCCCGACTCGTTGCACGGCAAGGTGGCGGCGATCCTGCAGGACGAGGGCCTGCTCGACGAACTGTCGCCGCGCCAGAACGTCGAGCTGGCGCTGCGAGCGGCCGATCGCTCGCCACGGCTCGCCGTCGGCTTGTTGGCACAGGTCGGTCTCGAACACGCACCCGAACGCACGGCGCAGCTGTCCGGCGGCATGCGCAAGCGGCTCGCGGTCGCCCGCGCGCTGGCCCAGTCGCCGCGACTGCTGCTCTGCGACGAGCCGACCGCGGGGCTCGACACCGATGCCGCGCGCACCATCGCCCAGCTGTTGCGGCAGGCGCACGACCAGGATCGTGAGCGGACGACGCTGATCATCACGCACGACCTGGACGCGTTCTTTGGGCTCACCGACGGAGTCCTGGTGCTCGATCGGCAGCACCGATCGCTGCGCCTGGAGCGTCCCGACTACCGGCCGACCGCGGCCGAGAACGGTGTTCGAGGCGGCATCGTCCAGCAGGGCGAGCCGGCGGCGGTGCACGCGCTGCGGCGCCTGCTGCTGCACCTCGCGGCGATCGGCGAGACGTTGCTCGAGTCGCTGCGCCGGCTGCCGCCGGTCGAACTGGCCCAGGTCGCGCGCACGACGGTGCGCAGCGTGCTGGAGCCGATCCTGTTCGTCGCGGTCGCCGGGGGCGTGATCGGCGGGCTCGCCACGTTCTTCGCGCTGCGCAACAACCCGGTGCAGGGTGGCTTCGAGTCGGGGCTGCTGACCGGCACCGGCAAGGTCGCGACCGCCGTGCTGGTGCCGTTGCTGAGCGGCTTCTTCTTCACCGCCCGAATGGTCGCCGGGGCCGCGGCGCGCCTTGGCACGATGAAGCGCACCAACCAGATCGCGGCCCTGCAGATGATGGGCATCCGCCCGGCGGACTACCTGTTGACGCCGTTGGTGTTCGGCATGGTCGTGGCGATGCCGCTGGTGACGCTGGCGGGCGTGGTGGCGGCGGCGGCGGCCGGGTGTGTCGCGGCCCAACTGGTGTCGGGTTTCACGACGGTCGGCTGGGCGACCGCGTGGTTCGCGACCGTCGATCCCCGCGACGCCCTGGTGGTGCTCGCCAAGACCACGTTGTCCGGCTACCTGATCGCCGTGACCTGCTACCACCTCGGCACCGGGCCCAAGCGCTCGGGTGCGGAGGTCGGCGAGGCGGTCAACCGGGCGATCGTGATCGGCATGGCGCTGGTGCTCGTGGTGCACGCGGCGCTGACCTTCGTGGTCTACGCGTCCTGACCTGGGCAGGAACGGTCGGTGCCATCGTCACCGGCGGCTCAAGGCGGGACCGGGCCCGAGCCGATGTGGCCAGCGTGAAGGGCATCGAGAAGCTCACTTCGGTCCGCCTGGCCGAGATCCTCACCGAGCGTGGCGTGATCTCGTCCGAGGTCATCACCGATGCGCTCTACGCCCAGGACCGGCACGGCGAGCCGTTCGTGCAGATCCTGGTCGGCGGTGGCCACATCACCGAGTGGGACCTCGCCAAGGTGGTCACGGAGCACTTCAGCCTGCCGTTCCTGATGGCGGGCAACTACCAGATCAGCGACGACGCGAAGAAGCGACTGCCGAAGGAAGTGCTGTTCCAGCACACGATCGTGCCGCTCGACGTGTTCGACGACATCGTCTGCGTGGCGATGCCGGTGATGCTGTCCTTCGAGGACATCTGCAAGATCCAGAAGGAGACCAACTGCGACATCTACCCGTACGTCGGGTTGATCTCGGAGAACAAGAAGGTCCTGACCGACATCCACAAGGACTACCCGCAGTGGCTCGAGGCCGAGGCCAAGCGGCGCGAAGACGAAGCGAAGAAGCGCGCCGCGGCGCCGAGCACGAAGCAGGCGGGGGACTGGATGAGCATCTTCGACGCCGGCGACCAGGCGACGAAGGAGCCGAAGAAGAAGTCCGATGCGGCCAAGCCGTCCGGCCTGACGGCGCACCACGCGCCGCTGCCGCCGAAACCGGGCCCCGCGGCGAAGCCGCCCCAGATGCCGCCCTCCCCACCGACCAAGTAGTGCCGGCTGGGAGGCCCTGCAGTTCAGCTGGTGGGTGAACCCCCGGGGGACTTGCCGTCGGATCGACCGTCGGACGGCTCGTCCGGCAATGGCGAGGACATCGCCTCGTGCGTGAGGTCGCGCAGCGCGCGACCCGGGTCGGCGAGGGCCGTCGGCACGCTGGCGACGTTCTTGACCTGGCGCTTCGCGTCCTCGATCGACTGCCGGACTTCGCGCAGCGAGTCGTCGCGGTCCATCTGCTCCTTGAAGTCCTGGAAGCTGCGCTTCAGCTGGGCGACCACGCGGCCCATCTTGCGGCCGGCGTTCGGCAGGTCGCGGCCGTAGAGCAGCAGCCCGATCAGCACCAGCAGGAACATCTCCTGCCAGCCGAGCGAAGGGAGGAAGGCGAACACGGGGCCGCGCATCCTAGCCGGCCCGGCGCGCCGACGAAGGGCCACGAATCCGTTCGGCAACCGCCGCTGCCGTGGCGTTCGCCGGTCCGGAGCGGGGGGCTATGGAACGTGGCGGTCCCGGTCCGTACCCTCCTTCCCCCTCATGAGCGACAAGCCCATCTTCGCGCTGGAGCGCCTCACCAAGGCCTACCAAGGCAAGAAGCCCGTTCTGCAGAACGTGAGCCTCGTCTTCCTCGAGAACGCCAAGATCGGCGTGATCGGCCAGAACGGCGCCGGCAAGTCGACGATGCTGCGCATCATGGCCGGCGTCGACAAGGAGTTCGACGGCGTGGCCCGCCTCGCCGAGGGCAAGACCGTCGGCTACGTGCCGCAGGAGCCGAAGCTCGCCGAGGGCCTGACCGTGCGCGAGAACGTCGAGCTGGCCGTGGCCCCGATCCGCGCCCTGCTGAAGAAGCACGAGGACCTGAGCATGAAGCTCGGCGAGGACCTGTCGCCGAAGGAGATGGACAAGGTGATGGCGGATCTCGAGAAGCTGCAGCACGAGATCGAGGCCAAGGACGCGTGGGAGCTCGACCGCCACGTCGAGACGGCGATGACCAAGCTGCACCTGCCGGCCGGCGACAAGAACGTGTCGGCGTGCAGCGGTGGCGAGCGCCGCCGTGTCGCCCTGTGCCGCACGCTGCTCGAGCACCCGGACCTGCTGCTGCTCGACGAGCCGACCAACCACCTCGACGTCGAGACCGTTCGCTGGCTCGAGGAGACGCTGCGCGACTACAAGGGCACGGTCGTCTGCATCACGCACGATCGCTTCTTCCTCGACAACGTCGTCGGCTGGATGCTCGAGATCTGGCACGGCCGCGCGATCCCGTACCAGGGCAACTACTCGGAGTACCTGATCCAGCGGGCCAAGCGCATGGAGGCGCAGGAGACGCAGGAACAGAAGCGCGCCAAGTTCCTCGAGCGCGAGCTCGAGTGGATCCGCATGAACCCGAAGGCGCGCACGACCAAGAACAAGGCGCGCCTCAAGAACTACGACAAGATGCTCGAGACCGAGGTCGAGGAGCGCGACGACACGGTCGAACTGCACATCCCGGCCGGCAAGCGCCTCGGCGACACCGTGATCCGCTTCGAGAAGGTCTGCTTCTCCTACGACGGCGTGAAGAACGTCGTCGACAACCTCACGTTCGAGATGCAGCCGGGCGACATCCTCGGCATCGTCGGTCCGAACGGCACCGGCAAGACGACGTGCCTCAAGATGATCACCGGTCGGCTGAAGCCGCAGAGCGGCAAGGTCACCATCGGCCAGACCGTCGACCTCTGCCACGTCGACCAGGAGCGCGAGAGCCTCGATCCGGCCAAGACCGTGTGGCAGGAGATCAGCGAAGGCCAGGACCTGATCAAGCTCGGCAAGCACGAGATCAACAGCCGCAGCTACGTGGCGAAGTTCAACTTCACCGGCCAGGACCAACAGCAGCTGGTCGGCTCGTTGTCCGGTGGTCAGCGCAATCGTGTGCAGCTGGCCAAGATGCTGCGCCGCGGCGGCAACGTGATCCTGCTCGACGAGCCGACCAACGACCTCGACCTCGACACGCTGCGTGTGCTCGAGGAGGCGATCCAGGAATTCCCCGGCTGCATGGTGGTCGTCTCCCACGACCGCTACTTCCTCGACCGCATCTGCACCAAGATCCTCGACCTCGGCAACTACGAGCCGGGCAAGTACCTCGACAACCTGTAGCGCAAGCAGTCGCCGGCGGAGCGCTCAGCGAACCGGCAGTTCGACCAGCCGGTCGGCGAGCGAGCGACCGAGGTCGGGGTCGTGGGTGACCATCGCCAGCGTCATGCCGCGGCGCTTCAGGTCGGCGATCACCGAGACGACGTCGGCGGTGCTGTTCGGGTCGAGCGCCGAGGTCGGTTCGTCCAGCAGCAGCACCTCGGGATCGGTCGCGAGTGCTCTCGCGATGGCGACGCGCTGCGCCTCGCCGCCGGACAGGCGCGCCGGGAAGCGGTCGGCGGCGGCGGCCATGCCGACCTGCGCCAGCAGCTCGCGGGCTCTCGCTTCGATCGTCGCGCGCTCGGCGCCTCGCACGATGCGCGGGGCGAGGGTGACGTTGTCGAGCACGCTGAGGTGCGGGAACAGCTGGTAGCTTTGGAACACCATCGCCGTGCGCCGGCGCAGCTGCAGCGTGCGGCGCTGCCATTCGCCGTGCGGCAGTCCGGCCGGGATCTCCAACGTGTCGCAGCGGAGCGTGCCGGCGTCGTGGCGTTCCAGCTGGTTCAGCAGGCGCAGCAGCGTGCTCTTGCCGCTGCCGCTGCGGCCCATCAGCACGGTGGTGCGGCCAGGCTCGAGGTCGAGGTCGAAGCCGGCGAACAGCGTGCGTTCGCCGAAGCGCTTGGTGACACCGCGCAGGGAGATCATGCGTGGTCGCGCTCCATCGACCGTTCCCAGCGCCGCGCCAGGAACGCGAGCGGCAGGCTCATCGCGAGGTAGAG
>JAEUHU010000343.1 GCA_016793305.1 Planctomycetota bacterium
GCGCGCCGCGCGCGGCCGCGAAGGCGACCTGGTGCGCGCCAGCGACCTGCAGCAGCCGGCCCCCGCCGGCCACCTGCTGCGCCAGTTCGGCCAGTCCGACCGCGAGACCGTCGACGCCAGTTCGTCGGTCGCGACCGTGCCCCAGGTGCTGACGCTGCTGAACGGCTTCCTCGACCAGCGCGTGCTGGAGGGCAAGTCGGCGCTGCGGGCGGCGATGGACACCGCCGAGAACGGCGAACGCCGCGTGCGCATCGCCTACCTGACCACGCTGAACCGCGAGCCGTCGCCCGACGAAGCGACCAGCTGGCGCAAGCAGATCGCCATCCAAGGCGAAGCCGTGGTCAAGGACCTCGTCTGGGTGCTGTGCAACAGCAACGAGTTCCGGTTCGTACGCTGATCCCCCGCATCTTCCGTCGCCCCACCCCACGGTCCCGACCATGACGCTCCGCAACCTGATCCGCGGCACCGACCTCGCCACCCGCCGCCACTTCCTCACCGGCATGGCCGGCTCGCTGCTCGGCGTCTCCGCCGCAGCGACGTTCGGCCCGCGCGCGCTGGCGCAGACGCTGCAGCAGGACCCGCAGGATCCGAAGACCGCGGCGCAGCGGCTGGTGCTCGGCCGCGCCACCGCCAAGCACGTGATCTACCTGTTCATGCGCGGCGGCATGACGCACCTCGACACGTTCGACCCGAAACCCGGCAAGAGCACGCAGGGCCCGGTCGAAGCGATCGCGACGCGCGCCGACGGCGTGCAGCTCGGCCAGTACTTCCCGAAGCTCGCCGAGCAGATGGACAAGGTCTGCATCGTCAGCTCGATGTCGAGCAAGCAAGGGGCCCACCCGCAGGCGCAGTACCTGATGCGCACGAGCTACGAGCTGCGCGGCACGATCCAGCACCCGTGCCTCGGCGCCTGGTGCCACCACCTCGCCGGCCGCCAGAACCAGGCGCTGCCCGGCCACGTCGTGGTCGGCGGCGGCAGCGACATGCCGGGGGCCGGCTTCTTCCCGCCCGAGTTCCAACCGCTGCCGATCGGCAGCGCCGAGAGCGGGCTGCAGAACGTGACGCTGCCGAAGGGCGTCACCGAGGAACGCTTCCGCCGGCGCCTCGAGCGCCTGCAGCAGCTCGACCAGGCGTTCGCCGAGCAGCACGGGCAACGCGACGTGCAGGCCTACAGCAAGGCCTACACCGAGGCGGTGAAGCTGATGCGCAGCAGCGACCTCGCCGCGTTCGACCTGGACCTCGAGCCGGCCTCGATGCAGCAGGCCTACGGCAACACGCCGTTCGGTTCGGGCTGCCTGTTGGCGCGCCGCCTCGTCGAGCACGGCGTGCGCTACGTCGAGGTGATGAGCGACGGCTGGGACACGCACGCCGACAACTTCGACCGCGTCGCCGATCTAGCACCCGCGATCGACCAGGGTCTCGCCGCCCTGCTCGCCGATCTCGACGCGCGCGGGCTCTTGCAGGAGACGATGGTCGTGCTGGCCACCGAGTTCGGTCGCACGCCGGACATCGACCAGGACAACGGCCGCAACCACTATCCGAAGGCGTTCAGCTGCCTGCTCGCCGGCGGCGGCGTCAAGGGCGGCCAGCGCTACGGCCGCACCGACGCCGAGGGCCGCGAAGTGATCGACCAGCCGACGTCGATCCAGGACTTCAACGCGACGATCGCGCACGCCTGCGGGGTGCCGACCGACCACGTGATCTACTCGCCGTCCGGCCGCCCCTTCAAGGTCGCCGACAAGGGCATGCCGATCACCGAGATCCTCGCCTGAACCAGCCCCCCATGCGCCCGATCCTCTGCACGCTGGCCCTGCTGTTCGCCGCCGTCCCCTCGCTGGCCCAGACCCCGGCGAAGGCCAAGGTCGAGTTCCAACGGCAGGTGCTGCCGATCTTCGAGAAGCACTGCCTCGAGTGCCACGCGACGCCGCACACCGGCAGCGACGGCAAGCTGACGAAGCCGAAGGGCGGCGTGGTGCTCGACTCGAAGGACGGCATCACCACCAGCAAGCGCGGCAGGCTGGTCGTGGCGGGCAAGCCGGACAGCTCGATGCTGTTCGACTCGATCTCGCTGCCGGCCGACGACGACGACCGCATGCCGCCGCCGAAGAAGGGCGCGCCGCTGACGCAGGAGCAGCAGGACCTGATCAAGCGCTGGATCGAGGAAGGGGCCGCGTTCGGTTCGTGGACCGGCCAGAAGGCGGAGGAGCCCGCGAGCGACAAGGCTGCGGACAAGCCGAGCGCTGCGGACAAGCCCACGGGCAAGCCGTCCGACAAGCCCGCCGACAAGGCCAAGCCGAAGGAGTCGCCGATCGCGCGGCTGCAGAAGGGCCTGCCGCCGCTGACGCCGTCGCAGCTCGAGCCGCTGGTGAACAGCCCGTTCCAGCTGGCGAGCCTCGGCGACGACAGCCCGCTGCTGCGGGTCGGCTGTGCCGGGCGCACCGACGAGGTCGACGACAAGGCGATGCAGTTGCTGCTGCCGATCGCGTCGCACATCGCCGAACTCGACCTGTCGCGCAGCGGCGTCGGCGACGGTGCGTGCACGGTGATCGCAGCGATGCCGCGGCTGCTGAAGCTGGACCTGCGGCAGACGCAGGTCGGCGACGCAGGGGTCGCGAAGCTGGTCGCGTGCAAGGAGCTCCGCACGGTGAACCTGTTCGGCACCAAGATCGGCGACTACGCGCTCGCGGCGCTGGGCACCCTGAAGCAGCTCGAGAACGTCTACGTGTGGCAGACCGAGGCGAGTGCCGGGGCGGTGATGCGGCTGCGCGAGCAGGTGCCTGGCGTGCGGGTGGTGTTCGCAGTGGACCTGCCGGAGCCGATGGGCGAAGGGCAGGGCCAGGGTGCGGGGCGGCGGCGGCAGCAGCAGAAGAAGTAGCGCGCGCCGAAGTGGCGGGCTCAGCCCTTCCGCAGTTGCTCGGGCCCAGCGGGCGCTGCGTGCCAGTGGAAGATCCGCATGTGCGGGGCCTCGCTCTGGTACTGGACCAGCACCGTGGCGCGCATCGGCTGGCAAACCCGTTGGCCGTCGCGGCGGAACGTGCGCTCGAAGGTGACGCTCCCCCACGAACAGTCCCCGCTCGGGCAGTCGGCGTGGATCGAGAGGATGCGGTGCGCGAGCTCGCGTTCAGCGCCGCCGATCTGGGTGCGCACCGCGGCGATCGCGGTGGCCGCGTCGGTGCAGAGGATCGGCTTGCCGTCGGCGGCGACGTCGGCGAACTGCAGGTACGGGGTCTGGCGAGCGGTTGCCTGGAAGGTCAGTTCGCCGGACTTCGGATCGGGCAGGTAGTCGGCACCGGAGTTCGCAGGGCGCGGCTGGAAGGTCTTCTCGAGGCGGGCTGCGTCCTGTTCGTCCGCGGCGCGGAGGAAGCCCTCGATGGCTTCGATCACCGCACCCGGGCCGCGGGGCGGCGTGGCTCTGGTGGCTCTGGTGGCTGGCTGGGCGGGGAACCAGCTGGCAGCGAGCAGCAGGAGGGAGGCTACGGCGTAGCGGGATGCGTTCGGCATGGCTGGGCTCCGGTCGGCGGATGGTTGTCCGCGGTGCGCGAGAGGACGCCGGGGGCCGGGGCAGTGTTAGCCGGGGTGCGACGGCAGGCGGCGAGGAACCGGCTGCAGTCGGGTTCGATCGGCTCGACCACGCTGCGCGGCCTGTTGCCACGCGGGAGGGAACAGATCGGGGCGCGTGGATTTGCCGGTCGAGCCGGTCGCCGCGAAGCGGCGGCGGGCGAGATCCCCGAAGCCGCATGCCCCGAGCAATCTTGCGCCGCGAAGCGGCGAAAGATGGTCGGGGCGAGAGGATTTGAACCTCCGACCTTTGCGTCCCGAA
>JAEUHU010000476.1 GCA_016793305.1 Planctomycetota bacterium
ATGTCGTCGGCACTCAGCACCGGCTTGATCTCGGTGCTGCGGTCCTCGGTGGTGCGGCGCAGGATCTCGCGCTCCTCCGCGGCACTCGGGTAGTCGACCTTCACCATGAACATGAACCGGTCGAGCTGGGCCTCCGGCAGCGGGTAGGTGCCCTCCTGTTCGATCGGGTTCTGCGTCGCGAGCACGAAGAACGGCTTCTTCAGCTCGTGGCGGTGGCCGGCGACGGTGACCTGGTACTCCTGCATCGCTTCCAGCAGGGCGGCCTGCGTCTTCGGCGGCGTGCGGTTGATCTCGTCCGCCAGGATCACGTTGCTGAAGATCGGCCCCGGCATGAATTTGAACTCACGCCGGCCGGTCGTCTTGTCCTCCTGGATGATCTCCGTGCCGGTGATGTCGCTCGGCATCAGGTCGGGCGTGAACTGGATGCGGTTGAAGCCGAGGCTCAGCACACGCGCCAGGGTCGAGATCAACAGGGTCTTGGCGAGGCCCGGCACGCCGATCAGCAGGCAGTGGCCGCGGCAGAACAGCGCCATGAACAGTTCGTCGACCACGTGGTCCTGGCCGACGATCACCTTCTGGATCTCCTGCTTCATCGACGCGTAGGCCGTGCGGAGCTTCTCGACCTGCTGCAGGTCCTGCGGGTTGGCTGCGTTGCTCATGAGGGGGGCTCGGGGTCGTGCGACATCGCGACTCGTGGTCGAGTCACTCCGGGATCGGTGGGGTGGCTGCCGCGGAGAGCGGCTGGGGAAACGATGCGGGAAGCAGGGGTGTGAGGTCCGACCAGCAGTGGCCGTTGGCCTCGATACGAAGCCGGCCAAGCACCTGCGAGCCGCCGCTGCGGGTGCGACGGCGCACTGCGGGTGCGACGGGGAAGCCTGGCGAGAACTTCACCGCGGCGTCCCACTCGCCGAGGGGGCCCGAGGACCGAGCACCCGAGCTTCGGGGAACGCGAGGCAGAGTTCGGCTGGCGTGAAGCCCTGGGCGTCGATCGCGAGCAGCAGTGCCTGCAGGTCGTAGTCGGGTTCGGCGGCGATCCGCAGGCGCGCGTCTTCGATCGCCTGGTCGTAGCGGATGCGCAACTCGGTCAGCTCGGCGTCGAGGTTCTGCAGCTCGGCACGTTCTTGGGTGGCCGGCACGGTGTTCGTGAAGAACAGCCAGAGCACGAAGGCGAGACTGCCCAACGTCACCCAGTGGGGGAAGTTCGATGGGGCCTCGGCGGGTTCGCGACTCATGACGCTGCAGGCGGCGGATGCTATCGAGGCTGCGCTGGCGGAGATAGTCGCTGCCTCGAATCGTCGGGAGGCACCAGGGGTCGAGGCCGGCTTGCGCGGTTGCCGCCAGGATGGGCCGACCCGATGCCGACGTGGATACGAAAATGTTGGAGTTCCGCGGGCTACAGTCGGTCGCTGCGTTTCTGCCCCGACCCGGCCAGACGCCAGGTTCCCCTGCATGCACCAAGCCCGAATCGCGTCCATTCTCACCTTCGCCTGCACCGCCGCCCTGTTCGCCCAGGGAGCCCTGTTCGCCCAGGAACCGGCCAAGCCGGCGCCGGAGTCCACCGCGACGATCGCGGAGAAGCCCAAGGCCACCGAACTGCTCGGTGCTTCGCTGCGGTTCACGCAGAGCCTGCCGTCCCTCGCCATCAAGGCCAAGGGCACGATGATCCTGCCGGAGCTGCCCGAGGAGATGGCGGAGCAGTTCGCGGACATCGAGCTGCCGACCCTCGACCTCGACGTGGTGGTCGCGATGCCGAACCGGTTCGTGATCCGCTGCGACCAGGAGGGCCTCGGCGAGCTGGTCAGCGACGGCAAGCAGCTGTTGCGCACGTTCCCGCAGTTCCAGCTGCACTCGCTGACCGAGGCCCCGAAGAACGTGCTCGACCTGCTCGGCAAGAACCAGGGCATGCTGGCGATCCCGGGCGCCGGGAACCTGCGCGCGCTGTTGTCCCCGGCTGGCGCCAAGGGGGCGCTGCTCGACGCGAAGACGGTCGAGTTGCTCGGGGAAGTCAAGGTCGGCGGCAAGGATGCCTGGCACCTGGCCGTTCGCGACGACAAGCTCGCCTGCGAGGTCTGGGTGCAGAAGGGCAGCGAGCCCTGGGTGCTGCGTCACAAGCCGAAGGCCGCGAAGCTCGACCTGTCGAATCTGCTCGAGGCCGGCGGGGGCGACGACGAAGACGAGATGGAGGGCGACGACGCCGGCGACGGCGAGGGCTTGACGCTCAACATCGAGCCGGGCATCGACCTGGAAATCGTCACCGTGTCCAAGGAGCTGCCGAAGGACGTCTTCGCGCTGAAGGCGCCGGCCGACTCGAAGCAGGTCGACGACCTCGCTGCCGCGGTGCAGGAGCGCTTCCAGCAGCAGATGGCCGAGATGGGCGACGCCGAGGGCATGGACGAAGGCGCCGATGCCGAGGGCGGACACGGCAAGCCGCACGAGACCGTCGGCAAGCCGGCCCCTGACGTCGAACTGACGCTGCTCGACGGCAGCAAGCAGAAGCTGGCCGACCTGAAGGGCAAGGTCGTGGTGCTCGACTTCTGGGCGACGTGGTGCGGGCCGTGCGTGCAGGGCCTGCCGAAGGTCGCCGAGGTCACCGCCAAGCTGGCGGAGAAGGGCGTCGTGTTCCACGCCTGCAACCTCGACGAGTCGAAGGAGAAGATCGAGAAGTTCCTCGGCAAGAAGAACCTGTCGATCTCGGTGGCGATGGTCGGTCAGGCGCTGGCCGGCCAATTCGGCGTCAACGGCATCCCGCACACCGTGGTGATCGGCAAGGACGGCGTGATCAAGAAGGTCCACGTCGGCTTCGGCCCGGGCAGCGAGAAGCAGCTCGAGAAGGACCTGCTCGAAGTGCTCGGTGCTTCCGCCGAGGAGAAGAAGGACGAGCAGAAGGAGCCGCCGAAGGGCGAGAAGCCGGCCGAAGAGAAGCCGAAGGACGCTGGCGGCAAGTGATCCTGCCGGGGCGGCTGCGTTCGCCCCTCGGCCGCCAGCGCTCGTGCAGGGCCGCGGCCTTCAGATGCCGTAGATCGCCGCGTCGCCGAGCTGCTCTTCGATGCGCAGCAGCTGGTTGTACTTGGCGACACGGTCGCTGCGGCACGGCGCGCCGGTCTTGATCTGGCCGGTGCCACACGCGACCGCGAGGTCGGCGATGGTGCTGTCCTCGCTCTCGCCCGAGCGGTGCGACATCACCGCGCGCATGCCGGCCTTGTGCGCCAGGTCGATCGCTTCGAGCGTCTCGGTCAGCGTGCCGATCTGGTTGACCTTGATCAGGATCGCGTTGCCGGCCTTCTCCTGGATGCCGCGCTGCAGGCGTTCGGTGTTGGTCACGAACAGGTCGTCGCCGACCAGCTGCGTCGTGCCGCCGATCGCGGCGGTCAGCGCCTGCCAGCCCTTCCAGTCGTCCTCGGCCATGCCGTCCTCGATCGAGAAGATCGGGAACTGGCTGCACCAGCTCTGGTAGAGCGCGACCATGCCCTTGCCGTCGAGCGTCTTGCCCTCGCCTTCGAGCGTGTACTTGCCCTTGTCGAACAACTCGGTGACGGCGGCGTCGAGCGCCAGCACCAGGTCGCTGCCGGCCTTGTAGCCCGCCTTCTTGATCGCCTGCAGGATGATCTCGAACGCAGCGGCGTTGCTCTCGAGGTTCGGCGCGAAGCCGCCTTCGTCGCCGACCGCGGTCATCAGCTTCTTCGCCTTGAGTTCGGCCTTCAGCGCGTGGAACACCTCGACGCCCATGCGCAGGCCTTCCTTGAAGCTCTTGGCACCGACCGGCATCACCATGAATTCCTGGAAGTCGACGTTGTTGTCGGCGTGGGCGCCGCCGTTCAGGATGTTCATCATCGGCACCGGCAGGCGCCGTGCCTTGCTGCCGCCGACGTAGCGCCACAGCGGCATGCCGATCTCGTTGGCGACCGCCTTCGCGGTGGCGAGCGAGGCACCGAGGATCGCGTTGGCGCCGAGCTTGCCCTTGTTCTTCGTGCCGTCGGCCTCGCGCAGCAGCGTGTCGACCAGGTGCTGGTCTTCGCCGGGCACGCCGAGCAGCGCCTCGGCGATGGCGCCGTTGACGTTGCCGACCGCCTTGCTCACGCCCTTGCCGAGGTAACGCTTCTTGTCGCCGTCGCGCAGCTCGACGGCCTCGTGCGCCCCCGTGCTCGCCCCCGAGGGGACGATCGCACTGCCGATCGCGCCCGATTCCAGTTCGACTTCGACTTCGACGGTGGGGTTGCCGCGGCTGTCCAGGACTTCGCGGCCTTGCACGGAGACGATGGTGGTCATGAGGGCGGGTAGGGATAGCGGGCGGGACGTACGGCTGGCAAGGACGCTGTCGGTCGAAGCCGCCGTGGCGGGCGCGAACCGGGCCCTGCGTGCGCCGAGTCGCGGGCCCGCGCGCGCCCGACCGAGCCGAGCTCCTCGTCGAGCCGGCACTGCGTGCACCCACAGGCGCCGCACTGGTCCAGGTCGTCGGCTACGTCGTCGTCCATCAGCAACCCCCTTCGAAGCACTACGGTCTGCATCCGCACCTCCTGCGGACGCCACCTGAGGTCCGCAGGAGTAGGGGGCCGACCCCCGCGAAAAGGGGCTCGAAACGTTCAGACCCAGCTGTTGGTCAGCAGTTCGCCCATCCCACCGGCCCCGGGCACGATGTACTGCACGTCGTTGAGGCCCCGTTCTTCGTCGGGGTGCAGGCCGGGCGCACTCTGCAGCGCCCGTTCGCTCGACAGGCCGCGGTCGAGCCGACCGGAGTAGAGGCGCAGTCCTGGATGGGCGGCGGTCACCCGGCGGATCGCTTCGGGGGTCACCATCAGGTGGGTGGCGACGAAGCGACGCGGGGCGCCGGCGAGCTCGCGGTAGACCTCGTAGGCGCGGCTGACGGTGCCGCCGGTGGCGCCCATCGGGTCGGGCACCAGCACGACCGCGTCGTCGACCGGCCCACCGATCTTGCTGCCGTCGAGCCGCACGCCGGTCACGTGGTGCTGCGCGTCGGTGACCCGCGACAGGTTGAGGAAGTCGAGGCGCACGTTCTCGGGCGGCAGCACCTCGATGGCCGCTTCGTAGCAGGCCTGGGCCGGCAGGATGCCGGCGCGGATCACCGCACAGATCACCAGCTTGGTCTCGCGGCACAGGAAGTCCCCCTGCACGAACGCGCGCGGCTCCTGCGCGGTCATCCGGGTCGGGGCCCGCTGGGCGCGGCGCGGGAACTCGCGGGCCAGCACTTCCTGCAGCAGCCGCCGGTAGGCGGTGCGCACGAGGCCGGGGATCTCGGCGGTGCCGGAACCCGGGCTGCCGATGCGCAGCAGCAGGGTCGCCAGGAACGGGTCGTCGAACAGCACGACGTCGGGGCCGTAGTGGTGGAGGAGTTCGCCGGGCATGCGCGGCCCATCGCATCGGGGCTGCGGCGGCGGTGCAAGCACCCCGCCCGGGTTGTCCTGGCCTAGGGGCTGCTGCCTGGTGCAGCCGGGCACCTTGCCCGCTATCGTTCGCCGATGCTCGTCACCGCCTTCTGCGGCCTCGTCGCGGCGTGGTCGCCGCAGGGCAATCTCGCCGATCCGCCGGTCGGCTTGACCGTCGTGGTCTGCGCCGTGGGCCAGGGCGACGGCATCGTGCTGCGGGCCCCGGACGGCACCGTGCACGTGGTCGACGCCGGCCCGGGCGGACAGGGCACGATCACCATGCTGCCGACGATCGCGCAGTTGGCGCCGAGCAGCTACGGGTTCTCGTTCCTGTCGCACTTCCACGAGGACCATCTCGGTGGCCTCGACGAGGTGCTGAACGCGCTGCCGTTGCAGTTCGCCTACGACCGCGGCGACCTGAACCGCGCCAGCGGCACCGCCATCAACAACTACCTCGCCGCCGCCGGCTCGCGCCGCCAGCAGGTGACGCTCGGCGCCAGCTACGCGCTCGGCGGCGGCGCCAGCGTCACGGTGATCGCCTTCGACGGCCAGGTGCTCGGCGGGGCGTTCGTCGACCCGACCACGTCCGCGCAGGAGGAGAACTCGCGCTCGGTGGTGCTGCGGCTCGAGTACGGCCTGTTCTCGATGTGGCTCGGCGGCGACCTGACCGGCGGCGCCAGCGGCACCGCCGACGTCGAGAGCCCGGCCACGCTCGCCTGCGGCGACGTCGACGTCTACAAGCTGAACCACCATGGCTCGGCGAGCTCGTCGAACTTGAACCTGATCGCGCGGCTGCAACCGGAGCTGGCGGTCGTCAGCGCTGGTGTCGCCAATCCGTACGGCCACCCGACCAGCACGGCCGTGAACCGCATCAACCAGGCGGCGGCGGCGCGCGCGCTGCTGTCGACCACGACCGGCAGCGCCAACACGATCGGCTTCGGCGTCTGCGGCCCGATCCGCATCGACACCGACGGCCAGCGCTACCGCGCGACCTCGAACGACGGCAGCTACCTCGACTTCTGGTGCGACGAGATCCAGACGCCGTCCGTCGCGGCGGGGGAGCTGCGCTTCTCCGAGGTGCACCGCAATCCGAACGTCGTGCCGGACACGAACGGCGAATACGTCGAGGTCGTCAACGTCGGCAGCCGGCCGCTCGGGCTGCGTGGCTTGAGCCTCGTCGACGGGGGCAACACCATCACCCTGGCGAGCAACTTCCTGGCGGTGCCCGGCAAGCCGTTGCTGTTCCAGGTCGACGGCGCGCCGTCGCGCAACGGCGGGCAGCCGCTCGGGATGCCGATGCCGTCCGGAGCGCTGTCGGTCGCCAACACGGCCGACAACCTGGCGCTGACCCAGAGCAGCACGACGATCGACCAGCTGTCCTACGCGAGCGGATTCCCGGGTGGTGACGGCATCGCCGCCGAACGCATCGACCTGTTCGGGCCGCAGACGAACGCGAACTGGGCGCCGTGCTCGACGGCGTTCGGCGACGGCGACCTCGGCACGCCGGGGGCCAGGAACGGCGCCGATGCGACCCCGCACCCGGTTCAGCTCGCGGTCGACGTGGTGCCCGGCAAGATGACCTTCCACGCGACGGCGCTCGGCCTCACGTCGTCGTACGCGAGCGTCGTGGTGCTGGCCTACTCCGCCGGCCCGAGCTTCCAGTTCGGCGGTGCCACCATCCCGCTCGGCTTCGATCCGCTGGTCGAGGGCTCGTTGTCGATCCCCGGCTTCGTGGCGCTGATGCCGCCCGGCGGCTATCGCAGCACCGAGCTGCCGTACCCGCAGCCGAACCCGGTGCCGGGCATCGTGCTGTATGCGGTGCACGCCGTCGTCGAGAGCAACTACCTGGTGCCGGGCGTGTCGCCGGCCGTGTCCTTCGTCCTCCCGTGAAGCAGCCTTCGTTCCCGCCGTTCCGCGTCCTGTTCTCGAACGACACCATCCTGCGTCGCGCGCAGGAGCTCGCCCGCCAGATCCACGTCGCCACCGCACCGGAGCCGCCGATGCTGGTCGCCGTGATCGAAGGCGCCCGGCCGTTCGCCCGCCTGCTGCAGAAGTTCCTGCCGGGCTCCCTGCCGATGCACGAGGTGCGTGCGCAGTCCTACGCCGGCCAGCACAGCAGCGGCAAGGTGACGATCACCACCGGCGCCGACCTGCCGGTGCAGGGCCGGCACGTGCTGCTGCTCGAGGACATCGTCGACACCGGCCGCACGATCGCCGCGTTGCGCGAGCACTTCCTCGCCAAGGGGGCACAGACGTGTCGCGTGGCGTCGCTGCTCAGCAAGCCGTCGCGGCGCGTGGTGCCGGTCGCGATCGAGTTCCTCGGCTTCGAGATCCCCGACGAGTTCGTGCTCGGCTTCGGCATGGACCTCGACGGCAGGTATCGCGAGTTGCCGGACATCGTCGTCTACGAGGCCGAGGTCGAACGCGCGTTCCAGAGCAAGGTCGCGTCGGCGAGCACCTGACGGGCCCGCCGGCTCAGGCGACGGTTCTCGGCCGCGTCAGCCGCCGAGTTCCTTGAGCAGGCCCGGGCTCGGCAGCACCGACTCGACGACCCACAGGATGTAGCGCACGTCGCACACCACGTTGCGCGAGCGCTCCGGGTTCCATCCGAAGTCGCCGGCGACGTTCTCGAACACGCGGTCGAAGTTGACGCCGATCAGCTCGCCCTTGCCGTTGATCACCGGCGAGCCGCTGTTGCCGCCGGTCGTGTCGCCGTTGGTCAGGAAGCACACCGGCACGTCGCCGAGGCGCTGGTCGACGAACCGCGACTGCGCGCGCGTCCTGGCCGCTTCCAGCAGCGCCTTCGGGCTCGCGAACGGCTCCTGGCCGGTCTCCTTCTGCAGGATGCCGGCGACCGTCGTGTGCGGCGCGTACTGCACCGCTTCGCGCGGCGAGTAGCCACCGACCTCGGCGATCGACACACGCAGCGTGCTGTTCGCGTCCGGATAGAACGACTTGCCGCGGAACGCCTCCTGGGCCTGGATCCAGCGGCGGCCGACGTCGAGCGCCTGGCCGGCGCGGGTGCGCATGCGCAGCACGTACTGGGCGCGTTCGCCGGCGAGTCCGCGCGCCAGCACGACCATCGGGTCGGTGCTGGTGGCGATCGCCTCCTTGCCGCCTGCGAACAGTTCGCTGCGCGCCTTGCCGTCGAGCATCCTGGTCGACGCCAGCATGGCCTCGAAGGCCGCACCGTCGAAGCCGTCGGCGCCGAGTGCCTCGGTGCCGGCGAGGCGCTGGTCCTTGCTCATCGACGCGAACTCGGCGGCGAGGATGCGCAGCACCGGCGCCTGGATCGCCGCGAACTCGGCGGTCAGCTCGTCGCTGCCGAGCACGTCGAGCAGGCGGCGCGGCACCGAGCCGCTCTGCTGCGAGGTGGCGGCGGCACAGGCTTCGACCAGCACGGTCAGCAGCGGCAGCTGGTCGTCGAGCATGCCGACGAAGCCGATCATCGTGTCGCGCTCGAGCGTGGCCGCCTCGGCCTCGTCGATCGCCAGCATCTCGTCGAGCACCGTGCCGAAGCGGGCGGTGCGCTCCGGGTCGGCCTTGAGCCAGCTGGCGAACTCGGCCTCTTCGCGGTGCTTGCGTTCCGCGACGGCGTTGCGGCGCAGGCCGAACATCATCCCGGCGGCGTTCTTCTGCACGTTGGCGAGCGACTTGATCGCGTCGGCGACCTGCAGCTCGTGTTCGACCGAGGTCTTGGCGAACTGCTCGAGCACGCCGATCACCGCGGTCAGCACCGCGTGGCGGCGCGGGAACGTGTAGCCCTGCTGCAGGGCGACGCCGCGGCCGGTCTTGTAGCGCTGCGTGCGGCCCGGGTAGCCGAGGATCAGCGCCAGGTCGCCCTGCTGCACGCCGGTGGTGCAGACCTTCAGCGCGTGTTCGGGGCGGAACGGCACGTTGTCGGCGTGGTGCTCGCGCACCGCTCCGTCCGGCGCCACGTAGGCGCGGAAGAACGTGAAGTCGCCGGTGTGGCGGGGCCACTCCCAGTTGTCGGTCTCGCCGCCGAACTCGCCGATGCTGCGCGGCGGCGCGTAGACCAGCCGCACGTCGGTGATCTGCGTGCGGTAGTAGAGGTGGTACTCCTTGCCCTCGAGGAACGAGGCCACCGAGCACTTGGTGTTCTTCTCCTTGGCCTCGGCCTCGGCGACGAGGCGGCCGATGGTGCGCTGCGTCACCAGGAAGCGCTCGAGGTCGTCCTTCGCCTTGGCCTGCGCTTCGTGCACGACCGCGGTGACGTCCTCGATGCGCTTCAGCACCGACGCGACCATGCCGGGGGCCGGCAGCTCGTCGGCGCGCACGGCGGCCGCGAAGCCGTCCTCGAGGTAGTTGTGCTCCTTGCTGCTGAGCGCGGTGACGGCGCCGAACCCGCAGTGGTGGTTGGTCAGCAGCAGGCCGTCCGGCGACACGAACGACGCGGTGCAGCCGTTGATCTGCACGGTCGCCGACAGCACGCCGCCCTTCTCGGGGTGCCAGAACTCGTCCTTCGTCATCACCATGCCGCGCTTCTGCAGCGCGGCCCAGTCCATCTCGCGGACCTGGGTGGGGAGCCATTGCCCTTCGTCGGGCAGGAAGCAGACGGCCAGAGCCAACAGGCAGAACGGGCGAACCATGGCGTCCCTATACGGGCTCGGCCGATCCGGTGCGAACCCT
>JAEUHU010000525.1 GCA_016793305.1 Planctomycetota bacterium
CACGACGCCGAGGCCCAGGTAGCAAAGCGGCAGCAGCAGGGCCGGCCGACGCCAGCGGCCGAGCGGCCGCATCGGCAGCGCCCGCACCCCGCCGCGTTCGGGCGCCTGCGCGCGCAGCCGCAGCGCCGCCCACAGCAGGCAACCGAGGCCGGCGACGAACGGCAGTGCGGCGACGATCGGGCTCTGCACTTCCGCGAACGTGGTGCCGGTGGCGCGCCGCGTCCAGCGCGACAGGATGCCTTCCGCGTAGGTGTGCCAGGTCTTGCCCTTCACGGTCAGGAACTCGGGCACGCCGTGGTCGGCGACCGTGAACAGGAACGCCAGCAGGCAGCCGGCCAGCAGTTCGGGAGCGATGCCGCGCAGCAGCCACAGTTCGGCGCGGGCCCGGCCGCGCACCAGCAGCGCTGCCTCGTAGGCGCGGCCGTCGACGGCGCGCAGGCCGCGCGCGGCCAGCACCGCGACGAACGGTGCGTGGGCGAGGCCGAGCAGGATCGCACACGGCCAGAAGCCCTTGGCCGGGAACACTTCGGCGAAGCCCATCGCGACGAAGATCGGCGGCAGCACCAACGGGGCGATGCCGAGCGGCGTCAGCAGCCTCGCACCCGGCAGGTCGCGGCCGACGCACAGCCAGGCGTGGCCGCCGCCGAGCAACAGCGACAGCAGCGTCGCGGTGAGGCCGAGCCAGAGCGTCGCGCGCAGCTGCACCAGCACGTTGGTGTCGTCCGCGAGCCCGCGCCACGCGTCCAACGTGAAGCCGTCGGGGCCGCGCACGGTCTGCACACCGAGGTGCAGCAGCGGCAGCAGCGCGAACAGGGCGAGGAACAGCAGCGCCAGCCAGAGTGGGGCTCGGCTCGCGAACGCAGCGCTGCGGGTCCCGAGGTTCACTGGCCCCAGCGCTGGTTGAAGTCGCGGTCGCAGCGGGCGAGGTCCTGCGCCACCTTGGCGACGTCCCACGCCATCGCGCGGAACGCGCCGAGGCCCTTGATCGAAGGATCCTTCGGCCCTGGCACGCCGGCGCGCAGCGGGATCTGCGCACTGTCGGCGGCGGCCAGCAGTGCTTCGGTCTCGCGGCTGACGATGCGGTCGATCAGGCGCTTGCCGCCCTCCTGGTCGGGGCCGCCGGCGACGAGGCCGACCGCGTTCGGGATCAGCATCGTGCCGAGGCCGCCGTCCTGCTGGTCGGGGAATACGCAGGCGACGTCGTGGCCCTTCACCTTCGCGACGTGGTAGTCGTCGGTGTCGGTCAACGCCCACGCCAGCTGGCCGTCGCGCACGGCGCGCATCGTGGCACCGTTGCTGCCGAGGAACTGCACGTCGTTCTGGAACATCGCGTCGACGAACGCGCCGAACGCCGCGTCGCCGAGGTGCTGGCGCAAGGCGGTGAAGTGGGTCAGCGTGGTACCGCGCACCGGTTTCGCGACCGCGCAGCGCCCCTTCCACTTGGGATCGACGAGGTCGCGGTAGCTGGTCGGCCAGCCCGCCGGATCGGGCAGCAGCTTGGTGTTGACGATCAGCACGCGGGCGCGCGCGGCGAAGCCGGTCCAGCGCCCCGCCGGGTCCTTCCATTCGGCCGGCACGTCGGCAGCGGCCGGCGAAGAGTACGGCGCCAGCACGCCCAGCTCGGCGAGCTTCGCGACCTGGGCGCTCTCGTTGCACCAGAACACCGTCGCGCGCGGGTTGTTCCGTTCCTCGAGCAGCGCATTGACGAGGCCGACCGTCTTCGACGCCTCGGTGTCGTGGCGCTGCGTGACGTCGAGCTGCAGTTCCTTGCCGAAGCGATCGAGCAGCGGGCGGCTGAACTGCTCGTCGAGGGCGACGTAGACGGTCGGGCCGGTCGTGGCCGGCGTCTTGCCGGACGCCGCGGAATCGCCGCAGGCGGCGAGCAGCAGCAGGAGGGACGAGAGCAGGAGGCGCATGGCGTTCTCGGGATCGGGGCGCTGCGTGGTGGGGGGGAGACGGATGCGACTCACTGGTCGCGGTAGCGCACGTGGCACTCCTTGCAGCCCTTGCCGAGCGTCGCCAGCACCGTGCCGGCGGTCGCGGCATCGCCACCACGCACCGCACGGTCGAGGGCGGAGCTCTGTTCGATCGCCTTGCCCAGCATCGCCTGGTAGTCGGCCGGTTGCGCCTGGCTCTCGGCATCGGTCTGCAGGTTGGCGAACAGGCTGGCGAGCCGAGCCGTCTCCTTCGGCGCGACGAGGTCCGGGTGGTCGGTCGGCGCCTGCCAACCGGCCTTCTCCGACTGCTTCACGAGGTCGAACACGAGGTCGATCTCCGCCATGGTCGCGACCATGCCGCTGACCTTCGCTTCGCTCGGGAAGGTCTTCGGGTCGACCTGGCGCAGCGCCGCGTCGAGCGGCTTGCCGGCGGCAACGGCCTGCCACAGGCCGGTGTACTCCTTCGCCGTGCCCGACACGCGCATGCGCTGCTGCGCCTGTTCCGGAGTCAGCGTGCCGCACAGCACCAGCGCGCTGCCGAGGGCGGCGGCGCTGCGGTGCTTGCCGTGGTGGCAGTGCAGGTAGATCGGGCCTTCGCAGCTGGTGATCGCCTGGGCCAGTTCGCGCTGGCGCTGCGGCGTGATGGTGTCGTAGCTGATCGGCAGGTGCACGTAGGTCATGCCGAGCTGGGCGGCGAGTTCGGCGTCGGGCTTCGCACCGTCGACCGAGATCACCGTCCTGACGCCCATCGCCGCCAGGGTCTCGAGGCCTTCGCGGCCCTCCGGCTGGCCGCCGCCGATCGTGCGGTCGGAGTAGGTGACGACGTTGTGCAGGCCGGGCAGGTGCACCGCCGCCTCGGCGCCGATCGGTGGCGGGGCGACCTTGGCGTGGGCGTGACCGGCGTGACCGGTGTGGTCGTGGTGGGCAGCACCGGACGACTGGCACGCCGTGGCCAGCACGGTCGCGAGCAGCAACGAGGCGGCGAGGGCCGGGAGGGCGAGGCGGGAGGGGGTCATGCTGGGCGCGGCCAAGGCAACGAGCGTACCGCGCCGGGCCGTTCGGCGTGGCGAGCGGCGCGGCGATCAGTCGGTCGGATGGCGGGCGGC
>JAEUHU010000539.1 GCA_016793305.1 Planctomycetota bacterium
CTGCCGACGGCTCCAGCAGGTGCGGCAACAGCACCGCCAAGGCAACGAGGGCGAAGAGAACGACGAGCAGCTTGTTCACGAGGATTCCGGTGACGACGGCAGCACTGGCGGAGCCAGCGACGCCTGGCGGCATTGGCAGCAATGGGATCAACAAGGCACGCCAGTGCCCGTCGCCGTGCCGCGCGTCGAGATCGGCGCGCAGCAGGTGCAGCGCGCGCGCGAGCCGCGCCTTCACGGTCGGCAGCGGCACGCCGAGTTCGGCGGCGATCGCGGTCGGCGACAGGTCGGCGTGGTAGCGCAGCTGCAGCACGCGGCGGTAGTCGCTGGGCAGCGCTTCGAGGGCGCGCGTCAGCGACGCGAAGCCGAACGCGTCGTCGCCGGCTGGCGCGGCAGCGCTGGTGTTGGCGCGTTCGGCGGCGACCTGCTGTTCGCGGCGCCGGCGGGCCTGCTCGGCACGATGGCGATCGGTCCACACCGAGCGCACGACCTTGGCGAGCCAGGCGCGGGCCGCCCGTGGGGCGCGGCCGTTCGCCAGGGCGCGCAGCCACGTCTCCTGCACCAGGTCGTCGACGTCGCTCGGATCGGCGACGAGTCGGCGCGCCACCGCACGCACGAACGCGGCGTGGTCCTGCAGGGTCGTCAGCGGATCGGGGAACGGGGCCATCGGGCAGCTGCCAGGACGGAGTCGCGGCACCGCCAGGATGCACGAAGTCCGGATTCTCCGTCGAGTCCGTCCGGGGCGTCGGCGCGGCCGGTCACGCCGCCGCGGCCAGTTCGTGGGCGCGCAGTTCGGCGGCGTGCAGGTCGTGGCACACGTCGTCGGCGTCGAAGTCGAGCAGCACGCCGGCGTCGTCGAGCGCCTGCAGCTGATCCTCGTCGACGCCGGCCAGCACCAGCTGGCGCCGTTCGTCGCGCAACGCGCGCAGCAGCGCGCGCAGCTCCAGCGCGGCGAGGTCGTCGAGCGCCTGCAGCGGCGCCAGGTCGAGCACCACCACACGGTGCTTCGGGTCGACGTGGCTCGCCCAGGCCGTCAGGTCGGGCAGTTGGAACTCGCTGGCGCTCGGCGGCACGGCGCGGAACCACGCGACCTTCGGCTCCTGCGACGGCAGCGGGGTGAGTTCGACCTGGGCGCGGCCGTGCCGCAGCTGCAGGCCCAGCACGACCAGCAGGAACACGACCGGCAGCGTGATCGACCAGACCGGCCAGTTCTCGAACGTCCAGGTGCCGAGTGCCGCACCGAACGCGAAGCTCGCCGGCACGCTCGCGAGCAGCCACAGGCGTCGCCGCGCCGCAGCGCGCCGCCGCGGCGACGGAATGCGCACGAGGCCGAACCAGCGGCCGACGACACGTGCGAGGTCGAGGCCGAGATCGGTGACGACGCCGGTCACGTGGGTGGTGCGCACGACGCCGCCGCTGATGCGCGTGATGGTCGCGTTCTGCAGGCCCATGGTCGCGGCGGCGAGCAGGGTCGGGCCGAGCGCCTGGTGGCGTTCGGCGGCGGGCGTGCGGTGCAGCCACACCCCGAACACGACCAGCAGCAGCACCTCGACGGCGATCGGCAAGGCGAACGTCGCGGTCCAACGGCGCGCGCGCGCCAGTTCGAGCAGGAGTCCCGCCAGCAGCGCGCCGCCGGTGAA
>JAEUHU010000567.1 GCA_016793305.1 Planctomycetota bacterium
CGTGCCCTCGGCCTGCCACTTCGCCAGCACCTCCTGCTCGAGCCGCGGGAAGTCGGCCTGGGCCTGAACCTCGGGGTAGTGCTTGCTGGTCGCGGGCTTCGGCTCGGTCATGAGGCCGAGCAGTGTGGCGGGGCAGGCGGAGCGGCGCAACGCCGGCGCGCAGGCTGACCGGTTCGCATTCCCTGTGACCCAGCTGCCGTTCCGACCTCGGCTCGGCCGAACCACCAGGAAGTCGGCATGTCGTGTCGTCGCATCCGCACCACGTCGGCTCGCTGCGCGTCGCGCGAACGTGCTGCGCGAACTCGCATGCCATGCCCGCTGCGCGCCACTCACGTGGCACGCCGCGCCTGCCTGGTGCGTGTGCCTCGTCGACAAGCCGCCGCGCGCGGACGCGAACGCGCCACTGCGGCCAGCCGACCGCTCGAACGCCTGCGACGAAGCTGTCACGCGTCCACCGACGTCGTGGAGAAGTCGCCCATCGCACGCACCAGCTCGCGATTCCGTCGTCGCAGCACGCGTGCTCACAGCAGGATCGGTGCGTCGACTCGACGACGACGGCAAGCTCGGCCGAACGGAGGAGTGCGTGCCCACGAGCCCATGGGAACGACGACCCACTCGACAGATCTTCACGAGCCATTAAGGGCGCGACTCACCCGTCCCGCTCCCGGCCGAACGCTGCCGCGCCCGCGTTCGAGGCCCTCGTCCGCCATCCGCCTGCCTGCAGGCCCACGGCCCGAGGTCTGTACCGGGAGCCCCACCTCCCTCGCCTCGCAGCCATGACCCACTCCTCGCCACCCGCCGTGCCCGACGGATTCGACTTCGACCCCGCGTTCCTCCGCAACCCTCGCTTCCTGCCGGAGCGCATCGACAGCCACGGCTCGCCACTGCTCGGGCCGTCGCGCCGCTGCCAGCGCGACGATCTCACCGACTGGTTCCGGCCGGACGGCGCCCCGAAGGACGTGCTCGAACGCCAGGCGCACACCATCGCGCTGTCCGGTGTGCACGTGGTCGTCGACGACCGCGAGCGCCGCCGCCACGACCTGCTCGGCATGGGCCGCTTCGTGTTCCCCGAGGAGCACCTGAACCGCCACCTGCTGTTCGTCGGCCCGCCCGGCGTCGGCAAGACCACGCAGGGCATCCTGCCGCTCGTCGCCGAGCTGATCGCCGATCGACAGAGGTCCGTGGTCGTGTTCGACCCGAAGGGCGACCTGTTCGGCGTGGTGCGCGAGCTGGCGGCCAAGGCCGGGCGTTCGCGGCGCTCGGTGCGGCGGCTGAACCTGACCGATCCGAAGGGCAGCCTCGGCTGGAATCCGCTGCGCACCGGCATGACTCGCACCGAGGCGCACGGCATCGCCTCGTCGCTGGTGATGGCGGTCGAGTCGAAGCACTCGCACGACAGCCCCTACTGGCGCAACACCTCGATCGAGCTGATCACCGGGATCGTGTGCGGCATGGTGAGCGATCCGGACGAACGGCTGACGCTGCCGCGCGTCACCGAGGTCCTCGACCTGCCGCGCAAGCGGCTGCTCGAATGGCTGCACGAGCACGGCGTGCACAAGTTCGGCGGCTTCCTCGAGAGCGGCAGCCACAACGCCGAGACGTGCCTCAGCGACACCAGCATGCGACTCGTCTCGCTGCTCGACCTCGACCTGTGCGCCGTGCTGTCGAAGGGCGAACTGCGGCTC
>JAEUHU010000360.1 GCA_016793305.1 Planctomycetota bacterium
CGACTTGCCGGAGCCGGTGGACCCGGTGCAGAGCACGAGGCCTCGCGGCAGGTTGCAGATCCACTCGCACACCTTGACCGGCAGACCGATGGTCTGGAAGTCGTAGACCTCGAACGGGATCACGCGCAGCACCGCCGCCACTGTGCCCCGCTGGATGAACGCGTTGGTGCGGAAGCGGCCGAGGTTGGTGACGCCGAACGAGAAGTCGATCTCGAGGTTCTTCTCCAGCTTGGCGACCTGGTCGGCGCCGAGCACCGAGTAGACGAGCTTCTTCGTCACCTCGGGCATCAGCGGCTCGTACTCGGTGTCGACGAGCTTGCCGTCGATGCGGATCTTCGGCGCAGAACCGACCGAGATGTGCAGGTCCGAGCCACCGCGCTGAACCATCAGGTTCAGCAGTTCTTCCATCGAGACCATGAAGCGCTCCTGTGGGGCCGGTACGCAAGACCGGGTCAGCGCGTCTATCGGTCCCGACCGGAGGCGGGATTGAGCAGGAGTCGACGATGCGGCCGGGAATCCCCCTGGACCGGGCGGTGGCGGGACTCGCGATGCCGAGCGAGTCTGGGCCGGCCGAGCCGCAGAGCGCCCCGCAACCGACCGTCGGATTCTCCGACGGTCGCCCGGCCCCGGCCTCCGGCGGTCAGGCGTGCTCGGTGTGGTGCTGGTCGACCACGCTCTTGCGGCGCGCGACGATCTCGGCCTGCAGGTTCGGCGGCACCGCTTCGTAGTGCGCGAACTGCATCGCGAAGCTGCCCTCTCCAGCCGTCATCGAGCGCAGCTGGGTGCTGTAGTCGAGCATCACCGCCAACGGACATTGCGCGCGGATCACCTGCACGCCGTGTTCGAGCTCCATGCCCGACAGCCGGCCTCGGTGGCTCGACAGGTTGCCGGCCACGTCACCGGTGAAGCGCTCCGGCACCTGGATGGTGACATCCATGATCGGCTCGAGCAGGATCGGGCGCGCCTTCAGGAACGCGTCGTGCACAGCACGCTGTCCGGCGATCTGGAAGCTGAGCTGGTCGCTGTCGACGTCGTGGAACTTGCCGTCGTGGACCTCGACCTGCACGTCCACCACCGGGAAGCCAGCCAGGGCTCCCTTGGCAAGGAACTTCCGCGCCCCCTTCTCCACCTCGGGGATGAACTGCCGTGGGATCGACCCGCCGACGACCGAGTCGACGAACTGGAACCCCTCCCCGTGCGCCCGCGGGGCCAGCCGCAGGTAGACCTCGGCGAACTGGCCGCGCCCACCGGTCTGCTTCTTGTGCCGGTGATGCCCGTCGGCCCGCGCGGTGATGGTCTCGCGATAGGGGATCGTCGGCGGCCCGTGGTCGACGTCGACCTGATGGCGGCGGTGCAGCCGCTGGAACGTGACCTCGAGGTGCAGCGGGCTCATGCCGGTGACCAACAGCTCGCCGGTCTCCTTGTCGCGATGGCATCGCAGCGACGCGTCCTCGGCGGCCAGCCGTTCGAGTGCGTGGCCGATCTTCTGCTCGTCGCTGCGAGCCTTCGGCCAGACGTGCCGCGAGAAGCTCGGCTCGGGGTAGTTCGGGGTCGGGAAGCGGAGCGGTGCGTGCTCGGCGGTCAGTGTGTCGCCCTGGGTGAATTCCTCGACCTTGCTGATCGCGAACAGGTCGCCAGCGGACACCGACGGGATCTCCTTCTGGTCCTTGCCGTGCACTTCGTGCAGATGGCCGACCTTGACGGCCTTGCCGGTGCGCACGTTCAGGATCGACTGATCCTTGTTGAGCGTGCCGCGCAGGCATCGGGCGAACGTCAGGCGCCCCACGTAGGGATCGCTGACGGTCTTCCAGACCTTGGCCGCGAACGCTCCCTGGTCCGGAGCGACCAGGTCGCCGTAGCCCTCGGAGCCCGGCTTCTGCGCACCACGCGCTCCGAAGCACGCCGGCGACGGGAGGTGCTGCTGCACGAACTCGAGGAACTGCCCGACGCCGAGGCCACGTTGCGGGCAGATGGCGAACACCGGCACGAGCTTGCCGCGCGCCACGGCGCGGCGCAGGTTCTGCTCGAACTCTCCAGGCTCGAGGTGACCGGTCGACAGGTAGTGCTCCATCAGCGTGTCGTCGACCTCGGCTTCGTCCTCCTCGATCATGTCGTGGTACTGGGTCGCCTTCGGCCCCTCGTCATGGGTCACCATGTGCACGGCGGTGAAGGTGCGCCCAGCCCCGTTCGGATACGTCACCGGCACCACCGCGTGGCCGAACGCCTTGCGCAGCTCGTCCAACACGCTCTCGAAGCTGGTCCGCTCCTGGTCGAGGTGCGTGACGACGATGGCGCGGCCGACTCCGGCAGCAGCCGCGGCCTGCCACAACTGCCGGGCATGGAAGGTCAGCGGCTGCTGCGCGCTCACGCACAACACGACCGTCTCGACGACGTCGATCGCGGCGATGGTGTCGGCGGCGAAGTCGGGGTGTCCGGGGGTGTCGAACAGGTTGAGCCGCACGTCCCCGAGGGGCATGCGGAACAGGTGGGCGACCAGGGTCTGCTTGCGGTCCCGTTCCTCTGGCTCGGTGTCCCCGAGGCTGGTGCCGTCGACCGTCGTGCCGAGCCGCGTCGTCAGCTTGCAGTGCTGGGCGATTGCATCGACGAGGGCCGTCTTGCCTGTGTGACCGTGGCCGACGAGGGCCACGTTGCGAACTCCTTCTGCGAACAGGGCCATGGGTAACGCTCCGTAGTGAGGGCGCGTCGATCGACGCGCCGGATCGTGACCCCGGAATCTGCGGCCCCGACAGGTGAAGCCGGCTGGACGGCCGCCGCACCAGGGATGCAACCGGTTATAGCCCTGGCTGCCGGAGGCGACAGCGCCACCCCCTACGCAAAGGCGCCCGACCGCGGGTGGCACTTGGACCGAGTCAACCTCGGTGCGCTGGAGTCGACCACCCGCCGTGGGTGGGCGAACGGTCCGGAACGTTCGCGAACGCGAAGCGCGGAGCTCTTCTCGGCCCGCAGCACGGCCACGCCATCCCGAGGTGGCCGGAGTCAGGCGCAGCCGGCGATCGCGCGTCTCACTTCGTCTCGCCGACGACGATCTCGACGCGACGGTTGCGGTCCTTGTTCTTGCGATCGACCGGCGCGAACTGGCCATAGCCGACCACCGCGATCGACTCGTCGGGCACTCCCTGCTGCACGAGGTAGCGGCGCACCGCATCGGCGCGCTCCATCGACAGGTGGCGGTTGTCGCGGAACTTGTCCTTCGTCTTCTGGATCGGATCGCTGTCGGTGTGGCCCTCGATGTAGAAGCGATGGCCGCTGAAGCGCTCCTTGAGCGTGGTCGCGACCTTGCGCAGCACGCGGTGCGACGAGTCCTTCAGCGCGGTGCTGCCGGAATCGAACGTGACCGAGTTGTCGATCCCCATGCTGATGCGACCGCCGCTGTAGCGGATGTTGACCTCCGAGCCGAGGTCGGTGCGCAGATCGTCGATCAACGACGGATTCTCCGCCTTCGGCGTGGTGGCTTCGACCGGAGCCGGCGTCGTGGAGCGACGCTGCAGCTCTTCGTTCTCGCCACGCAGACGCGCGACTTGACCGTTGAGTTCGTTGATGCGCTCGTCGCGATCGCGCAGCAGTTCTTGGTAACGGGTGGTGCAGCTCGTCGCGAACGACGCCAACACCAACGAGACAACGAGCATCGACTTGCGGAACAACATGGTGCCTCCCAGAAAGGAC
>JAEUHU010000572.1 GCA_016793305.1 Planctomycetota bacterium
ATCCCGGCCCTGCGCCCGTTCGTACTGGTAGGCGTCTCGCTGCCCCTCGCTGGGTGCTTCGGCGGCGGGCTGCTCGACCAGAAGGACCGCGCCGTGGCCGCGTCGCCGCTCGCCGAGCTGGTGTTCGCGCCGGCCGGGCCGCTGGTGCTCGACGGCCTCTACGAGTCGGTCGACGTCCAGGGCGACATGGCGCTGCAGTGGCGCAAGGTCTACTACCTGTTCTTCGCCGACGGCGGCTACACCGCGGCGGCGTTGGGCGAAGGCGCCCAGCACCCCGAGTTCACCACGCTGTCGGGCACCTGGAAGGTCGACGGCTGTCTGTCGCTCGACGGCAGCGAACCGCTGCGGCTCGAGATCGCGGGCGAGCACCTGCGCATCTCCGCCGACGGTGGCTCGCTGGTGCTGGCGCGCCGGAGTCTCCAGTGAGCAACGCGACCACGGCGCCCGACGCGAACGAGCTGTTCGATCGCGACGACTGGTGGGACGGGAGTTCGCGCGCGTTCGCGTCGCTGCACGCCGTGTCGGCGTTCCGGCTCGAACTGCTGGCGACCTGGTTTCCGGATGGTCTCGCGGGCCGCACCGTGGTCGACCTCGGCTGCGGCGGCGGGCTGCTCGGCGTGCCGCTCGCGCGCGCTGGCGCCCGGGTGCTCGGCGTCGACCGCGCCGGCGCGGCGCTGCGCGCGGCGCTTCGCCAGGGCTCCGGCATGCAGCCGGTCCAGGCCGATCTCGCCGCCGTGCCGCTCGGGCCCGGCAGCGCCGACGTGGTGCTGCTCGCCGACGTGCTCGAACACGTCGAACGACCGGCGGAGCTGGTCGCTGCCGCCGCCGCCCTGCTGGCGCCGGGCGGGGCCTTGTTCGTGAACACCATCTCGCGCACGTGGCGGAGCCGCCTGTTCGCGATCACGCTCGGCGAAGGGCTCGGCTACGTGCCGCGGGGCACGCACGAGTGGCGGTTGTTCGTGCGGCCCGAAGAACTCGACGCGATGGCCGCGGCCGCCGGTTGTGTGCGCGTGCAGCGCTGCGGGGAAGCCCCGCGGCTGCTGGCGACCGTGCGCACCGGCGCCGTGCAACTGCGTCCGTCCCGAAGTCTCGCGGTCGGCTACGCCGCCCTGTTCCAGAGGGTGCAACGATGACGCTCCGGTCCCGCCGCCTCGCGGCGCTCTCCATGGCCCTGCTGTGCCACGGCACGTTCGTCGTGGCCGTCGCGTCGATGGCGCTGGCGCTGGCCACCGGCCTGCAGTTCGGCCGCGGCACGCTGCCGAACTGGCTCGCTCCGTTCGTGAACCTGCTGCTGGTGCTGCAGTTCCCGGTGCTGCACAGCTACCTGCTGAACCGCCGCGGCCGCCCGTTGCTGCAGCGGCTGTCGCCGGTCGGGTTCGGCCGCGAACTCGCGACCAGCACCTACGTGCTGGTCGGTTCGCTGCAGCTGCTGCTGACCTTCTGGGCCTGGACGCCCAGCGGCGTGGTCTGGCACACCCCGGACGGCGTCTCCGGCGGGCTGCAGTGGACGCTGTTCGTCGCCGCCTGGCTGTTCCTGCAGAAGGCGTTGTTCGACGCCGGGCTCGGCCTGCAGACCGGCTTCGTCGGCTGGTGGTCGCTGTTGCGCAACCGGCCGGTGGACTACGGCGAAATGCCGACCAACGGCCTGTTCGCGTCGTGCCGTCAGCCGATCTACCTCGGCTTCGCGCTCGTGCTCTGGACCGGCCCCGTCTGGTCGCTCGATTGGTTGTGCCTGTCGATCGGCTGGTCCCTCTACTGTGTGGTCGGGCCGCGCCTGAAGGAGGCCCGTTGGGCCCGCCTCTACGGCGAGCGCTTCACCAGCTACCAGGCCTCCGTTCCCTACCTCCTGCCGAGACTCCGCCGTTGAAGATCGCCGCCGTCCGCACTGCCTTCCCGCCGCACTGGTACGACCAGGCGACCCTGACCGAAGCGATCGTGCGCATCGTCGGCGCCGACGAACGGCTCGCCGAGCGCATCCGTTCCTTGCACGCCAACTGCGGCATCGACGGCCGCTACCTGACGCTGCCGCTCGAGCGCTACGCGGCGCTGACCGGCTTCACCGAACAGAACCGCGCCTGGATCGACGGGGCGCTCGCCCTCGGCGAGAAGGTGGTGCGGGACGCGCTCGCCGCCGCCTCGGTGCGCGCCGACGAGGTCGACGCAGTGATCTTCTCGACGGTCACCGGCCTCGCCAGTCCGTCGATCGACGCGCGGCTGGTCACGCGGCTCGGCCTGCGCCACGACGTGAAGCGCATGCCGCTGTTCGGCCTCGGCTGCGTCGCCGGGGCGGCGGCGGTGTCGCGTGCTGCCGACTACCTGCGGGGCCATCCGAAGGGCGTGGTGGTGGTGCTGACCATCGAACAGTGCTCGCTGACCTTCCAGCCCGACGACCGTTCGATCGCGAACCTGATCAGCGTCGGCCTGTTCGGCGACGGGGCCGCCGCGGCGGTGCTGGTCGGCAGCGAACGGCGGGCCCAGGGCCCGCGCGTCGTCGCGACGCGCTCGGTGTTCTACCCCGAGACCGAACACGTGATGGGCTGGGACATCGGCGCGCACGGCTTCCGCATCCAGCTGTCGGCGGAGGTGCCGACCGTCGCGCGCGAACGCGTGCCCGGCGACGTCGACGCGTTCCTGCGCGACCAGGGCCTGCAGCGCAGCGACGTGCGCCGCTGGATCGCGCACCCGGGTGGGCCGAAGGTGCTGCAGGCGCTGCAGGACGGGCTCGGCGTCGACCGCGAGACGCTGCGCGCCAGCTGGGAGAGCCTGGCCCGCGCCGGCAACCTGTCGAGTGCGTCGGTGCTGATGATCCTCGAGAAGACCCTGCAGCAGAACCCCGGCAAGCCGGGCGATCGCGGCGTGATGCTGGCGATGGGGCCCGGCTTCTGCAGCGAGTTCTTGCTGCTGCAGTGGTGAGCGGGCAGGGTCAGGGATCCTTGGGTCGCTCGGCGTCCGGGTCCGAGCTGGCCTCGCCGCGCGCAGCCAGCTTGTTGTAGAGCGTCTTCAGCGCGATGCCGAGCAGCTGGGCCGCCTTGGTCTTGTTGCCGCCCGACCGCCGCAGTGCGGCGGTGATCGCCAGCTGCTCGAGCGAGCCGAGGTCGAGCGTCGGCAGCGAGCCGGCCGGGGCCGTGCCGAGATGGCGCAGCACGTGGTCTTCGACGTCGGCCACGGTGATCTCCGGACCGTCGACCAGCACGCCGAGCCGCACCACCGCGTTCTCGAGCTCGCGCACGTTGCCGGGCCACTCGTGCTGCGCGAGCCGCTTCCGTGCCGCGTCGGCGAACACGAGTGGTCGGCCGCTGCGCTGCGCCTCGCGCTGCAGGAACGCCGCGGCCAGCGCCGGGATGTCCTCGGGGCGTTCGCGCAGCGGCGGCACCGGCAGCTCGAGCACCGCCAGCCGGTAGAACAGGTCCTCGCGAAAGCTCTGGTCCTGGACCTTGGCGCGCAGGTCGCGGTGGGTGGCGGCGACGATCCGCACGTCGACGCGCCGCACCACGTCGCTGCCGACCGGCCGGATCTCGCCGAACTGCACCGCGCGCAGCA
>JAEUHU010000016.1 GCA_016793305.1 Planctomycetota bacterium
GAGAGCCAACCCATGCACCCGTCCGTGTCGTCGTTCGTGCTGCTCGCAGCCCTGTCGTTCGCCCCACTGGTCGCCCAGGACCTCGTCGCCGGCAAGCCGGCCCCGTCGCTGCACGTCGCCAAGTGGGTGAAGGGCGAGGCGGTCGCCGAGCTGAAGAAGGACCACGTCTACGTGGTCGAGTTCTGGGCCACCTGGTGCGGCCCGTGCATCGCCGGCATGCCGCACCTGAGCGAGGTGCAGAAGCACCACCAGGGGGCCGTCACGGTGATCGGCGTCACCAGCGAGGACGAGAGCAACTCGCTCGCGGACGTCGAGGCGATGGTGAAGGAGAAGGGCGACACGATGGCCTACACGGTCGCCTGGGACGATGCCGGCAAGACCACCAAGGCGTGGTTCGAGGCCGCCGGCCAGGACGGCATCCCGTGCTGCTTCGTCGTCGACAAGACCGGCACGATCGCGTGGATCGGCCACCCGATGTGGCTCGACGTGATCCTGCCGGACGTGCTCGCCGGCAAGGTCGACGTGAAGGCGCTGGCCGAGAAGCCGGCAGCGGTCGAGCTGCGCCTGCAGCGGGTGTTCCTCGCCGCCCAGGTCAAGCCGCAGAAGGCGATCGAAGAGGCCGAGGCGCTGTGCAAGGAGTTCCCGTTCCTGGCGACGCAGGTCGACATGGGCCTGCTGTCGTTCTTCGTCGCCGCCGACGATCCGAGCCTCGCCTGGCCGGTCGGCGAGCGGGCGTTCACCCGGGCGGTCGCGAGCAAGGACGCGAACGTGCTCAACGGGATCGCCTGGACGATCGTCGACCCCGAAGGCAGCTGCAAGAAGCCGAACCTCGAGCTGGCGATGAAGGCCGCCGCGAAGGCGGTCGAGCTGACCACGCGCAAGGACCCGTCGATCCTCGACACGCTGGCGCGTGTGCACGCGTGCAAGGGGGAATGGGACCTCGCGATCGCGGCGCAGAAGGAAGCGGTGGCGCTGATCCCCGCGGAAGCGACGGAGGCGAAGGAGCAGTTCGAGGGCACGCTGAAGGAGTACGAGGCCAAGGCGAAGGAGAAGGCCGCCGGCAAGTAGCTGGCGGCGTGCCTCGTCGCGCCGCGTTCGGGCGCGTCCCCGGCCGTGCGCTTGATCGCCGAGGTCCGGCCGGTATGCACGGGGCATGGACCTGGTCGAGGTGCAGTTCGCCGGTGCCGGCAAGACCGTGTTCGTGCAGCCGGGCACGACCTTGCTTGCCGCGGCCGGTGCTGCGGGTGTCGACTGGCCGACCGGCTGTACCCGTGGCATGTGCGGCACCGATGCCGCCCGCCTCGACGCCGCGGCCGGCGAGCTGACCCCGCCCGCCGAGCACGAACGGGGGACCTTGGACCGCATGGGGCTCGGCTCGGGTTGCCGCCTGCTGTGCTCGACCCGCGTGCAGCGGGGCCGGATCGTCGTGCTGGGCGACGCGTTGGCAGACTGAGGGGCTCAGGCCACGGAAGGGTGTTGGCCGACTGAGTGCCTTGGCCGACTGAGGGCCCTTGGCCGGCGGAAGGCCGCCAACGGCCCCCTCGCGCTTGTGCGCTGCTGCGGCGCGCGGCATCCTGCCGAGGTGGACGTCACCACGAGCACGAGCGAACCCGTCGGCAGCCGGCAGCGGCCGCTGCGCGA
>JAEUHU010000369.1 GCA_016793305.1 Planctomycetota bacterium
TACCAACAGCTCGGATGGACCCTGCTTTCCTTGGAACTCGGCAAGCTGGGCTCCGCAACATCTGCAAGGCAGCGGAGGGTCAGGCAAGTACCAATCGAACATCCCCATGGTCTGCGCGGCACCGCTGCTGGTCCAGCCAACTCGTATTCGACGAAACAACCGACCGCCGGCTCGTCCGTCTACCCGCGCAGCCTACCCGCACCCACAACCTCCGCAACCCTCCGAACCTCCACGGCCCGCTCCACCCCAGCCGCACTTAGGCGGGCGGCCTAAATCCGCCCCCCACCGTCGCCGCCCCCCTCCCCATCGAGAGCACCACTATCCGCCTCACCCTCACCCTCAACCTCACCCGCCGCATCCGCCCCGAACACCGAACCCAACCCCTCGAGCGGACTCTTCACCCCGAACGGTCCCCTGCTGAGCACGTGCGTGTAGATCATCGTCGTGCGCACGTCGGCATGACCGAGCAGCTTCTGGATGGTGCGCAGGTCGGTCCCGTTCTCGAGCAGGTGCGTGGCGAACGAGTGGCGGAGCGTGTGGCAGGACGCGCGCTTCGGGATGCGGGCGCGCAACACGGCCTCGTGGACGGCCCTCTGGACGGCGGATTCGTGGAAGTGATGGCGGCGGCGTTCGCCGGTCGCGGGATGCACGTAGGTGCGGATCGCGGGGAAGAGCCACTGCCAGGCCCACTCGCGGCGGGCGTTGGGGAGCTTGCTGGCGAGTTGGAACGGCAACTCGACGAAGCCGGCGCCACGGTGCAGGTCGTCGCGATGCTGGCGTTCGACGGCGGTGCGATGGCGTAGGAGCGCCGGGCGCAGCGGTTCGGGGAGAACGGTCTGGCGGTCCTTGTCGCCCTTGCCGGCGCGCACCGTGATCGAACCGCGGCCGAAGTCGACGTCCTTGATGCGCAGGCGCACGGCCTCGAGCAGCCGGAGCCCGGAGCCGTAGAGCAGGCTGCCGACGAGGCGGGCCACGCCGTGCAGGTGGCCGAGCACGGCTTCGACCTCGGTGCGGTCGAGCACGACGGGCAGGTGTTCACGAGGTCGAGCACGCACCAGGTCGTCGAGCCAGGGCAGGTCGATGCCGAGCACGTGCCGGTAGAGGAACAACAGGGCCGCCAGCGCCTGGTTCTGCGTCGCGGGCGCGCAGCGTTCGACGACGGCGAGGTGCGACAAGAACGCGGCGAGCTCCTCGGCGCCGAGGTCGCGCGGGTGGCGGAGTTCGTGGAAACGGACGTAGCGGTGGAACCAGTAGAGGTAGGCCTCCTCGGTGCGAGGGCTGTAGCTGCGGGTGCGCAGCGCAGAGATCAGGCGGTCGGAGAGACGCGGTTCGCTCATGACCGCTACGTGCCTGGTCGGGCGGCTGCGGTTACAGCGACTTCGAGAATCGTGCGCAGGGATGACGCGGTTCGGCGGCTCGTCGGTCTGAGCCTGCTACCCGCGCACCTGCAGCCGCACCCGGACCAGGAACGCGTGCAGCGCCTCGCCGACCTCGTGTGGCAACGTCGCCGGCAACGGCGAGTGCTCGGGCGCCTGCCGCAGCGCTTCGAACAGCCGTTCGAACTCGCGGCGATGGAACGGCAGCTCGCCGGCGTCGAGCGTGGCCTGTTCGGCGCCGGCTCGCTTCTGCGCCAGCAGCGCATCGACGTGCGGCAGGCGTTCGTGCTGGTTCAGGATCGACAGGTCGGCCTGCAGCTCGCCGGTGCGCAGCAGATGCAGGCCCGTGTGCAGCACCCGATAGACGTAGAGCAGCGGCTTGACGCGCGGCGGCTGTTCGCTGGCGAACAGGTCCCACTGCCCCTTCGCGAAGCCGAGGTAGTGGCGCACGTGCAGGCGCGTCATGCAGCGGCGGCCGAGTGCGCACAGCTCCTGGTGCAGGTCGGTGGTGACGACGACCAGCGGCGACAGCAGCTGCTCGAGCACGTAGCCGTTCGGCTTCTGCATCAGGCGCACGAACTTGCCGACGTCGTGCGTCACGAGGTCGAGGTCGAGACCTTGCTCGAGCGCCATGCGTTCGAGGGTCTCGGGTCCCCGGCGCAGCCCCACCACCTCCTCGAGTGGCAGCACGTGCACGCCGCGCAGATCGAAGTCGGAGTCGGGCGACGGGAAGCCGTAGAGATGCGCCCCGCTGATCGTCGCGAACAGCAGTGGGCGCGGATGCGCGTCGGCGATGGCGCGGAGGCGCGGATCGTCGGCGACGTTCATGGCGAGCCGTTCACGGCAGCTCCTCCTGCAGGGCAAGCCGCCGCGCGCGGCGCAGGAACGCATCGGCGCGTTCGTAGTCGGGACGCACCGGCAACACCGTGCTCGCCGCCGCCGCCGTGAACTGCTGGTGCAGCTCGTGCCGCCACGCTTCGAGCTCGTCCCACGGCACCGCGCCGTCGCGCACCGCGAGCAGCCGTTCGCGCAGCGACCCGACGTCGACCGGCACCTCGCCCGTCGCCAGCACCTGCACGCCCGCGGCGAGCAGCCGCACCAGGTGCATCGCGTGCTTCCACTTCGGCGCGCCGTGCTGCCGCAGATCGGCTTCGAGCTTCCGGAACTGCGACGCGACGTAGCCGGAATAGGTCTGGAAGACGAGCTGCGACAGGAAGCACGAACGCATCGCCAGCAGCTCGCGACCGAGCGCCGTCGTGTGTTCGACCTTCGGCGACCACAGGCACTCGAGCACGTTCGGGTTGGCCTTCAGCGCCATCACCACGAACTTCTGCAGCTCCCAGTAGGTCTCCTGGGCCGGTTCGTCGTCGATCTGCTCCGGCACGCCGAACAACGACCAGTGCAGTTCGGCCGGCGGCAGGAACACGCCGCGGCGGTCGGTGTCGCTGCCTGCGTGTTCGAGCCCGTAGGCGCGCGAGCCGACCACGACGCGCAGGATCACGCGGTCGAACAGCGCGGTCCCGCCGAGCTGCGGTCCGCTGCCGAGTTCGCGATCCTGGTAGCGCGCCAAGGTCGCCAGCTGGTCGCGGCGCAGCGACAGCTCGGCGCCGTCGACGAGGCGCACCCAGTAGGGATGCTGCAGGTCGGTCGGCGCTTTCAGGATCGTGCCGAGCGCGCCACGCGGCACGCGCACCCCGCCCGCTTCGCCGCGCAGATCGGTGGTCGTCACGACCTGCGTGCCGACCGGCAGGATCGGCAGCTCGCCCCGCGGCCCGGTCACGATCATTTCCCGTGCTGCAGGATCTTCTGCACCACGTTGGTCGTCGACCGACCCGCCACCAGCGGCACCAGCACCACCTGGCCACCGTGCTTCTCGACCCAGTCCTGGCCGACGACGCCCTTGTCGCGCCAGTCCTCGCCCTTGGCGAGCACGTGCGGCGTGACCTTCTCGATCAGCGCCTTCGGCGTGTCGTCGTCG
>JAEUHU010000040.1 GCA_016793305.1 Planctomycetota bacterium
ACGCAGCGCACGCTGCCGCAGCGCGCGTTCGTGGCCGAACTCGCCCAGCTCGAACTCGCGGTCTCGCGCGCGTTCGACGCACCCGAGTTCACGCCGCTCGCCGCCGATGCGCTCGCCGCGGTGCCTCCGGCGCGGCTCGGCGCCATCCGCCTCGCCGCCAATCCGTCGCTGCAGCTGCTGGTGTTCCGGCATCCGGTCGACGTCTGGTACCAGGCCTGGAAGGAGGGCGCGCCGACCCCGGTGCCAGGGCCGCAGCGCAGCTGGCTCGCCGTCCATCGTCGCGACGATCGGGTCTGGCGGCATCGCCTCGCGCAGCAGCAGTTCGCCGTGCTGTCGGCGCTGGTCGAAGGCCAGCGCCTGGATGTAGCCCTGGCGAAGGCGCCAGCCACCGCTCCGGTCGGCACGTGGTTCACGGAGTGGGGGCAGAACGGCTGGTTCACCGCGCTGCGACGCGGTCGCGGTGGCGCTGCAAGGGCTGGACGATAGGTTGGCGTGGGTTGCTCCGGGCTCGGCCCGTAAGTGGCCACGCGTCACCATGCCTTCGATCACCAGCTCGTCGCGCAGTCCGTTCGATCGTCTCCCCCCTTTCGGCTTCGCCACCATCCTGGCGATGGCAGGACTTGCCGCTGCGGCACCCAGCCAGTCGCCTGGGCTTTCGCCTCCAGGCACTTACGCGCTCGCCGAGGCGACGCTCGACAACTTCACCGCCGTGCTGGGGGTGCAAGTCGACGTGAAGGTCTACCGGCCGACCGGGCTGCCGCCTAGTGGCGGGGCGCCCGTCCTGTTCTACGGCCCCGGTGGGGGCTCGGGCAGCAGTGGCCAGATCGCGGCGGTGCCGCAGCACGATGCCCTGTGGCGGCGGCTGGCCACTAGCGGGCTGACCGTGGTCTATCTGCAGAACGAGCAGGAGAGCGCACCAGGTTCCAACTTCTGGCAGCTCCGCGGTGCCGTCGTGCAGTGGGCCATGACCAACTCGGCGACGCTCAACGTCGCGTTCGGCACGCAACTCGACGATACTTCGCCTGCGGTGGTCGCCGGCTGGTCACTCGGCGCAGCAACGGTCGTGCAGCACGTCGGCGCCGACTTCGGCTTCGGGGATTTCACCGATGCTCGCGTGCGCGGTGCGGTCCTGTTCGCCAATCCGGCGATCGGAGCCTACGGCGGCATCGTCTCCAGCAGCGGGCTGGCTCTGGTCGACAAGCCGGTCCTTGCGGTCTTCGGAACCGACGACATGGGGCAGCCTGGCAGCTACACGCCGGGCTCGCCGCCGGCCAGTTCGCCGCGAGGGCTCGGCGTGCAGGCAATGCTGGGCGGCATGTCGCCGTTCGTGTTCGGCGCCTGCTTCACCGACGCGAACCACTTCGAGTATGGCGCACAGCCCGCGGTGGCGGGCTCGGCCAATGCGGCACGGATCGAGGTCATCAACGGCCACGTGCATGCGTTCGTCGACCTGGTGCTGCGCGGCTTGCCCGACTGCGGGGTGTTCGCCGGGTCTGCCTGGCCCGGGCCCGGCGTTGCCTGGTCTGCGCAGCGCTGTACTCCGCCGATCGTCAGCCTGGTCGGGGCAGGCTGTGCGACATCGGCTGGCACTCCGATCGTCGGCACCAGTGGCGGTGCGCCACGGGCCGGCAATGCCAGCTTCGGGATCACGTTGACGGGTGCGCCGGCCGGGGCGCAGGTGATCAGTGCGCTGCGCATCGGCGAGCCACCGTTCATGCCAGGCGTACCGATCGATGGGGCCCCGGCCTGTGCGTTGCTGCACGTGGTGCCGGAGATCCTCTGGTTCGGCGCCGCCGACAACCTCGGGGCCGTAACGCTCGCGCTGCCACTGCCAGCTGGGCCACAGGTCGTCGGCCTTTCGTTTGGCTGCCAGCACGCCACATTCGACTACGCACACCCGCCGTTCCACGGCCTTCCGTTGCCGTTCGGCACCTCGGCGGCCCTGCGCGTGGTCATCGGCAACTGACCACGGCCCGGTCACGCCCGAAGCAGCTCACCCGGTCCTGGCGATCCGCCGAAGTGCGCTTGAGCCACAGCACGCGTTCGGTTCGCATCGCCCGACCGCGCCATGGAAGCACACAAGCTCTCGTCGTTCGTCGGCAGCGTCTGGGACCAGGACATCGTCCCGCAGCTGACCG
>JAEUHU010000042.1 GCA_016793305.1 Planctomycetota bacterium
CCGCCGAAGCGATGGTCGGCCGCCGCGAGCACGCGCAGCTCGGGACGCCCGGCAGCGGCCTCGCGGGCCGCCTCGGAATCGGCGAGCGGCACCAGTTCGTCACCATCCCCGTGCACCAGGAGCCACGGCACCGTGATCCGCCGCGCCGCCGGCAGCACCGTGTCGATCGAGCGGGCGTCGTCGAGGAACTCCGGCGACAGCACGCAACCCGGTCGCCCGAACATCGCGTCGCGCCCCGGGACGAGCCCCGTGAAGTGCCGTTCGCAGAACGCGCGCACG
The DNA here is from genome assembly GCA_016793305.1 of Planctomycetota bacterium. Next base: position 280 of record JAEUHU010000042.1, read on the forward strand.
TGCACCATGCCGGCCAGCGAGACCAGGGCCGCGATGCGCGCATCCGCGGCCGCGCGCAACACGCCGACGGCCGCACCCATGCTGTGGCCCACGTAGGCGATGCGCCGATCGCCGCATGCATCGAGCACCGCACCGAGGTCCGCGACCTCCTTGCCGATCGTCGCCGCGGCGAACGTACCTTCCGACCGGCCGTTGCCGGCGAACGAGAAGCGCAGCGATGCGATCCCGGCGCCGGCGAGCGCCTCGCCGAGCGCCTTCAAGTAGGGACGGTCGTGGTGGGACGTCACGCCATGGCCGATCACGACGAGTTCGCGCCCGCCCGGTCGTCCTGGCAGGAACACACTGTCGAGCCGTTCGCCGGCCGCGTTGCACAGGCTGTCGATCACGCCTGCACAGCCCGCTGCTCGATCAGCGCCACCAGCCGGTCGACACACTCGCGCACGAACGCCGGGTCCTCGGCGTGCAGCGGCCGCTCGACGACCGTGACGGTCTTCGGCACCACGGCCCGCAGTTCCGCGAAGAACGCCGCGTCCCCGGCTGGGTCGCGCAGCGGTCCGCCGGGCATCGCGTAGCGACCGGTGCCGTCCGTCGGCAGCATCAGCACGGCGTCGCCGCGCGTGGTCTGCAGGCGGCGGCCGATCTCGCGCGCGACCTGCCGCATCTCCTCGACGTGGAGCCGCGGTGCCAGCACCACCGGGTTGTGGAAAACGTGGGCGTGATCCCGCCAACGCTCGGGCACCGTGTGCGGCGGCACCAGCACGCCGACGTGCTCGACCCCGCCGGGACACAGGACCTGCGGCACACCGAGCGACCCGGCGACCGTCAGGCGTTCCTTGCCTCCGGCACGCAGTCCTCCGAACAACTCGTCGGTGACCTCCCCCATCGCGTAGTCGAAGACCGCCCCGAGGATGCCCTGGCGCAGCATCTGCTCCATCGCGCGACCGCCGGAGCCGACGGCGTGGAACACCAGCACTTCGTAGCCACGCGCCGCGAACAGCTCCAGGGCGAGCTGGGACCCGCTGGTCAGCACGCCGAGGTTCGACATGCCGATCATCGGCTTCGCGCCGCGCGGCGTGACCATCGGCACGTCGACCTGGGCCATGCCATGCGCCGCCCCGGCGGCGTTCGCCAGCAAGCGCCGGGTGAACCCGTTCACGCCGAGCAGGTCGGCGACGGAGAACATCATCGTGATGTCCTTCACGTCGACGTAGGCCGACACGTCGCCCGAGGCCACGGTCGAGACCATCACCTTGGGGAACCCGTAGGGCATGGTGGCCATCACCTTCGTGCACAGCGCCGTGCCCTGCAGGCCACCGAGCCCGATCACCGCATGGACCGTGCCCGCGGCGATGCGCTCGCCGAGCAGCTTCGTAGCACCTCTGGCCATAACCGGCGTCGCGGCCTCGCGCGTCGCCCCCGCCAGCATGGCGCCGAGTTCCTTGCCGCCGGCGGCCGCCACCTGCTCCCGCGTCACGTCGGCCCGGCACTGCGGCGAGCCCAGCACACCGATGTCGACGACCAGGGCCGCACTGCCGAGCCGGCCGAGCTGCTCGCGCAGGTACTGCGCCTCGTGGCCCTTGGTGTCGAGCGTGGCGAGAACGGCGATCGTGGTGGTCGTGGTGCTGGCCATGGTCATCCCCGCCGGCTCGCGCCGAACCGCAGGCTGGCGAAGCGCTGCGCCGTGCCGAGCACGGCCTGCTCGATCGGGATGCGCTCGGTCGACGACCCGGTCCAGAAGCCGTCGACGCTGGTGTGGTCGAGCATGTACTGCGCTTCCTCCGGCGTCTCCATCGCGGCACCGTGCGCGATCAGGATCAGGTCCCGGTCGATCCGCCGCAGCTTCTGGTTCACGACCTCGGTGCGCGCGGCGGTCTCGGCGATGGTCTCCCCGGAGTCGTAGCCGCGGATGCCGCCCTTCGTGGTGCCGGCATGGAAGCAGAACAGGTCGGGGCGCGCCTGTTCGACGAGCTGCAGGCTGTCCTCTTCGTCGAACGCGAGGCCGACCGTCACCATGCCCATCTCCTTGCCGAGCTTCAGCATGTCGATCTCGTTCTGGAACGTGATCCCGGCCTTGTCGAGCACGCGGCGGATCTCGCTGCCCTTGTCGACGTAGGAGATCGACGGACCGATGTTGGACACCGAGCACACGCCCATCGCCAGCAGCTGGTCCAACACCATCCGCATGTCCTTCAGCGGATCGTTGGCGTTGATGCACGCGCAGACGAACGCATCGCCGCGCATCGCCGGCAGGATGTCCTCGCGCGTGTAGTCGAGGGTCTGCTTGTTGGCGTCGACGATCGGCCACAGCATCGCCATCGTGCCCATGCCGTTGCCGCGCAGCCTGGCACCCGAGAAGGTGTTCACGCAGTCGACGCCGGCGCGCTCGAGCAGCTGGGCCACGAGACCGCTGCCGGCCGAGGCGATGAACACCGGCAGGCGCTGCGCTTGCTTCTTGCGGAGTTTCTCGAGGATCTGGGAACGGGTCGTGCGAGGAACGATCACCGCCGGATAATCCCCGGTCTGCCCCCGGAAATCACGATGCTGCGCGCCCTGCCCGTCGCCCTGTCCCTCCTGTCGCTGGTGTGCCCGGCGAAGGCGCAAGAGACGCCCCGCGTCGCCACGCCGACGAACGCAGCGAACGACGCGCGGACCGACCCGTGGGTCGACTACGCCGGCACCGGTGGCGTGGGCATGGGCAAGCGCATCGTGTTCGTCACCGGCGACGAGGAGTACCGCTCCGAACAGGGCATGCCCCAGCTGGCGCGCATCCTCGCGCGCTTGGGCTGCCACTGCCGCGTGCTGTTCGCCATCGACCCGGCGACCGGCACGATCGACCCGGGCGTGCGCGACAACATCCCCGGCCTCGCCGCCCTCGACGGCGCCGACCTGATGGTGCTGTTCACACGCTTCCGCGACCTGCCGGACGCGCAGATGCGCCCCATCGTCGACTACGTGCAGTCGGGTCGTCCGATCGTGGGCCTGCGCACCGCGACCCACGCGTTCGCGGCGCAGCAGCACCGCACGTTCGCCAGCTGGTCGTGGAACGCCAAGGAATGGGACGGCGGCTTCGGGCGACAGGTGCTCGGCGAGACTTGGATCGCCCACCACGGCGCCCACGGATCGCAGAGCGCGCGCGGCGTCGTGGTGGCGGGCGCCGAGGCGCACCCGATCCTCCGCGGACTGGTGCCCGGCTCGGTCTGGGACCCGGCCGACGTGTACGCAGTGCGGTTGCCGTTGCCGCCGAGCTGCGAACCGCTGCTGCTGGGCCAGGTGCTCGCCGGCATGACGAAGGACGCGGCGCCAGCGCCGCCGACCAGGAACGAGCAGGGCACGCTGCGCGACGCGAACGCCCCGATGATGCCGCTCGCGTGGACGAACACCTACCGCTCGCCCGGCGGCAAGGCGGCACGCGTGTTCACGACCACCCTCGGCAGCGCGCAGGCGTTCGAGCAGGAAGGGTCGCGGCGCCTGCTGGTCAACGCATGCTTGTGGGCGCTGGGCCGCGACGAGGCCATCACGCCCGACCTCGACGTCTCCCTCGCCGGCACGTTCGCGCCGACGCCGTTCGGGTTCGGCACCCACACGAAGGGCGTGCGGCCTGCGGACCTCGCCTGGCAACCGCCGGTGGCGACCACGAAGTGACGGCCCGGCGCGAGCGAGCGGGAGTCGGTTCGCTCGTCGCTACTTGCCGTGCTCGTGCCCGTGCCGATGTCCGGCGGCATCTCCCTGCCCGGACTCCGTCGGAACGCCACCGGGGTGCTGCTGCAACCAGGCCTCGACGTCCTTCGTGACGACGAGCGTCCCCCGCATCAGGATCCAGTGGCCGGGCACGGTGCAGACGTACTCGTAGCTCCCTTCGCTCGCGATCGCCGGCACCTCCAGTCGAGCACGGCGCCCGGTCTCGACGAGCGCCGTCGCGGCGAGGATGTGCGGACTCTTCGGCAGGAACGCGCGCCCCGCGGCATCGAGCTGGCTCGGCGACATCGAGGCCGATGCACCGCCGACCTCGCCACTCGTGCCGGGCTTCACGACCACCAGGTTGTGCGCCATGAAGTCGTCGTTCACGAGCACGATCTCGAACGGCTTGCCGACCTCGACGACGATCCGTTCCCGGTCGTACCGCATCTGCTCGCGCAGCGTGTGCAGCACGAAGACCGGCACGCCGAGTCGGCGCAGCTGTTGCCGCACGCGCGTGGCGTCGGCGGGCGGCATGAGCCCGGCCAACTCCTCGGCGCACTGCACCGTCTCGAGGAAGTCCTGCTGCGTGCGCTGCTCGGCGGGCACACCGCCGGCCCACGCGAGTACGCTCTCGGCCGCAGCACCGGCCGCGGCCGGTTCCCAGCTCGAGCGCGGCAATTGCAGCAGCGCGCGGGCCGCCGTCGCCCGCGCTGGCCCGCCCTGCAGGGCCTTCGCCAACGCCGCGAAGTGCTGCTCGGGTGCGTCCGTCGGCACGAACGGCAAGGCCGCGAGCGCCGCCGCCCGCAGCGCCCCGTCGGCCTCGGCGTCGGCGAGGATCGTGGCGACCACCGGCGCGAACGTCTCGCGCAGGTCGGACCGACGCAGCAACGGGATCACGGCAACCGTCTGCTCCCTGCGTGCCTGGTCGCCCGCTGCGGCGAACACCTTCGCCCCGTCCTCCGCGAGGACCACCAGCGCCGCCAAGGCCGCGCGGCGGACCACGGGCCGCCGCGCCGCGTCGGCGAGCGCCTCGAGAGCCGCGCGGTGCGGCGCCAGCTCGCTGGCTGCCGCGCTGCCGAGCGCGCGCGCGAGGTCGTCGACGACCGCGTCGCCATCCCGGTCGTCCAGGCGCGCCAACGACTGCACGAGCACGGTCGCCCGATCGGTCTGCTGGAGCACCGCGAGCGCGTCCAGCGCCTGTTGCCGCAGCGGCGGCTCGATGCTGCTGCGGCCGATCCGCTCGACCAGGACCTCGGGCGTGGCGGAAGCCCGCCGCAGCGCCTCGACCGGCATGCGCCGCACGTAGACGGCAGCCAGGGCCCCCTCGGAGGGCAGCAGGACCTCGTCGACCTCGGTGTTCAGCTGCCGCAGCGTCTCGTCGAACACGTAGTCGAGGTAGTAGTCGGTCGGACGACGCAGCGCTGCGAACGCCACCTCCGCCGCGCGCTTCGCCCGGTCCCCGGCGAAGAAGCTGGCCGCACGGACCGCGTGCAGCCGCACGCGCGCATCCTCGTCGCCCGCCAGTTGCAGCAGCCTCTCGAGCACGTCGGGCACCCGGTCGCGCCAGTCGCACAGCACCTTGGTCGCCGCCGCGCGGGCGCGTGGTTCCGGCGAACGCAGCACGCGGTCGAGCAGGTCGCGGTCGACGACGTCGAGCGACTGGCACAGCCACAACGCTTCGAGCAGATGGTGTTCGTGGCGCGGCTCCTGCTCGTCCCGGGCCGCCACCCACTTGCGCAGCGCGGCCGTGACCTTCGCCGGCTCCTGGTTGCCGAGTTCGAGCTTCGCCAGCGTCCGCGTGTCCTGCACCTCGGCGGTCAGCAGGTCCAGCAGGTGTTCGATCGACTCGCCGGCGATGCGCGGCGGCACCACCAGCGGTCGCCCTTCGTAGGTCACACGGTAGATGCGGCCGTGCTGGTGGTCGCGGTTGGGATCGCGCAGGTGGTGCTGCAGGTGGCCGATGATCGCCTGCGCCCAATCGGCGAAGTAGAGCGCCCCGTCGGGCCCGTTCCCGACACAGACCGGCCGGAACGTGGGCAGCTCCGCGGGATCCGCGACGACGAGGTGCTCGACGGTCTCGCCCCGCAGCCCCGATCCGTCCGGCAACACGTCGACCCGCGTGATGCCCTGCAGACCGATCACGTTGCAGTTGAGGAAGTCTCCCTGCCAGTCGGCGGGGAAATGGCCGCTCGACACCATGCCGGTGCCAGCACACGGCCGCGACGGCCGGTCCCAGAACTGCTTCAGCTCGGGGTGCTTGCCCTTGGTCAGATGGCCGCTGATCGCCGGGCCGAAGAACGTGTGGTTGCCGGTCGCGTTGGTCAGCAGGTCCGTGCCCCACTCGTCCCAGACCTTGCCGTGCGCGTTCACCAGTTCGTACGGTGCGTAGAGCTCGACCCGACCGGTGCGCGGCTCGAAGCGCCAGATGCAGCCGTCCGCGTGCCGCAGCGTCCCGTTCCACGTCTCGATCTGCGTGCGATGGAAGTAGCCGTCGCTCAGTGTGGTGGCGCAGCTCGGATCGAGCCCCATCGCGTTCGTCGTGTGATGGCTGTCGGCGCTGTCGATGCCCATCAACACTCGCTGGCGGGAGTCAGCCCTGCCGTCGCCGTCGGTGTCGCGCAGGAACCACAGGTCCGGCGCCTGCATCAGCAACACCCCGTCGCGGTGGAACGTGAACCCGGTCGGCGCATTCAGGTCGGTGGCGAAGGCCGTGCAGACGTCGGCCCGACCGTCGGCGTCCGTGTCCTCGAGCACCAACAGGGAGTCCCCCGACGGGCTGCCCGGCGACCGCTCGGGATAGTTGCGCCACGCGGCCACCCACAGCCGTCCGCGCGCATCCCACGCCATCTGCACCGGATTGACCAGTTCGGGGAACTGCGCCTCGTCGGCGAACAGGTTGACCTTGCAGTGCGACGCCACCTTCAGCTTGCCGATCACCGCCTCGCCCGACGGGTAGGTGAACGACAGGTCGTCGCGGTCGCCGGGGTGGTTCGTGGCGACGGGCAACGGGGCCGGCAGGTTGTCGTCGGTGACCACCCGATCCGCACCGCGCGCCAGCGACCAGATCCGCGCGTCGCGGTTCGCCGTCATCACGTCGCGGATCTCCATCTCGCGCTGCATCACCGTGCGGTTCAGGATCGGCTCGCCGATGACGCCGCTGCGGTCCTTCGGTGCGTACTTCTCGTACGAACGCCCACCGTAGATGTTGTAGCCGTCGATCGTGCGGTAGCGCTGGTGCCAGCACCAGCTCTTGTCGAGCACCGCCTGGCGCAGCCGTTCGTCGACCGCCGGTGGCTCGCCGCCGAACAGCGCGCGGAACATCACCGGCGCCAGCAACCGATCCCCTTCGTCGTCGAGATGCAGCCCGTTGACGGTCAGCGAACGACCCTGGGCGGCCGCCGCGGCGTACAGTTCCTGGCTGGCCGCGAACAGGTCGACGCACGGCACCCCCTTCGCGCGGGCGACCTCGGCGATCGCCGCGGCGTAGCGCTGGAGGTTGGCGTTGTTGCGGGTGGGATCGGGAAACGCCGGATCCCGATGCCGTTCGTGGGCGATCGGCGTGAACAGCACGACCCGCGTCGGCCCGTTCTTGCCGAAGGACGTGGCGCGCAAGCCGTCGACGAACCCGACCAGGCGCTCCCGGAACCGGCCCAGCCCCGCCTCGCCGGCGAACGACTCGTTGCCACCGTAGAACGCGAACACCACGTCGGCGCCGGTCTTCGCCAGCCACTCGTCGCGCGATCCGAAGCCCTGCGAGCGATGCCACGTGCCGACCTCGTCACCGGCGACGGCGAGCGTTCGCACCGTGAGATCGTGCTGCGGCAGGTGCCCGTGCAGCATGGCTTCGAACCAGCCCGTGTGCTGCAGGCGGTCCGCGGTCGCGCTGCCGACGATCGCGATGTGGTCCCGGGGTCGGAGCTCGAGCTGCGGAGTCGTCTGGCTGACGAGCGGCGCACAGACGGCGAGCAGGGTGGAGAGGCGTTGGACGCGGGTTCGCATGCAGAGGAGCGGGGGGTGGCCGCGGATCCTACTCGTCTGCACGGGCAGGTCGGCACGCAGCCCCGATCCCGGTCTCGAACGAAGCGGTCCCTGGTCGAGTGCTATGGTCCTCGGGCATGTACAGGCGAGCGTTCCCAGCCTGCGAGGTGGACGGTCCGGTCGATCCGGTGCCGTTCTCGCACATGCTGTCCACCGGTGCGATCCCGAGGAAGTGCGCGAGCTGTCGGTTCTTCTTCGAAGGCGAGTGCACACGGGCGGCCGACCAGGGGCTGGCGCTCCTGGCACTCGACCACGGCCCGTGTCCCGTGCTCGGCGACACGACGCCCACCCCCGTCGACACCGGGCTTCCGCTCGGCACGGTCTCGATTCCCGCGAAGTGCCGGACCTGCGAACACCTCGAGGCGAGTCCGGTGCGCGGCTTCACGTGCCGCTTCGAGCGAGACCGCTGGGGAGCGCTCCCGCGTGCGCTCGACTGGGGCACCTGGACCCCGGAGCTGCCGAACCTCGGACTCGCGTCGGGCCGGCCCGTGTCGCTCCCCCTCCTGCGTGCGGTTGCCGCGGGGAACGAGGCCGAGGCCGTCAGGGCGTTCCGCGCGGACTTCCCGGAGGCGACGTTCGCCGAGGCACGTGGCGCCTTCGCGGAGTTGGCGGAGCGACTGCAGAGGCCCATCTGAGGGTGCGGCGCCGCGAGCAGCGCGCGCCACACTGCGCCCCGGCTTTGTCCGCGGGCGAGCGGGTCACGGTCGCAAAGGGCGTTGCCGCAGCGACCAGTCACATCCGTCCTGTGCCCCTGGGAACGACGCGAGCGCGTCGAGGCGCCGCTCTCGCAGTTCGTCGCCCTCTCCGTCACTTCGCCGCGGCCGCCAACTTCGCGCGCAGCGCCGGGTAGTGCGTCGACGCACGCAGCGGAGCGAACACCGGCTCGTTCTCGAGGTCGTTGGTGTCGCGGTAGCCGGCGTCGATCGCGCGCGCCATCAGCGCCGCCCCGTGGTCGAGCAGGGCCTGTGCCGTGGCTTCGCGTTCTGCCGCGGTCAGCCCGGCGTCTCCTTGGGCCACGGCGCATGCGGCCAGCGTCGGGCCGGCGAGGCGACGCAGCGTCAACCAGTCGCCGGCGACCAACGGCTCGAGCTTCTGCAGTGTCGCCCACGCCGCGCGGGAGTCGCCGTCCAGCGTGCGCACGTGCACCAGCTTCAGGCCGAACACCAGCGAACGCATCTGCAGCACGGGGTTGCCGGGCTGTTCGGCGAGCAGCGCTCGGTGCCGGTCCAGGGCCTCGTCGAGCAGCGCACAGCCGCGTTCGGCGTCGCCGGTACCGTGCTCGTGCGTGCCGAGGTTGCCGACCATCATCGCCAGCTGTGAGCGGTACTCGATCGACTTCGGGAAGCGCGTCACCAGCTGCTGCTGGCTCACCACGGCATCGCGCAGCAGCTGCAAGCCGTCCTCGCGCGTCGCCGGCGACGGCATGCGCAGCGCCGCCAGGTTGGTGCGCGCGGCGTTCTGCGAGTCGAGGTAGCGCGGCGAGTCCGGGTAGTCGGCGACCAGCTTCTGGTAGATCGAGAACGCGCGCTCGTGGTGCGGGGCCGCCCCGTCGTAGTCACGTTCGTTCTGGTGCGCCACCCCGAGGTTCGTGCACGCGTCGGCGTAGCTCTCCTGGTACGTCTTCGTCGACTCGACGTGCGGCAGCACCCGTTCGTAGATGGCGCAGGCTTCGCGCAGCGTCGCGGCGCTGGCGGCGTTGTCGCCGTGCTCGAGCTGCGAACTGCCCATCGCCCCGAGGTAGGCGGCGATCGTCGCCTCGTGGTCCGCGGTCGGGGCCCGCGCGAAGACCTGCCGCGCCACCTCGACCGCGCGCTGGTGGGACGCCAGTGCCGGCTCGACCTGGCCGAGCAGGAACAACGTGGTGCCGCGATAGTGCAGGGCGTGGGCCAACTGGGCGAGGCGATCGACGCCGCCCGAGGCGTCGGTCGGCAGCGCCGTCAGCAGCTCGATCGCTTCGCGGCTCGCTTCGGCACTCGCTTCGCGCCGGCCCAGCGCGCGCTGCGTGCGCGCCATGGACTCGAGGATCGATGCCAGGCGGGATCGATCGGCGGCCCCGCCGTGGGCCGCGACCAGGGCGCGGGCGTCGGCGAGCGCCTGTTCGAGCAGGCGCAGCGCGTCCTCGAAGCGACCGAGCCAGTGGTAGATGTCGCCGGTGCGGCGCCGCGTCTCGGCCAGCCCCGCACGCGCCTCGGGGCGATCGGCGCCCTGGCCGGCGGCGAGCCGTTCGTTCAGCGCCAGCGCCGACTCCAGCAGCTTGGCGCGCACCCGTTCGAACTGCGGCACCTGCTCGAGGTCGAAGGCGCCGACGCGCGACAGCATCGAGTCGATCGACTCCATCGCCACGTCGAGGCTCTGCTCGGCCCGTTGTCGCTCGGCCTGCGTCCGCTGCAGCGCCGCGTCGAGGCTCTGGTTCGCGGCCTCGATGGCGACGTTCTTCTGCTGGATCGTCGCGTTCGCCAAGCACTGCTGCAGGTAGAGCGCCGACGGCAGCACGGTGACGAGCAGCACCGCCAGCAGCAGGGCCGTGGCCACGGCCGGCTGCCGGCGGATCCAGCGCGCCGCGCGTTCCACTGCGGAACTGCGCCGAGCGGCGATCGGCCGGTGTTCGAGCGCACAGGTCAGGTCGTGCGCGAACTCGGCGGCGGTGGCGTAGCGTTGCCGCGGATCGTTCGCCATCGCGTGCAGGCAGACGGTCTCGACGTCGCGGTCGATCGCCGGGTTGCGGCCACGCGGCGGCGGCGGCGCACCTTCGGCGATGCGGCGCCGCAGCTCCGACGGCTGCGCCTCGGCGAACGGCAAGCGCAGGGTCAGCAGCTCGTACAGCGACGCACCGAGGGAGTAGACGTCGCAGCGCGGGTCGAGCGTGTTGGTCTCGCCGCGCAGCTGCTCGGGTGGCATGTAGGCGAGCGAGCCGAGCTGCGAACCGGCCTTGGTCAGCCGTTCGCCGCCTTCGGCGCTCGACAGTCCGAAGTCGACCAGCATCACGCGGCCGCTGCGCGTCAGCATGATGTTGGACGGTTTGACGTCGCGATGCAGCACCGCGCGGCGGTGCACGTGTTCGAGGGCTTCGGCGACCTCGCGCACGACGCGCAGGCAGGCCTCGGTCCAGCGCCCGGCGAACAGGGCCGCCGGTGCCTGCGACGTCGCATCGCCGGTGCACGCGGCGATCGCGCGATCGAACGCAGCACCCGTCAGCTGGGCCACCGGCTCGTGCTGCAGGTGCTCGATCACGTCGGCGAGCGAGCACCCGACGATGCGTTCCATCGCGAAGAACGGGATGCCGCCTTCTTCGCCGACCGTGTAGATCGGCACGATGCCCGGATGTGCCAGGCGTGCGACGGTCTCGACCTCGCGGCGGAAGCGCTCGCGCGCGCCGGGGAAGAACAGCTGCTCGGGCCGGATCAGCTTCAGCGCGACCTCGCGGCCCAGCGACTCCTGGCGCGCCAGGTAGACGACGCCCATGCCGCCGCCGCCGAGGTGTTGCAGCAGACGGAAGTCGCCGAGCCGCTCGGGGAACGGCGGCGCGCCGTCCGGAGTCGCCTCGATCAGCCCGGCCGCATGCAGCGCCTGCATGCGAGCGCGCAGGGCTGTGGCGTGGTCGGGGTGGGCGGCGCACAGCGAGTCGAGCGCCGCCGGCCCCTCGGTCTCGATGCGCTCGAGGCACTCGAAGATCAGCTGCTCGAGCTGCGAAGCCCCGCGGCTGCCGCGCGCACGGTCGTCGTTCGTGGGCGTGCTCATGGGGCCGAGGGCGTTGGTGTGTGGCCGTCCTGCGTCAGCGGCGACGACGGCTGGGCATCCTGCCGCTCCGACTCCACCTCGTCCAGCGGGTCACCGCGGTCGGTCCTGACACCTGCCGGGCCGCTTCCGCGACCGCCGCCCCGCGTCCCGTCGCCAACCCCTCTGCCGTGGGCTGCGCGTCTGCTCCCCACGCCATCTCGCTCGAGGAGAGAGACTTCCTCCCCGGTTGCGACCCGCTCCGTCGCGTGGGATGGTCACGAGCCGCGGCTTGCCCTCCGCGCTCCAGTTGCATGACGCCGATGCACCGCTCGCTGCTCGCCGTGTTCGCCCTTGGTTGCACCGGCGCGCTGGGCGCACAACACGACATCACGTTCCGCGAGCGGACGGGCGAGTCGCTCGACGTCCTCAGCTCGGGCCGGCTCGTCGCGCGTTACATGACGGCGCACGATGCGACGACGAACGAGCGGCGCGCCGCGACGTACAAGCCGTTCCTGCACGTGTTCGACGCCGCGGGCGAGTCGCCGATCACGAAGGGCCCTGGCGGCGAGTTCTCCCACCATCGCGGCATCTTCCTCGGTTGGAACAAGATCACGGCGAACGGCAGGACCTACGACCGTTGGCACATGCCCGACGGGGAACAGGTGCACGATCGGTTCTCGGCGATCGGCACGGGCTCCGACCCGTCGTTCACGTCGCTCGTGACGTGGATGGGTGCGGCAGGCGAACCGCCGATCCTCGAGGAGGAGCGAACGTTCACGTTCCTCCCGCCGCCGCCCGGCGCCTACGCGCTGATCGACGTGCAGGCGACGTTGCGCGCGCCGGCGGGTGCCGTGCAACTGGACGGCGACCCCGAACACGCGGGGCTGCAGTTCCGGCCGGCGGGCGAGATCGAACGCAAGGAGACGGTCTACCTGTATCCCAGAGCCGACGCGGACCCGCATCGCGACCGCGACTACCCGTGGGTCGGCGAGACCTTCACGCTGCGTGGTCGGCAGTACTCGGTCGTCTACCTGAACCACCCTGGCAATCCGCGCGATGCCAGAGCGTCGGCGTACCGCGACTACGGGCGGTTCGGCATGTTCCATCGCACGACGATCGCCGCGGGCGAGACGGCGGTGTTCCGCGTGCGGTTCCTCGTCGCCGAAGGCCCGATGCCCACCGCCGCGACGATCCAGCAAGCATGGAACGAGTTCGCCGGCGTACAGCAACCCGTGCCCGCGACGACGTCGAGGCCCGCCGAGTCCGGCACGGCACCGGCCCAGAAACCGAAGGATCGCACCGCCGATCGTGGCCCCGACAAGCCTCGGATCCGCTTCCCGCTGCCGCCACCACCACCGCTCTCCCCCACCGAGGCGCAGCAGGCGCTGCGCTTGCCACCCGGGTTCGAAGCCCAGCTCGTGGCCAGCGAGCCGATGATCGAAGCGCCGGTCGCCGCGAGCTTCGACGCACAGGCGCGGCTCTACGTCTGCGAGATGCGCGGCTACATGAACGACGTGGAAGGCCGCGGCGAAGACCAGCCGACCGGCCGGATCTCGCGGCTCGAGGACACCGACGGCGACGGCGTCTTCGACCGGGCGACGGTGTTCGTCGATGCGCTGGTGATGCCGCGCGCGGTGATGGCGCTCGGCGACGGCGCGCTCGTCGCCGAACCACCGCACCTCGTCTGGCATCGCGACACCGACGGCGACGGCGTGGCCGACCTGCGGCAGCCGGTCGACGACACGTTCGGCGAGCAGGGCGGGCAGCCGGAGCACATGGCCAACAGCCCGCTGTGGGCGCTCGACAACTGGATCGAGTGCGCGAACCACGACACGCGCTACCGCTTCCGCGAAGGCCGGTTCTTCGAGGAGCCTGCACCGCGCAGCGGGCAATGGGGCCTGTCGCAGGACGACCAGGGCCGCCTGTTCTTCGACTACAACAGCGACCTGCTGCGTGCGCACCTGCTGCCACCACGCGCGCTCGCGCGACATCCCCGGCTCACCGTGCGGACGGCGCGCAACTTCCAGACGATCCGGGACCAGACGTGCTGGCCTGCGCACCCGACACCCGG
>JAEUHU010000118.1 GCA_016793305.1 Planctomycetota bacterium
GCTTCCTGCTACAACGCACGGCCCGTGCTGTATCGCCCCCTCGGCAGCTCCGGTCTCAAGGTCTCGGTCGTCGGCCTCGGTTCGTGGCTGACGATCGGCAACGCCATCGACACGCAGGCCAGCGCCCGGCTGGTCGCGCACGCGTTCGCCGCCGGCGTCAACCTGTTCGACACCGCCGACGTCTACCACGACGGACTGGCCGAAGAGGCGCTCGGAGCCGCGATCCGCGGCATGGTGCGGCATCAGCTGGTGCTGGCGACGAAGTGCTTCTTCCCGATGGGCGACGACCCGAACGACCGCGGGCTGTCGCGCAAGCACGTGGTCGAGTCGCTGCACGGCTCGTTGCGGCGGCTCGGTACCGACTACGTCGACCTCTACCAGTGCCACCGGTTCGACCCGGACGTGCCGCTGCTCGAGACGGCGATGGCGATGGACGACCTGATCCGAGCCGGCAAGGCCCTCTACTGGGGCACGAGCCAGTGGCCGGCCGAACGCATCGCCGAGGTGGTGGCGCTGTGCGAGCGCGAACGGCTGCACCGCCCGATCGGCAACCAGCCGCTCTACAACCTGTTCGACCGCGGTATCGAGACGGCGATCCTGCCGACCTCGGCGCGGCACGGGGTCGGCCAGCTGGTCTACTCGCCGCTCGCCCAGGGCGTGTTGACCGGCAAATACGCGCCGGGCCAGCCGGTGCCGGCGAACTCGCGGGCCAGCGATCCGAAGCACGGCCAGTTCGTGCAGCGCTACCTCACCGAACCGCGGCTGCTGCAGGCGCAGCGACTGAAGGAACTGGCCGAGCGGGCCGGCCTCTCGCCGACCCAGGTGGCGCTCGCGTTCTGCTTGCGGGATCCGCGCGTCGCGTCGGTGCTGGTCGGCGCGCGGGACCCGCGGCAGCTCGACGCGTCGCTCGCTGCGGCTGGCGTGGAACTGCCGGCCGAACTGCTCGCCGAGCTCGACCGCTTGTTCCCGGTGGGGGCTCCGTCATGAATGCGCCCCTGCTGGTCCGGCTGCCCGACGAGCAGGCGCGGCGGCAGATGTTCCACCGCCGCTACGGGCCCGAAGCACGTCTCGGCTGGGGGCCGCGGCTGCGCCTGGACTACGACTACTACACGCCCGACGACGTCTACGAAGCGCTGGTCGCCGGGCTCGTGGTGCCCGGCGTGCACTGGCTCGACGTCGGTTGCGGCCGCGAACTGTTCCCGAGCAATCCGGGTCTCGCCGAACTGCTCAGCAAGCGCTGTGCGCGGCTCGTCGGCGTCGATCCCGATCCGACGCTGCAGGAGAACCCGTGGGTGCACGAGAAGGTCGCTTCCGGCATCGACACGTTCGACGGGGCTGGGTCGTTCGATCTGGTGACGCTGCGCATGGTCGCCGAACACATCGAACGGCCCGAGGCGTGCGTGCAGAGCCTCTCGCGTGCGCTGCGGCCGGGCGGCGTCGCGGTGGTCTACACGGTGTTCGGGTTCTCGCCGATGCCGCTGCTGACGCGGCTTGCGCCGATGGGGCTGCGCCACGTGGTGAAGTCGTGGTTGTGGGGCACGCAGCCGAAGGACACGTTCCCGACCCGCTTCAAGATGAACTCCCGTTCGGCGCTGCAGCGGCTGTTCGCTGGCGTCGGCATGCGGGAAGAAGCGCTGCTGCGGCTCGACGACTGCCGCACGTTCGCGCGCTTCCGCTGGCTGCACGAGCTCGAGCTGCGCTCGATGCGGGTCTGCCGGGCGCTCGGGATGCCGTATCCCGAACACTGCCTGCTCGGCCTGTATCGCAAGCCGTGAACGGGGGCCGGCTGGCGACCCGGTTCAGCGCCGGCGGCCGCGCGACGGAGCCGGCGGCGGCAGTTCGCGCAGCAGGATGTCGACGCGGCCGTTCTGGCTGGTCTGGCGCTCGATCTCGAACACGCCGGTCGCCTCGACCAGGCTGCTGAGCTTGCCGTAGCCGTAGCTGCGCGAGTCGAAGTCGGGCTGCTGCGACATCAGCTTCGCGCCGACCGCGCCGAGGTTGGCCCAGCCGTCGTCGTCCTCGCTGGCTTCGACGGCCCAGCGCAGCAGGTCGACCAGCTTGCGGTCGAGCTTCAGCGCACTCGGGGCCTTCTTCGGCTCGGCGGGGTCCTCGGGGGCGGCCCCGCGCAGGATGTCGGTGTGCACGAAGCGGTCGCAGGCGGTGACGAACGCGCGCGGCGTCTTGCGTTCACCGAAGCCGATCACCATCAGGCCCTCTTCGCGGATGCGCGACGCCAGCCGCGTGAAGTCGCTGTCGCTGCTGACCAGGCAGAAGCCGTCGAGCTTCGAGCGGTAGAGCAGGTCCATCGCGTCGATGATCAGCGCGCTGTCGGTGGCGTTCTTGCCCACCGTGTAGCGGAACTGCTGGATCGGCTGGATCGCGTGCTCGAGCAGCTGCTCCTTCCACGACTTCAGGTTCGGCAGCGTCCAGTCGCCGTAGATGCGCTTCACCATGGCGACGCCATAGTTGGCGACTTCCGCCAGCAGACCGGTGAGTGCAGAGGCGGAGACGTTGTCGGCGTCGATCAGGACGGCGAAGCGACGCGGCGGGGTGGTCGGTTCCATGCTGGGCAGGAACGGTAGCGCTTGCCGTGGCGTGAAGCCCGTGCGGGTTCTGCGGAAGCGAGGCCTGGGCTGCGCACTGCCGCCCCTGGACTTCGCCGTTCGGCTGTCGCAGTCTTCTGCCCGCTCGACCGCCGCTGCACGAGACGGGCAGCTGCAGGCCGGGCCTCTGGCGATGAAGTTCCAGGACTACTACACGACCCTCGGCGTGGCCCGTTCGGCCGCGGCCGACGACATCAAGCGCGCCTACCGCAAGCTGGCCAAGGAATGGCATCCCGACCGGCATCCGCCGCACAAGCGGAAGGAGGTCGAGGACAAGTTCAAGGCGATCGCCGAAGCCCACGAGGTGCTCAGCGACCCCGAGAAGCGCAAGCGCTTCGACGCGCTCGGGGAGCACTGGCGGCACGGCCAGGACTTCCAGGCACCGCCGGGCGGCGGTGGCTTCCGGAACGTCAGCCCCGAGGAGTTCGCCCGCATGTTCGGCGGCGGAGCCGGTGGGGCCGGAATGGGCGGCGGTGGCGGGGGCTTCTCGGACTTCTTCGCGCAGATGTTCGGCGACATGTTCGCCGGACGCGGTGGTGCGGGGCCTGGGCCCGGCCGGGCGCGGCCCAAGGCTGTGCGGGGCGAGGACGCCGAGGCCGAGATCGAGCTCGAGGTCGGCGATGCCCTGCGTGCTGGCAAGCGTTCGTTCGTGCTGGCGGTGCGCGTCCCCTGTGAAGCCTGCGACGGCGAAGGGCAGGTCGGCATGCGCACCTGTCCGAGCTGCGGTGGTCTCGGTGGAACCCGCCGCGAGAAGACCGTCGAGCTGGCGATCCCGAAGGACGTGCGCGACGGCCAGGTGCTGCGCTTGCGCGGCCTCGGCGAGCCGGGGCCCGGTGGGGCAGGCGATCTGCTGTTGACGCTGCGACTGGTCGCGGACGACGTCTACCGGCTGCGTGGCGACGACGTCGAAGCCGACGCGGTGGTGGCCCCGTGGGAACTGCTCGACGGCACGAAGATCGAGGTCGCGGTGCCCGGTGGCGTCGCCACGGCGAAGGTGCCCGCCGGGACCCGTCCGGGCCAGAAGCTCCGGTTGCGTGGGCAGGGCTTGATGCGCGACGACGGCACACGCGGCGACCTGCTGCTGGTGGTGCGGCTCGGCCTGCCCGAGCCGATGACCGATCGACAGCGCGAGCTGTTGCGGGAGCTCGGCCATGGCGCGGCACCGGTTCGTGGCGGCGCCGCGCGTGCCGCTACGGCAACCTGACGCCCGTTCTGGCTCGTCGGTCAGCCCCTCGGCGCGACCAAGAATGCGCGAGATTCCCTCGTGCCGCGTTACACCTGTCGTACAAACAAGCCATGGTGATCGGTTGGCGAGGGCGTGCATTGGATCGACTGGCGGGGTCGCACCCCGTCACCGTCTGGGCCCTGGGCTTGGCCCTGGCCGGGCTGGTCACCGTCGCCGACTGGTGGAGCCATGCCGAGGTCGCCGCGAGCCTCGCCTACCTGCTGCCGATCGCGGTGGTTGCCTGGGGGCGGGATCGCCTGGCCGCGGGCGTGATGGCGATGGCGTGTGCTGGCGCCTGGCTGTTCGTCGACGTGCTGACGCACGGCGACCAGGCGGCCACCACCACCGAGATCGCCAACTTCACCGTGCTGCTGGTCGCCTTCCTGCTGACCGGCCAGGTGTTGGCGCGCCTGCGCGGCCGGCTCGAGCGGGAGCGTTGGCTCGCACGCACCGATCCACTGACGGGTATCCACAATCGCCGCGCCTTCTGGAACGCGACGAAGCGGGAACTCGAACGCTGCCGCCGCTTCGCCGAGCCGTTCTCGGTCGCCTACCTCGACGTCGACGGCTTCAAGGGCGTCAACGACCGCTTCGGCCACGCCGCCGGCGACCAGTTGCTGCGCCGCATCGCCAGCCTGCTGCAGCAGGAGCTGCGCCAGCTCGACATGGTCGCCCGGCTCGGTGGCGACGAGTTCGCGCTGCTGCTGCCGGGCACCAATGTGTTCGGCGCCAGCACGGTGCTGACGCGCCTGCGGGAGCTGCTGCGCAGCGCGCCCTGGCGCAGCCAGTACGGCATCGACTGCAGCATCGGCTGCGTCACCGTGCTGGTGGCGCCGGCCGACGTCGACGCGGTGGTCGCCCGGGCCGACCAGCTGATGTACACGATGAAGCGCAGCGGCCGTGGCGAGCTGCGCCACGAAGTGCTGCGCGAAGGCGATCTGGAACGGCCACCGACCACGCACGGCGGCCGCCGCCGCGTGGTGACCTGAGTCGCGCGCTTGCCGCCGACCGGCCGTTCGGCCAGCATCCGCCGATGGCCCTGCTGACGCTCAAGGACGTGCACGTGACCCTCGGCGATCGCCACCTCCTGCAAGGGGTGTCGATGGTCGTCGGCGAGGGCGAGCGCATCGGCCTGCTCGGGCCGAAC
>JAEUHU010000129.1 GCA_016793305.1 Planctomycetota bacterium
CCGAGATAGAAGTGCTCCTCGACCGACAGGCTCCACAGGATGCCGAACGCCGCCGCCGACCAGCCGAACCAGGCGACGTGCACGTTCGTCGTGTAGGTGACGGCGAACCCGAACTGCGCCGGCTCGCGCAGGTGTTCGAAGCCCGGCAGCACGAGTGCGCACGCGGCCAGCGCCACCAGGTAGAAGGCCGCCAGCGGGAAGATGCGCAGCGCCCGCCGCAGCCAGAAGCGCTGGAACGCGCCGTCCTGTCCACGCGCCCGCAACAGGATCGTGGTGATCAGGAACCCGCTCAGCACGAAGAACAGGTCGACGCCGATCCAGGCACCAGGGCTGGCGTGCCAGAGCCAGTGCATCGCACCACGATCGCGGCCGAGCACCTGCGGGGCGTGGTCGTACAGGACGAGCAACACCGCGACGGCACGCAGTCCGTCGAGGGCAGGGAAGTGGCTTCTGGCAGCAGGAGGTGCGGACGCAGGCGGCATCGCCGGGCGCGCAGGCTAGCGAAGCGCGCCGATCCCGCAGGCCCCTGCCGCAGCACCCACACCCTGGCCTCGCAGCGCCGCGAACGCGACAGTCTCGCGAATGAGCGATGGCATCGCCGAGTTCCTCGCGACCTGGCCGAAGGCGCGCGCCCGCACGACCCGCATCCTCGACCACCTGCCCGCCGAGCGGCTCGAGTGGACGTGGGCTCCCGGCCGCTTCACGTTCGGCGACCTGCTGCGCCACCTCGCCGGCATCGAGCGCTTCCTCTACGCGGAGAACGTGGTCGGCCGGCCGAGCCGCTACCCGGGCCACGGCCCGGAGCTCGGCAGCGGCCTCGACGGCGTGCGCGCCTACCTGACGCGCTGCCACGACGAGGCGATGGCGATCTTCGCCGGGCTCGACGACGCGGCCCTGCAGCGCCCGCAGCCGACCCCGGCCGGCAAGAGCGTGCGGCCCGCTTCGTGGCTGCGCGCGATGGCCGAACACGAAGCGCACCACCGCGGCCAGCTGCACCTGATGGCGTCGATGTGCGGGCTGGCCCTGCCGCCGTTGTTCGGCCTCACCGAGGAAGAGCTGCGAGCGCGCTCGCAGGCACACGGTCCGCTGTGGTAAACCGCTCGCCCTCATGGCCACGACCGGTCTCCCGATCCTCGAGTTCGTCGCTCGCAACTACAAGAACTTCAACTCGCGCAGCACGCGCGACGCGCTGTTCGCCTACTGGGACCACGTGCGCAGCGGCGGTCGCATGTACTGGGCCGTCGCCGGCGCGATGTCGTCGGCGCAGCTCGGCATCACGCTCGCCCCGGCGATCCGCGCCGGCCTGGTCCACGGCCTGTCGGTGACCGGTGCGAACCTCGAGGAGTCGCTGTTCCGCCTGGTCGCGCACCACAGCTACAAGGACTTTCCCGAGTACCGCTACTTCACCAAGGAACACGACACGCAGATCCTGGCGCAGCGCATGCGCCGCGTGACCGACACGTCGATCCCCGAGGACGAGGCGTTCCGCGCGGTCGAGAAGTTCCTGGTGCCGATGTGGATCGAGGCGACGAAGAACGGCGAGCGCCGCTTCTGGCACGAGTACTTCTACGAGCTGGTGAAGAAGCTGCCGAAGAAGCTGTTCGAGGGCGATCCGAACGAGTGCTGGCTGCTCGCCGCCGCCGAGAAGAACTTGCCGATCGTCGTGCCGGGCCACGAGGACAGCACGTTCGGCAACATCTTCGCGTCGCACGTGAAGACCGGCGAGTGCAGCGCCAGCATCGTCAAGAGCGGCATCGAGTACATGGCGCAGCTCTACGACGACTACCGCGAGTTGTCGAAGGGCAAGGGCATCGGCTTCTTCCAGATCGGCGGCGGCATCGCCGGCGACTTCCCGATCTGCGTGGTGCCGTCGATCAAGTACGACCTGCAGGAGCCGGTGAAGCCCTGGGCCTACTTCTGCCAGATCAGCGATTCGACGACGTCCTACGGCTC
>JAEUHU010000153.1 GCA_016793305.1 Planctomycetota bacterium
GTCACCGACTCCCTGAAGGAGTCGTTGAAGGAGACGATCAACGGCAAGATCGAGGACGGCTATCAGCATTTCGTGCTGAACCTCGACAACGTCAAGATCATCGACTCCTGCGGAGTCGGCCTGATCATCGTCGCCAACAACCTGACGTCGTCGCGGAACTGCAAGCTCTACCTGAGCAACATCAAGCCGTTCATCGTCAAGATCTTCGAGATCATGCGCATCAGCAAGCACCTGTCGATCTTCGACAAGGAAGACGACGCGCTGGCGGCGATCAAGGCCGGCAGCTAGTCGCGCCAGCACCGCCGTCCGAAGCTGGTCGCGGGGCGAACCTCGCGTTCCGCAATCCGAGATCGGTCCGTCTTGCATGGCAACGACTGCGAGCATCCTGGTCCATGGCGCCGAGAGCGGCCCCCAGGGCTGGCTCGCAGCGATGCTCGAGGCGCTCGGCACGAAGCCTCGTTGGCACGAAGCAGAGGACGACGTGCTGGCGCAGCTCGACACCGGCAGCGTCGACGTGGTGGTGCTGCCGGTCGACGGCGCGGCGACGAGCCATGGCCTCGCCGATGCGGCGCTCGGCAGCCGTGTGGCCGTGTTGGGAACGGCCGCGGACCCCACCGACCCGGCGATCCTCGCCGCGGCCCTCGAGCACGGGGCGCTCGGCGTGGTCGGTCCCGGGACCGGGCTCGCGGAGGCCGAGCGCGTGCTGCGCCGAGCCTTGGCGGTGCGTCGCCGTGGGGTCACCCCGCTCGAGGAGCTGCAGCGATTGCGGTTCCAGTCGGAAGAGCTGCGGCGGCGATGTGTGCAACAGGCCGAGCGCTTCCAGGAACACCAGGAGACCTTCTTCCTCGACCTGTCGCGGATGATGACCATCATCACCAACATCATGGACGGCATCGTGTTCGTCGACCGTGCCGGCAACGTCACGCTGATGAACCCGGTCGCCGAGGACCTGCTCGGCGCGAAGTCGTTCGTCGCCATCGGCAAGCCGATCACGGCCCTGCAGGGGCGCCGCGACCTGCTGCAGACGCTGGCCGCCGACCATGCGCGCATGGGCACCCAGAAGGAGGTCGTGCAGACGGTGGAGGTGCACCACAGCGAGCAGGACCTGCTCTACATCAAGTGCATGACGAGCCGCGTGCACGACTACCGCGGGCAGCCTGCCGGCGTGCTGACGGTGCTCCGCGACGTGACCGCAGAGTTCAAGACCGACCAGCTGAAGAACCAGTACCTGTCGATCGTCGCGCACGAACTGCGCACGCCGCTGACCGGCATCAAGACGTTCGCGACGATGATGACGAAGGGCACGCTCGGTACCCTGACCGAACGCCAAAGCCGCGTCTGCGAGTCGATCCGCGAACAGTCGGTGCGCCTCGAGCACCAGATCGACAAGCTGATCAACCTGGGCAACCTGGAGTCGGCCGACTACGGCCAGGACCGTGAGGTGATCCCGGTCGCCGAGTTCTTCGCCGGGCTGCTGGCCCCGTTCGAGCAACCCGCCCGCGACCGGCACATCCGCCTGTCCTTCCAGGTCGAGGGCGACGACGAGTGCCTGTTCGCCGACCGTTCGGACCTGCGGCGCGCCTGCCAGGCGCTGGTCGAGAACGCGGTCAAGTTCGCCCGCGACGGTGGGGTGGTCGAGGTCACGGTCGAGTCGAGGGCGTCCGGCCTGCGGTTCCGCGTCCGGGACGACGGCATCGGCATCGACCCGCGCTACCACCGCCGGATCTTCGAGAAGTTCTTCCAGGTCGAGGACCCGCTGACCCGCCACCACGGCGGGGCCGGGCTCGGTCTGTTCGTCGCCCGCGGCATCGTCGAAGCGCACGGAAGTCGCATCGAAGTCTCCAGCCAGCTGGGCCAAGGTGCCGATTTCTCCTTCGTGCTGCCCTTGCACCGGCAGCTCGTGTCCGCCGGGCCGACCGTCACCCAGTCGCAGTGAGTTCCGTCATGCAACGAACCGTCCTGATCATCGAAGACGAGAAGCTGATCATCGTCTCCACCCAGATGGTGCTCGAGGCAGCGGGCTTCCGCGTCGAGTCCGCGACCAACGGCGAGGACGGCATCGCGAAGGCGAAGAGCCAGACTCCGGACCTGATCCTGCTCGACATCATGATGCCGGGCATCGACGGTTGGGAGACGCTGACCCGCCTGAAGCGCGATGCGGCGACCGCCGGCATCCCGGTGGTGATCTTCACGGCGCGCGAGCACTCCCGTGGCCATCAGAAGAGCGCCGAGATGGGGGCCGCCGACTACTTCCGCAAGCCGTTCGAGCCGGACGAGCTGATCGAGCTGGTCGAGAAGCACTGCGGCCAGAAGGCCTGACGCCGGAACGGGCCAGCGAGGCGCCGCCGTGCAAGCCTGTGTCGTCACGTTGTGGGCCCTGATCGCCGCGTGCCGCAACGGCGAGCCGGCCGAGCGTTCGGTCGCGGCCGAAGCCGCCGCCGCGGCGGTGCAGGCGCACCTCGGGTTGTTCGGTTCGCTGTGCCTGCCGGTGGTGGCCTCCGTGCTGGCCGTCGACACCGCCGGGTTCGGCGTCGACGGGGTCGCCGCCACCCACGGCCTCGCCGCCACCTGGCGTGCGGCGGGCGTCGCCGAGGTGCAGCCGCTGCCCGGGGTCACGGCGGACGACCTGCTCGGGTGGGCGCTCGCGATGGTGGAAGCGGGTTCGGGGCGACCGGTCGCCCTGCGTGGGTTGCCGTTCGTCCGGGTCGTGCCGGTGGAACGGTCGGCCGACCTCGAGGGGCCGCCGCACACGCTGGCGCGCGGCCAGGCGGTCGGGGCCGGCTCGGCGCTGCGCTCGTTCTACGTCCAGCACCGGCTGATCAACGGACTGCCGACGCTGCCGGGTGTGGCCCCGGCGACCGCCAAGGCGGTCGTGCAGATGGTGGTCGACCGGTTGCTCGCGGTGCCTGGCGGGCTCGAGCCGCTGACTCTGCTGCAGCAGGACGGCGGACTGCTGCAGAGCGGCATCCGCGTCGCGGTGCTGACGGTGTTGACGGCACGCGCGGCGGGCTGGCCGGACGAGGCCCTGGCCGACGTCGGCGTCGCCGGGCTGCTCCACGACGTCGGGGCGTTGCTCGACGAGGCCGACCCGGGGCCGGCGGCCTTCTCGTGGCTGCTCGAGCGCGGGGCCTGTGACCTGTGGCTGCGCTGTGCGCTGGTGGCGCGCCGCTGGCGATGCGACCACGGTGCCCTCGACGAAGTCGGCAACGGCGGGCTCGCGGTGGCGGCGCTGGTGCGGGTCGCCGCCAGCATCGAGGCCGAGCTGCGGGCCGCGAACGGCGGCAGCGTCGACCTGGCCGCGCGCCTCGACGCGCTCGCCCTGGCGGGTGCGTTCCCGGCCGAGCTGGTCGCTGCGGTGCCGCCGACCGTGTTCGCGTCCTGCTGAGCCGCGGTGCTCGTGACCGCACCGCGCGTCACTCGTGGCGCAGGGCCTCGACCGGGTCCATGTTCGCCGCGCGCCACGCCGGGTAGAGCCCGAACACGACGCCGACCGCCGCCGAGATGCCGAACGCCAGCAGCACGTGCTGCGGCTCGATCGAGGTCTTCTGGTGGAACCACTTCTCGATCGCCAGCGGCACCACCACGCCGAGCCCGACGCCGGCCACGCCGCCGAGTGCCGACAGCACGCCGGCTTCGACCAGGAACTGCTGCACGATGTGCTTCTTCTTGGCGCCGAGTGCCCGCCGGATGCCGATCTCGCGCGTGCGCTCGGTGACCGTCGCGAGCATCACGTTCATGATGCCGATGCCGCCGACCAGCAGGCTGATCGAGGCGATCACCGCGAGCACCAGGTTGAACATCTTCTGGGTCGCCTCGGCCTTCTGCAGCAGTTCGAGCGGCACCGTGATCTCGACGTCCTTCTTGGCACCGTGAGCCGGCTTCAGCATGTAGTCGATCACCGCGGCGGCGGTCTCGACCGACTCCATCGCCGGCATCTTGACCTTGATCTCGTGCAGCTCGACCTGCTCGTAGCGATTGGTCGCCGGGTTGCGGATCGTGTCGCCGAAGCGGCGGCGTGAACTGCTCATCGGGATGAACGCGCACTCGTCGAGCGTGGTGCCGTTCGGCGACGCGGCGCGGCCCTGGTAGCCGAGCACGCCGACCACCTCGAAGCGGTCCTCGATGCCGACCAGGATCGTCTGGCCGATCGGGTCCTCGAGCGGGAACAGCTTCTTCGCGAGGCTGTTGCCGAGCACGCACACGTTGGTCTGCCGGGTGAGGTCGAGGTCGACCAGCCAGCGGCCCTCCTGGACCTTCAGGTTGGTCGCTTCGAGGAACGCCGGCTCGGTGCCGACGATCATCGTCTGGGCCCAGGCCTCGCCGTGCACGATGCCGCGCTCGAACTCGCGCACGCGCACGACGGTCGCTTCAGGCAGCAGGTTCTGGATGCGGTCCGCCTCCGGGTAGAACAGGCCGTAGCCGAGCACGCTCCACATGCTCGACGTCGAGCTCTGCTGCGTCTCCTCCGGCTTCTTGCTGCGGATCAGCACGTTGGTGACGCCCATGTCGCGGTACTGCTTCAGCGTCTCCGCCGAAGCGCCCTCGCCGACGGCGAGCATCGCGATCACCGAGGCGACCCCGAACAGGATGCCGGCGGTCGTCAGCGTGCTGCGCAGCTTGTGCAGCATCAGGCTCTTCAGACCGAGCCGCACCATGCGCATCGTGTCGCCGATCATGCTCCGCCTCCGCTCGACGCCGCCTGCCGGTTGTCGACCAGCTGTTCGACCTTGCCGTCGCGCAGCCACAGCGTGTGGTCGGCGCGTTCGGCGACCTTCGGGTTGTGGGTGACGACGACGATCGTGACCCCGTCCTTGCGCAGGTCGTCGAACAGGTCGAGGATCTCGCGCTCGGTGTTGCTGTCGAGGTTGCCGGTCGCCTCGTCGGCGAGCAGGAACAGCGGGTCGTTCATCAGGGCGCGGGCGATCGCCACACGCTGCTGCTGGCCGCCGGACAGCTCGAGCGGGCGGTGTTCGAGGCGTTTGCCGAGGCCGACGCGCTCGGCCAGGTACTCGGCCTTCTTGCGCGACTCGGGGCCGACGCGGCCCTGGTAGAACAGCGGCACCTCGAGGTTCTCGAGCACGGTCAGCTGCGGGATCA
>JAEUHU010000169.1 GCA_016793305.1 Planctomycetota bacterium
GCCGAACGGAACGGCTCCTCGAGCGCCATCACCGCCGCCGTGACCTCCTGATGCAGCTGCGCCCGCGCCGCCACGTCGGCCGGGTCCTCGCTCGCGGCCACGGTCCGCTCCTGTTCGCGGGAACGACGCCGCCACTCCCCGCGCCGCAGGCGCCGCACGCGGTTCTGCACGACCGTGCGCAGCCACCCGCGCAGCCCCTGCTGCGACGCGATCCCCGGCGGGCTCTGCTGGGCCGCGAGCCAGGTGTCCTGGGCGACGTCGTCGGCCAGCGCTGCGTCGTGCAAGAGGCTGTGCGCCAGGCGCCGCACCCAGGCGAGCTCCGCGAGCACGGCGGCGGCAGGGTCGTTCGGCACGAAGGTCATGGACACCATTGGAAGCCCGCCGAAGCACCCGGTGTGACGGCGGGTCGCAGATTTCTCCGCCAAGCTGGACCTCGGCGGCCGCCCCGACGAACCCCGTTGCCCACGAGAGCAAGGCCGCGCAGTTTCCGGAGAACGTTCGAACCCGATCGCCCGTTCGGCACACCAACCATCCGATGCACCCTCGCGACCACGCCGACGGCGGCGGCGAACTCGGCCACCAACTGCTCGCCTGCGCGCCGCGGCTGCGTGGCTTCGCGCGGCGGCTGCTCGGCCAGGACGCCGAGGACGGCCTGCAGGAAGCGCTGGCGGCGGCCTGCCGTTCGTTGCCCGGCTTTCGCGGCGAAGCGCAGCTGTCGACCTGGTTCCACCGGCTGGCGGTGCGCACGCTGTGCGCGTTCCGGGCCCGGCGGACGGCCCGCAACACCGTCGAGACGACCGACGGCGACGCGGCGATGCACCTGTCGCCGGCGGCGCTGCGCGCCTACGCCGCGACCCCGCTCGAATCGCTGGCCGAGCAGGAACGCCGCGACCGGGTGCAGCGCGCCCTCGACCGCCTGCGCCCGGCCCATCGCGAGGTGCTGCTGCTGCGCGGCGAAGGCCTCGACTACGCGGCGATCGCCGAGGTGCTCGACGTGCCGCTCGGCACCGTGAAGTCTCGCATGCACACCGCCCTGGTGGCCCTGGCCGAACGACTGCCCGACCCCGAGGAACTGCTGCCATGAACGATACCGACGTCCCGACGGTCGCCCTGCTGCACGGCGAGCTCGATCCCACCGCGACGCAGCGGGTGCGCCGCCAGCTCGCCGCCGATCCGGAGCTCGCCGCCGAGTACGAGGCGCTGCGGGCCGCCGATGCCGCCCTCGCCCTGCTGCTGGACCAGCCGAGACGTGCCCGCGCGCGTCGTTCGATCGGCTGGCACGGTTGGCTCGCGGCCGCGGCGCTGCTGACCACCGTGTGGCTGGCGCTGCAACCACGAGGCGCCGCACCCACGGCCCACAACGACGTCGTCGGACTCACCGTGCGACCGAACGGCGGCGTGCGGCACCCGGTGTTCACCGAGACCGCGCTGGAACTCCACTGGCAGAATCGACTGCCGGCCGAAGAGCGTTGGCGCCTCGAGATCCTGCCCTACCAACTGGGTGAGTCCCTCGAAGCCATCGGGCGTCGCGTGGCGGACGCCGCCGTGCGAGAGCGCTTCGTCCCCCTGGTCGTGAGCGCCCTCGTGCACACGCCGACCGGCCAACCGCTGGAAGCGCGCCTCGCCGCTCCGGTGGCCTCGGTGCCGCTCGCGCAGCACCTGCAGATCGAACTGCTGCGCTCGTTCGAAGTGGCGAGCGTGGCCCCGCCACCGCATCTCGCGGGGCGTCCCGGCAACGACCGCTGGCTCGAGGAGTTCGACTGGGCCGCGCGGCACTTGCCGCAAGACGGCCCCCGCCGACTGCTGCTCGACGAGCCCGGCATCTGGACCCTCGAGCTGCGCGTGCACTCGGTACCACCGCCGACCGCCGGCGCCTGGCCGGGGTTCGCGACCCCACTGGTGGTGGCCACCACCTTGCAAGCGACCGGGCTCTGCTCCGACTGGGGACCAGCCGTCGACGGCATGCAGGCGCGACTCGTGCTGGCCACCGGCTGCGTCGATCTCGACCAGGCACCACTGGCGCTGCAGCTGCGCAACGTCGGCGACCGTTCGCGCCACTACCGCTTCGTCAGCCGCGGCGACGCGCCGATCCCCCGACCGTTCCACCTGCGGCTGCTGCTGCAGCGCGGCGACGACGCCGCACCGCGCGAACTCGACGAGCAGCGCCAGGATCTGGCAGTGACGATCCCCATGCAGCAGCGCGAGGTGCTGCAGGCCCCAGGCACGATGCGGTCGCTGGTGGTCGCGGCTCACTACTGGCGGCGAGAACCGGGCCAGAAGGTGCTCGACGGCGCACCGACCGGCAGCCGTCTGTCCGCCGAGTTCCACTTCCTGCCGTCGGCGTGGAGCGACCTCGACCTGTGGCAGGGCCAGCTGACCACCGGCAGCCTCGAGCTGCCGATGCCGACCCGTCGTTGACGAGTGCGCGACACCTTGCAAACGCCGGCGAGGCCCTCGATCGTCGCGCCCATGCACACCGTCCGTTCCCGTGCCTGCGTGGTCCTGGCCACGACGCTGGCCGTCTTCGCCGCCTGCAGCAAGAAGGCCCCGGCCGATCCGAACAACCGCCGCATCGAGTGGCGGTACGGTCCGACCACCGAAGCCTCGAGCCGCGAACACCTGGTCGCCACCGGCACGAAGGGTGGCGCGAAGCTGACCCAGGGCTGGCAGTGCCACCTGCAGGACGGCAAGCGACTGAAGGTGGTCCCCTACGAGCTCTCGGCAACGCATCCGCTGTTCGGCAAGGTGGCGCTGAACGTCGGGTTCTTCGACAAGGCCGAGCAGCCGATCGGCGAACAGATGTCGCCCGTGCTGCAGGCCGGCAACGCGTCGTTCACGCTCGAACTCGACGAGAAGGTGGCGGCACGACTGGTCGACGTGGTGTTCTGGTACGTGGCGATCTAGCCGCAACCCCTCGATTCCGGGGCCACGTGCTGCCACTCCGACCAGGACGCCGGTAGCCTCGTCGTGCGTGATCCGGACGCGCCTTGCGGTCGTGCTCCTGTCGGTGGTCCTCGGCATCGCGGCGCTCGCGGTCGCGTGGGGTGCCGCGACCCAAGAGCCACCTCGGAGCACGTTCGACGCCGGAGAGCCGCCGCGGCCGGCCATCGGCGCGAACGTTCGCGAGGCCGACGCACCGCGCCGGACGGCCCTGCCGTTGCCCGCCACCGTCCTCACCCCTGACGAAGCCGCGGTCGTCGTCACCGTGCTCGACCAGCACGGCGCGATCGTCCAGGGCGCCGAGGTCGCGTGGCTGCCGGACGGGTCCCAGTCGGCGTACGCCCTCGTGGCGGCGCAGCCGCCCCAACGCCGCGCGGAGTGGCTCGACGATCCCGAACGGCTGGCGCGGCGGTTCGGCAGCACGGGTCGCACCGACCAGCACGGCCAGATCGCCGTGACGGGCTCCGGGGAGCATCGGGTCGTGCATGCTCGCGACGGGGATCGGTACGGTCGACTCGGATTGTCGCGGGGAGAGGCCGAGCCGCCCGGTGGGCATCGACTGGTGCTGGAACACGACCTGTCGCTGCGCGTGCAGGTGCTCACGGCCGACGGGCAACCGGCGTCCGGCGTGCCGATCCGCTGCCGTTTGTTCGACGAGGCCGGCACACCGATGCTGCGTGACGATCGCAACTGGGACGTCGCCACCCGCGCCCCGGACGGCATCGCCTGCTTCCCGCACCTGCAGGTGTCACGGCGCTTCCTGACCGGGCCCGGGACCTCGTGGCGGGCGGCGATCAGCCTGCCGGGCATCGACGATCCGGGCCTGCCGTTCGACGGTGAAGCCCTGCCCGCCGAACCGCTGGTGCTGCGGCTGCCGCCGACCGGCGCCGTGCGCGTGCGCTTCGCCGCGACCACACCGCACGGCGGAGCCGGCCAGACCGTGATCCTGTTCGCCGACGATCCCGCGGCGCTGGCCGACGAACACCGTGGTTGCTGGCGCGAGGCCGACGGGGCCGGGGTCGTGGTGTTCGGGCACGTGCCGCTCGGGCAGAGCTTCCTCGCTCGAGCGTGGTTCGACACGTGGCGCCAGCAACGGTTCGCCGGGCCGACCCGGGCTGGAGAGATCGTCGACGTCGAGCTCGCACCGCCGTCCGACGCAGCGCTGCTGGTGGGACGGATCGTCGACCCCACCGGCACGCCGGTGGCAGGCGCTGCCTTCGACGGTACCTTCGCCCTGCACACCGCGAACGGCCAGGCGGACTTCAACTACGCGCTGGAGAGCGGCGCCGACGGCAGCTTCGCCGCCATGTTCGAGCCCGGCGAACTGCAGGCCACGACCCTGGTCGAACGGTGCGACGGCGTCCCGCCGCGCCAGCTTGCCCTGCCCACGACGACCCTGGTGGCCGGCCG
>JAEUHU010000203.1 GCA_016793305.1 Planctomycetota bacterium
GACTCGTTCGCGCTCGAGGACCTGGAGGGAGGGGTCGGCACCTGGCTCCGCTTCCGCATGGACAAGAAGACCATGCCGAAGAAGTGGCTGCAGATCCATCGCGACGCCGCCGAGAAGGCGCGCGGCAAGAAGCTGTCGGCCCGCGAGCGGCGCGAGCTGAAGGACGACCTGATGGAGAAGATGCTGCCGCGCGTGCTGCCGACGATCACGCTGGTCGACGCCCTGCTGTTCCACGACAAGCGCACGGTGCTGCTGTTCGCGACCAGCAAGGCCGCCCGCGAAGCGTTCGGCAAGCTGTTCCTGGAGAGCTTCGGCACGCCGCTCGAGCGCAGCAATCCGCTGCAGGCCGGCCTGCGCGCCGGCCTCGACGATGCGACCCGCTACGCACTCGAACACTGCGAACCAGTGCGCTGGCCCAACACGCAGCGCGGCGAGGCCGGGGTCGAAGGGCGCCGTCGCCCCCACCTCGACCAGGGCAGCGACGACGCCAAGGAAGCCACGATGGAGGAACACGCATGAGCCAAGGTCCAGACGGTGCCGACACGCACGGCTTCCTCGGCGAGGAGTTCCTCACGTGGCTGTGGTTCCGCTGGGAGGCGGACGGCGGCGAGTTCACGCTGCCCGGCGGCCGCGTGGTCGGCGTCGCCCTCGACGACTTCCTGTCGTTCGCGGCGCCGAGCGACGACGAGACCGAACAGACGCTGCGCCGCGGCCTGCCGACGCGCACCGCCGAGGCGCGCACGGCGCTCCGCCAGGGGCGACGACTGCGCAAGGCGCGCATGCTGGTCGCCGAAGGCAGCCGCCAGTGGAGTGCGGTGCTCGACGCGCCGACGCTGACGCTCGGCAGCGTCAAGCTGCCCGACGACAGCGAAGAGTGCGAATCGGACCTCGATCGCACGACGGAACGATCGGCCAACTGGTTCGCGCTGCACGAGATCGTGCAGGCGCTCTACGGCCGGTTCCTGCGCGAGCGGCTGAAGGCCGACTACAAGCAGACGGCCGGCACCGAGCAGGCCCGCTGGATGGCGACCTAGCGCGAACGCACGGCGACGTCGTCGACCGTGGCGCCACACCGCGCCAGCAGTTCGCGCAGCCAGCGCAAGGTCGCGGCCGCATGGCCGGGAACGGGAGCCTCGGCCCCCCAGACGATCGCCAGGGCGCGCACCGTCGCCGTCGAGGTCTTGGTGCGCTGGGCGTCCTTCACGGCGTTGGCACACGGCCCGTCGGCGTCGTGCAGGCACAACAGACCGCCGACGTCGATCTCCTGCCCGCTGCGGTTGAACACGTAACTGCTGCCCGGCGGCGGCACGTCGACGCGAAGCGGTGCTCGACAGCGATCGAGGTCGACGACGCTGATCGGCAGCCCGCTGTGCAGCGACGCGGCGTTGCCGCAGTCGACCAGCGGGTTGATCGGGCCGAGCCGCCCGTCGGCGGCGGCGCCCACCAGGTACTCCGAGGACGGCTTGCCGCGGCCGGTCGGGCGGTAGCCGTGCACCCGCAACAGGTCGCGCACCGCCGTGCGCAGCGCTTCGCTGCCGGCCACCGGTGCCGGCGCGTCCTTGCGCAGGGCCTGCTGCAGCCACGGCGGACTCGGCGTGTCGCCGAGTGCCTGCGGCAGTTCGATCGACAGCGCGGCCAACGACAGGCCGGGATACGGGACGACTTCGAGTTCCATCAGTTCGAGGCGCGCGGCAGGCGTGCGAGGGCGGAACGGTGCAACCAGGAGACGAGGTCGACGGCGTCGCGGAACGTCGGCACGGCTGCACCGCCGATCCAGTGCATCTCCGGCTGGGCTTCGGTCTCGAACGAACTGCCCAGCGCCGTGTCCCCCGCATCGCTCGGCCGCCACGAGCCGCGCGCCTCGTGCCGCCACAGCTCGAGGCCGCCGGCCGTGACCAGCCGCCACTGCAGGTCCCACGCCGCTTCGTCGAGGGGCCGTTCGCCACGCACCTCGAAGCGCCGCACCGCCAGCACCAGCACCGCGTCGGCCCGGGCGGTCCGCGCGACCTCGGCTGGCTGTGCCGCGAACGGATCGCCGCCGGCGTCCGCGAGCAGCTGCGCGACCAGAGCACGCGAACTGGTCCGGTAGCCACGCGCCGCCAGCGCTTCGCCGAGCCCGGTCGTCAGCAGGCCGGCCTGGTCGCGGAACGCTTCCGGCACCGCAGGCGAGATCGCGACGAGGCGCGGCGGCGGCCCCGCCAGCGGTTCGGTCGTCGGCTGGAACCACGCGCAGCCGCCCGCACCGACGGCCAGCAGCAGCCAGGCGAGCGCCCTGCTGCAGGGAAGGTCGCTGGTCGTCGGGCGGATCCGCAGGGAACTCATGGGCGCATTCTGGCGCGCTCGCCGTTCGTCGCCACCCCGAACCCCGGCAACTCCGCCAGCGCCCCACCACCCCGCTCGCAGCGCGGCATCACTCGCGACGCGGCGCCAGGGCGAGGCGCAGGCCGAGGTCGTCGCGCGTCGCATCGATCGGCAGCGCCTGCCGCGCCGCACAGCGGCAGTCCTTCGGCATCGACCGGAAGTTGCCGCCGCGCACCACGAGGTTCTCACCCCTGCGCGACCACGGGTCGACCAAGCCGTCGACGTAGGTGTCGGTCGTCACGCTCGTCAGGCCGTCCGCGAGGTCGGCACACCACTCGTCGACGTTGCCGGCCACGTCGAACAGGCGGTAGGCGTTCGGCTGCCGGCTGGCGACCCCGAGCGGGCGCGATCTGGCCTCGCCGTCCGCGAACACCGCCACCGTCGCCAGCAGCTGCCAGTCCTCGCCATGTGGGAACGGCCCGCTGCCCCCACCGAGCGCCGCCCGCTCCCACTGCGCCTCGGTGGGCAGGCAGTAGACGTAGTCCCTCGGCAACCGCCCCTCGAGGCGTTCGCGTTCGGTGACCCGTTCGCAGAACGCCAACGCGGCGGTCCACGTGATCCCCGTCGCCGGCAGTGCCGCGAGGTCCACGCCGTCGGCAGGTTCGTCGCCACCGAGCAGAAGCCACGGCTCGTCGCCCATCACCCGCTGCCACTGCGCGCGGGTCACTTCGGTCGCCGATAGCCAGTAGTCCGCGCCGATCACGACCTGGTGCTTCGCTTCGTCGTCGTCACTGCCGAGCGCCAGTGGGCCGCTGCCCATCACGAACGCACCGAGCGGGATCGGCTGCATCGTGACCCCGGCGCTGGTCACGATCGTCCGAGCCTGGACCGACGATGGCGGTTGCCCCAGCGCCCCGACCACACCCGGCACGATCGCCCAGCTCGGCAGGCAACCACCGCGCACGCCGTTCCGATCGGTGGCGCCGAGCCCGAGCATCACCGCGCCGGCGTCGAACGCCTCGACCGTCGCGGTGAACTCGCCCGCCAGCACCGGAACGCTGACCGTGCGCGACGGGCGGTCGCTGCCGCCTTCGGCCATCGTCAGCGCGACGTCGACCGACGACACGCCGGGTGCCGTCACCTTGCCGCGCACCACGATGCGCGGGCCGTCGACCACCTCGCCGTCGGCGGGGCTCGTGATGCGCATGCCGAACAGGATGCGCGCGCGCAGTCGCGAGCGGACCTGCTCGAGCCGATCGGCCGCCGCCTGGTTCGCCGGATCGAACTCCACCGCCCGCTGCGCGTCGCCGAACGCCGCGTCGGGGTCCTGTTCCAGCCGCAGCTCGGCGCGCTTCTCGAGCGCCTGGGCGAGCCGCCGCTTCGCCTCGACGAATCCCGGCCGCAGCTGGATCACCTGTTCGAGCGCATCGATCCCCGCGTCGAGCCCGTTCGGCTCCGGCAAGCGCTGCAGCGCCTGTTCGTAGAGCCGCCGCGCCTGGATCACCGCCTCGGCCTCGCTCCAGTCGGTCGGTGGATCGAACGCGCCGAGCCCGTAGGCGACGCCGGTGGCGAGCACCAGCACTCCAGCGAACGCCACGGCCAACCGACCGCGACCGCGCCTCGGCCCCGTGGGCGGCGGCATCGGCACGGTCGCGCCCGGCGACGGGATCGTCGGAGCGGCTCCCAGGGCCGCGCTGTCGCGCGGCGGCGCCGCCGTGTCGAGCTGCGCACGGATGCGCAACAGGGCCTGGCGCGGTGGCGGCGTCACGTCGCCGAGGCGCGCGCGGTTGCTGCCGGCCGCGGCGTCGGCGAGCACCGAGTCGTCCGCCACGACCAGCGGCCGCAGCGCCGCCAGCAGCTCCTTCGCCGACGGAAAGCGCGCCGCAGGGTCGCGCTGCACGCAGCGATCGAGCAGGGCCACGACCGCGGGCCGCAGGCCCTTCAAGTCGGCGAACGACGGGAAGTCCCGTTCCTGCACGCGCCGCGCCATCGCCGCGAACGTCTGGCCGGTGATGCCGTGCTCGCCGGTCAGCACGAACCACATCGACGCGCCGAGCGCCCATACGTCGGCCGCCGGCCCGACGTCCGGGCTGTCCCACTGTTCGGGCGCCATGTACTGCGGCGTGCCCATCACCGCCGACTGCAGGCTCAGGCTGTGGCCACTGCCGGGCTGCGCCTTGGCGAGGCCGAGGTCGGCGACCTTGACGCGGCCTTCGGTCGAGACCAGCAGGTTGTCGGGCTTGATGTCGCGATGCACGATGCCGCGCCCGTGCGCCTCGGCGAGCCCGCTCGCGGCGCCGAACAGGATCGCCAGCGCTTCCTGCTCCGGCAGCGGCCCCTTGCGCTGCACGCGTTCGCGCACCGACTCGCCGCGCACGAACTCCATCACCAGCCAGTGCAGGCCGTCCTTGTGCTGGGCGTCGCGCACGCTGACGAGGTTCTGGTGGTCGAAGCTCGCGGCGAGCCGCGCCTCGCGTTCGAAGCGCACCACGAAGTCCGGCGACTCCGCGGCCAGCTGCGGCTTCAGGCACTTCACCGCCAGGTCGACGTCGAGCGTGACGTGGCGGCCGCGGTAGACCGCACCCATGCCGCCCTGGCCGACCTTCGCGTAGAGCACGACCCCGTTCAGGACCTTGAAGCCCTCGATCGTCGGCACGGTGCGCAGCAGGGGATCCGAGCAGAGATCGGGATCGGCGGTGGACTCGCTCATGGGAAGCGCGGGGAGCATAACGAAGTCGCCCCGCGCGACCGGCAACGGCTCAGCTGCAGAGCCGCGCGATACCGACCCGCAGCGCGTCGATCGCCGCCCCGAGGTTCCAGGCCCCACGGCCGCGATCGCCGGTCCAATTGCTGATCGCGCGCACGTGCAGCAGCGGCACTTCGCAACGCCGGCAGACCGCGGCGATGGCCGCCCCTTCCATCGTCTCGACGTCGGCGCGGGTCCGTTCGTGCAGTTGCTGCGACCGCGCGTCGGTGCCGCTGCAGGTGCTGACGGTGGCCCCGCGCACCAACGGCACGCCAAGGCGCGCCGCCGCGTCGGCGGCCATGCGCGGGTTGGCCGGGAACGGGCCGGTGTCGACCAGCGGCAGGCTGCGCCCGAACGCCGGCGCGCCGAGGTCGACGAAGCCGTCCGGCGTGTCGACGCCTTCGTCGGCGAGCTGGTCGCTGGTGACGACGCAGAGGCCGCCCGGGCCGACCGGCGGAGCGGTGCGGCGATGGCGTTCCGGATAGGCGCCGGCGACACCGTAGAGCAGGACGCCCGCGACAGGTCGCTCGGCTGCCTGCGCCACCAGGTGCGCGTAGAGCGTCGTGGCCGCGGCGACCTTGCCGACGCCGAGCACCAGGGCCGGCGCGCCGAGCGAAACCCATTCCTCGGCGGTCGCGGTCGCGATCAGGAAGCGCCCGATCGGCACGCCCCCGTAGTGCGTGGCACTCATCGTGGTCCTTCGGCGGACGCGTCGTCGACCGCGCCCTTGCCAGCCTCGGCGCGCATCGCCCGGTAGCTGTCTTCGTCGCACGCGAACCGTTCCGCGAGCTGCCGCCACGCGTCGGCCACCGCCAGGTAGCGGCAGATCTCGCTCTCACTCGGCGCGCTGCCGCTCGACACCACTTCGAGCTGGGTCGAGCCGACGAACCGACCGAGCACCTGGTGCGCCAGCGTGGCGCAGCGGCAGTCGGCGGAGTCGTCGTAGTCGAACGTCATGAGCTCGGCGATGGCGCACAGGAACGCAGGCCGGCCGAGCGCCTCGTAGCGCACGAGCTGCGCCTCGGCCAGCTGCGGGCTGCGCAGCAACTGGCGCAGGGGGGCTGCACACGCGGCCGCGTCGCGCGCCACGCCGAACGCCGCGAGGTCGAGCGACCCCAGGTCGCGGCGCTGTTCGCGCTGCCCGGCCGATCGCACGTCGCGCGACGCCGTCTGGAGGAAGCGTTCGAACGGCGACGCGGTGGCGACGGTGGCACCACCACGCCGGCGACCGTTCCCGAGGCGGCGGCGACCGCGCGACGACGAGTCCATCGGGTTGGTCGCGTCGAGGCCCGAGGGGTCGTCGAACGCTGGCGGCACGAAGGGCCCGCCGAACCTGGCTTCGGGGTTCGGGCCCGCGCGCAAGGCGAACAGCACGAAGCCGGCGGTGAGCAACAGTGCCAGCCCGAACGAGCCCGCCGGCGGCGGTGTGCGCAGCGGCATGCGGTCCGACGTCATCGCCGCGGCGTCGACAGGGGACGGTGGCTCGGCCGCGGGTCCGGCGGCTGCTGGTGACGCGTGATCCGGCGACGGCTCGGAAGCGCTCATGGGAAGGCCGCAGTGTAGTGCGCCGCGGGCCGCGCGGGGCGCTTCGGTCTCGGTTCGAGGCAGACGATTTCCACGCCATGGCAACGTCGGCAAAGCAGCACCGTTCTCGGGCGCGCTCCGCCGCCGGGGACGTGCCCCGACCGCGATTGCGGTGCGAGGTACCCTTCTCCCGTCACATCCGCGCGCGTCTCCGGTTGATCCGGCGCCACTCCTGCGATCCTTCCTTCCTCGATGATCCGTCCACTCGCCGTCCTGCTCGCCACGACCATCGCCCTCGTCGCCCAACAGCCGACCTACCACGCCGTCCGTGAGGCGATCGCCGACCCGAACGTCGCGGTCCTGCCGGGCGGCTTCGTCTGGGACATCCCGGGCGTGCGCTCCGACTTCCTGATCGCCGGCGGCGGCCAGTTCACCGAGCTGCCCGACGGCACCGCGCGCCTCACCGGCCGCGTGTTCGGCGCGTCGAGTGTCTATTCGGCGTTCCTGATCGACATCCAGCTGTCGGGCCGGGTGCAGCCGGGCGATGCCAGCCACCCGCCGGCCGGCATGCCCGATCTGCAGCTCCAGGGCAGCGCCTACGTCCCGACCGGCTCGATCGACCCGGCCACGTTCGTCTACTACACGCAGGCGAGCGGCGTGCTGCTCGGCACGCGCGACTTCGACGGCTTCAACCTCAGCCTCGCCAGCAGCTCCCCGATCCAGGTCGGCGTCGGCGCCAACAACCGCAACGGCGCCCTCGGCGTGCAGGGCCAGTTCACCGTGCAGGTGACCCACCAGCACACCTACCCGATCAACCCGACCGGCACGGCGACGCTGGCGATCGAACTGCCGGTCGAGAAGGAGTTCTTCGCCACGCACCCGCTGCCGGACACGACCCGCACGACGCTCACGGCCGGTCGCGCGATGGTGATGCCGGGTCTCGGCTCCGACTACGTGTTCGTGCCCTCGGCGCGCTTCACCGAGCACGCCGACGGCACCGCGACCGCGACCGGCCGCCTCGCCCGGCTGTCGCAGCTCGACGACGCCTGGCAGGCGACGATCACGTTCCAGAACCGCATCGATCCGGGCCAGGCCGGCCACCCGCCGGTCGGCAGCCCGGTGCTGCAGCTGCTGCCGAGCGCCTACGCGCAGAACGGCGGCATCATCGATCCGAGCCACTGGCGCTACTACCAGAACGTCACCGCGACGCTGGTCGGCGACGGCCTCAACGCCGGCGGCAACGTCACGCTGACCAACACCACAGCGGCCCAGATCGGCGGCGGCAGCAACCAGACCAACACCTACATCGGCTGGTACGGCGCGTTCGCCGCGACCGTCACGCAACAGCCCACCAACCGCACGATCGCGATCACCGGCCCGGTCGAACTGTTCAGCACCACCGCGGTGTTCCCGGTGTTGCCGTTCCCGGTGCTCGACGTGCCGGCCACGCCACCGCAGCTGCCGACCCTGACCGACCGGGGCGTCGTGCTCACGGGCGACCACCTGGCCTGGGTCGAGTTGTTCTACCTCGGCCCGGATCTGAGCGGCGGCCACAGCAAGTTCGACTGGGATGGCGGCTACTTCCGCGTGCTCGACAACCAGCACATCGAAGTGCACCCGCGCCCGGGTCGTGCGCCTGGCACCTATCAGTTCGGGGTCCTCAACCCGGCGATCGCCAGCAACCCGATCAGCATCGAACTGGTCCCGCCGAGCTCCCCGAAGCTCTTCACCGAAGAGGAAGTTCCGCAGTACTTCCAGGCCAACGTCTACGTGCACGCCGGCTCGTCGACCGGGCACGCCATGTCGCTGGTCGGCTTCAGCCTCAGCAACCTGCCGACCAGCATCCCGTACATCGTCGACCTCGGCATCGGCAACAACGGCTTCGAGCTGATCGTCGACTGGCGCTGGATCCAGAACGACCCCGTCACCGGAATCGCGCGGGTCGACTACCCGAACTACCCGAGCTGGTGGGGTGGTCTGCAGTGGTACATGCAGGCCGGCGTGCTGGACACCACCTTGCCCTACGTGGTGCTCGAGCCGACCAACGTGTTCGCCGTGCAGTTCCAGTGAGACCGGTGGCCGGGCTCGGCACCGGCCGGAGAACACGGGCCCGCATGCGGCCCGGCTCGTAAGCTGCGGGGCGTGCGCGACGACGCGATCCAGTCCTGCCTCCACTTCGGCACCTGCGGTGGCTGCTCGCTGCTCGACCAGCCGATCGGCGCCCAGCTGGAGCACAAGCAGCAGCGCGCCGCCGAACTGCTGGCCACGTTCCTCGGTAGCAGCGTGCCGAAGGTCACCCCACCGCCGCGCCCGCCTCGGCACGATCGCACCGCGATCCTGTATCCGGCCCAGCTGGTGAAGGGCTCGCTGCAGCTCGGCATCTACCGCCGTGGCAGCCACACGATCGAACCGATCGCCGACTGCCGACTGCAGCACAAGGCGCTGACCACGTTCGGCGTGCGCGCCGGTGCCCTGCTGCGCGACCTCGGCGTGTCGGTCTATCGCGAGGAGACCGGCAACGGCCTGGTGCGGGCCGTGCGGGCGCGGCTGATGCCGGGCAGCCGCGAACTGCTGGTCGGTGTGGTGGTCACGCGCGCGCAGTTCTCCGAACGCGAGCGCCTCGCGAAGGGACTGTGGCGGATCGCCGAGGACCTGCGCGACGACCAGGGCAAGGTGCTGCCGCTGGTCGGCACGGTGCTGAACGTCAACCCGCAGCAGGGCAACGTGCTGCTCGGCCCCACCACCGAGGTGCTGCGCGGCCAGGCGTTCCAGACCGACCACCAAGGCGACCTGCGGCTGCGGGTCTCGTTCGGCAGCTTCTACCAGCTGCACCGCCACGCCGAGGCGGTGCTGTTCAAGCCAGCCCTGGCGCTGCTCGGCCCGGTCGCTGGGCTGCGCATCGTCGACGGCTACGGCGGCGTCGGCACGTTCGCGCTGCGGCTGCTGCGGGCAGGTGCTGCGCACGTGACGCTCGTCGAGAGTTCGCCGAGTGCGTGCGGCGATGCGCGCCACAACCTCGAAGCGAACGGCTTCGCCGGCCGCGCCGAAGTGCGCGAGGAACCGTTCGGCGCCTCGCCGCTGCCGGCGTGCGACCTGCTGCTCGCCGACCCGCCGCGGGCCGGTCTGCAGGCGCAGGGTGCGGCGGCCATCGTCGCCGCCGCCCCACCGCGCGTGCTGCTGGTGTCCTGTTCCCTCGAGTCGCTGGCCCGCGACCTGGCGGCGCTGGATCCGCACTACGCGGTCGAAGCGGTGGAGCTGTGCGACCTGTTCCCGCACACGGAGCACATCGAGGCGCTGACGCTGCTGCGGCGGCGGTGAGGCTCACCCGAGCAGCAGCGCCAGATCGTCCTTCGA
>JAEUHU010000240.1 GCA_016793305.1 Planctomycetota bacterium
CTGGCGACGCGGCTGTTCGCCGACGTCGACGAAGAGCAACTCGCGAACGTGCGCCGCGAGGCGGACATCGCCAAGGCGCGCCTCGAGTGGCCCGAGCCGAACACCCAGCCGGGCAGCTGGCCCGCGGCGATCGGCAAGCGCAGTGGCTTCGTGCGCTTCCTGCAGGTCGAACCCGGCGAGACGCTGCTCGCGCAGGGCGACCTGACGACCGAGCTGTTCGTCGTGCTGCAGGGCGAAGTGGAAGCGGTGCAGGCCCGCAGCGGGCGCGACGTGTTCCGCCACCGCAGCTACGGCCCCGGCGACTGGTTCGGTGAGGCCAGCACGCACAGCCACCACGCGGCCCTGGCCAGCTACCGCGCCACGGCGCCGTCGCGCCTCGCCGCCATCGAGGCGCGCCTGTTGACCAAGCTCTACGCCGAGGACGAGACGTTCCACGAGCGCATCGACGAGGCCTACCGGTCGGAGCTGCCGCTGCACCTGCGCGCCACGTCGCTGTGCCGCGATCTGGACGAACCGGCGGTGCTCGCCCTGCAGCAGGCCGCGGAACTGGTCACGGCCGACGAAGGCACCGTGATCGCCAAGGCCGGCGAGCCGGTCGACGCCGTGTTCCTGGTCCGCGCCGGCGCGATCGCCTGCGTGGTCGCAGGCGAAGCCGGCGAGCGCACGCTGGCCTTCTACAAGGGCAACGCGACCTTCGGCGAACACGCGGTCGCGACCGGCGATCCACGCTGGCCGGCCGACTACAAGGCGCTGATGCGCACGGCCCTCGTGCGGCTGCCGGCCCGTGCGTTCGCGAAGCTCGGAGGCAGCCAGCAGAGCTCGCTGCTGCGCGCCGCCAACCGCTTGATCGGCCGCGACGAAGCCGAGGCCGCCCGCACCGGCAGCGCCGCCGACGTCGGCACGCGCGGCCAGCTCGACGAACTGCACGTGATGGTCGAGCGCGAGTCGGTGAAGGGCGGCCGCGCCCTGGTCATCGACCGGCAGAAGTGCGTGCGCTGCAACATGTGCGTCGAGTCGTGCGTCGCGGTGCACGACGACCACGAGCCGCGCCTCAGCAAGGTCGGCACGCCGGTCGCGACCGACGAAGTGCTGGTCACCGCCTGCTACCACTGCGAGACGCCGCAGTGCATGTTGTCGTGCGAGTACGCGGCCATCCGCCGCGATCCGCAGGGCCGTGTGCGCTTCGAGTACGACAACTGCGTCGGCTGTGCCGGTTGCATCGACGGCTGCCCCTACGGCGTGATCCGCCTCGTCGAGCCGAAGCCGGCCCCGCCGCCCGAGCCGTCCTTCTTCGCGCGCCTGCCGCTGCTCGGCAAGCTGTTCGGCGGTGGACAGAAGCCCGCGAGCGCTCCGCCACAGCCGACGACCGAGACGCAGCGCTCCGCGGGTGCTGGCGGCAAACTGACCGCCGTCGCCGGCAAGACGCTGAAGTGCGACCTGTGCGCCGGCTTGCCGTTCGAGGCCTGCGTCTACAACTGCCCCACCACGGCGATCACGCGGCGCGAGCCGCAGAGCCTGTTCGACCGACGGCGAGGACTCTGAGATGGGAACGCCCACGATCGTCGTCACCCAGAACGGCAACCAGCTGCGCGCGGGCCCGGGCCCGGTGACGTTCGGCGCACGCACCGGCAGCGACGTGGTCGTCGACGACGCGGTGGTCGCCGACCGCCACCTGGAGATCGCCTTCGACGGCGTGTTCACCGTGCGCGACCTCGGCTCGGTGAGCGGCACGTGGCTCGACGGCAAGCGCGTCACCGCACCGACGCCGATCCGCGACGGAGCCATGCTGGTGTTCGGCACGTCGGTGCTGCGCGCCAAGCTCACCGAGGGCGAAGCGACGCTCGAGCTCGAACTCGAGCGGCAGGCGTTCTGGTGGAAGAAGCCCGGCAAGGGCGCGTTCGACAACGACCCGGACGCGATGGTGCGCCGCGAAGTGGGCTTCGGTCGCTTCCCGCTGCTGCACGCGGCGAACCGCGTGGCGATCGTCGCCGCTGGCGTGCTGGTGACCGCCGCGACGTTCGTCGCCGCGGTGATGGACCCGCTCGCCGACCCAGGTCCACTGCAGCCGTCGCACGCGCTGGTGCTCGCCGCGGCCGCCGGCACGGCTCCTCCCGGCGACGTGCACCAGGGCCTCGCTCGCTGCATCGAGGTGGCGAAGGAGCAGGGCTGCGCCGCGTGCCACGCGTTCGGCAGTGGCGCTCCGGCGAGCAAGTGCCTGCAGTGCCACGGCGACCTCGCGGCGAAGGACAGCTGGCGCCACCCGTACGTGGGCGACGGCCAGCTCGGCGTGGTCGCCGGCGTCCAGAGCGGCGAGGGCTTCTGCGTCGTCTGCCACACCGACCACCAAGGTCGCGACGCGTTCAAGCCCGCCAGTGCGCAGCTGACCGGCGACTGTGCGGCGTGCCATGCGGAGCCCGGCACGCCCTTCGATCTCGACGCATTCCGGGCGAAGCTGCCGAAGATCGTGGTGGTGACGCGTACGCAGGCGATCGACGACTTCCGCTTCCCGCACGACGTGCACGTGGCGAAGGAGATCCCGTGCACGATCTGCCACCGGCCCGACGAAGACGGCAGGAGTCGCGCCCTCGCCGGCCTGCCCGGCGATCCGACGCAGCAGGACTTCACCGCGGTGCCGTACGAGACGTGTGCGGCCTGCCACGTGCCCGGCGGTGCTCCGCACCACATGACGGCGGCCGAGCAACAGCGCTTCCGTGCCACCGACGCGCACCAGTGGAAGGTCACCTGGCACGGCAGCGACGCCCCCGACAGCCAGTGCCGCGTGTGCCACGCGACGACGCAGCGCGACGGGCGGGAGGTGGTCGGCCCGGAGTTCCGCACCGTGACGCGGCCGTCGTTCACCGCCGAGCAGTACGCCGCCGAACGGGCGCGCTACACCTCGCCGTCGCGTTCGCACGCAGCCCAGTTCGAGGCCCATGCCAACGGCCGCGAATGCACGAGCTGCCACGTGACCGGCACGGTGCGCGCGGCCGAGCCGCGGCCGGCGCGCCCGTTCTGGCATGCGCTGCACGCCGCTGAGGGAGCCCTGCAACCACCGCGCGGCCGCGGCGGCGAGGTCAGCATCGACAC
This sequence comes from Planctomycetota bacterium, assembly GCA_016793305.1. The sequence goes on from JAEUHU010000240.1 coordinate 3,088, forward strand.
CGGCGCCGGCTGCTTGTCGTGCCACGGCGACCTGCGTGGCAGCAAGGCGCTGCAGCCGGCCGCGGCCGGTAGCTACCACTGGCCCGAAGGGACCGAGGCGCAGCAGGCGTGTGCGAAGTGCCACGAGGACGGCGGCAGGCCGCTGGCGCTCACCGCGGTGCAGGTGCCGCTGCAGCCCGAACGCATCGCCAGCGCTCCGTCGGTCGACTTCCCCCACGACGCGCACGTGCAGAGCGCCCTGTTCGGCGCCGCGGGCGGCAAGCTGGCCGAGGGCTGCTTCACCTGCCACGAGTTCACGACTCCCGCGGGGGCGAGTTCCTACGCCGCGGTGCCGCGCACGCTGCCCGCGGCGCTGGACTGCCGCACCTGCCACGCCGGGCACGAGCACGTCGGCGGCAACAGCTGCAAGCAGTGCCACCCGGCCGAGGCCACGCGCAGCAACTCGTTCCTGCTGGCGTCCGCGGTGCCACCCGGCACGCAGCTGCCGGGCCGGGCGGCGCCGGTGCCCGAACGCCCGGTCCGCAGCTGGCCGCAGAACGGCGGCTTCAGCCACTGGTCGCCCGGCCATCGCGGCGACGACCTCACCTGTGCAAGTTGCCACGATGCGAAGTCGTTCGCGACGGCGAAGGCGATCGAGACGACGCCGATCCCGGACGACGCGCACCCGTCGTGCCGAGAGTGCCACCTGAAGAAGCAGTTCCACTGGCGGTAGGTTGCCGCAGCGAAACCGTCCGCTGGGCGCCGGCGTACGAGTGGGCACCTCGAACTGCTGCTACGCCAAGTCGCTCGACTGGCTACTCTCTAGCGACATGCCAGACCCAGACCAGACACCGCAGCGACACTGCACTGGTCGACTCGTACGGCCGGGGGAAGACCCGGAGGCGTTCGACCGAGAGTTCTGGCGTTCGATGACGGGAGAGGAGCGGGTCGAGGTGCTGTGGGGCATGACCCTGGACGCCATCACCATCAAGGGCGGCAATCCGGATGAATCGCGACTTCAAAGATCTGTTGGCCGCATTGTCCGCCCATGACGTGCGATTCCTGATCGTTGGCGGCTACGCCGTGACGTTCCACGCGCGCCCTCGGTTCACCAAGGATCTCGACGTCTGGATCGATCCCACCTCAGACAACGCAGCAAGGGCGTTCGCTGCCCTGGCCGCATTCGGAGCGCCACTTCAGAGCCACGGCGTCACACCAGAGGACTTCGCCATACCTGGCACCATCTACCAGATCGGCCTGCCTCCGAGCCGTATCGACATCCTGACCATGGTCGATGGGCTGCAGTTCCCGTCGTGCTGGGAGCGGCGGGTTCCAGCCCACTACGGGGACGTCGCCGTGGCCTACCTGTCGCGCGCCGACCTGATCGTGAACAAGAAGAAGGTCGCGCGACCACAGGATCTCGAGGACGTGCGCGCGCTCGAACGAGACGAGTGACGCCGTCGACCGGCCTGGTGCGCCGACCCTACCCCTTCGCCTCGTCCCCGCCCGGATAGCCCGTCGCCTGGTTGCCGAACCGCTGCCGCGTCGCCTTCGCCTCGGGGCGCAAGCGCACGTCCTTGTCGGCCTGGGCCGCCTGCGAGCCGTTGACCGCGGCCGGCCACTGCCCGACCGGCTTCCAGTGGCAGCGCAGGCAGTCGGCTGGCTCCTTCCGGCCCGGCCCGTGGTACGTCTGCGCCTGGCTCGCCGCCAGATGGTCGGTGATCGGCAGCTCCGCTGGCAGCAGGGCTTCGTCCTTGTGGCACTCGCTGCACTTCGTGCCGAGCGGGTGGAACTGCGCGTCGGCGAAGCCGGCGAACACGTCCTGCTCGACGCGATAGCGCCGATCGGCACCAGCCACCGCCGAGCCGCGCACCGGCGGGATCGCCGCGAGGTTCTTCGCCGTCGCCGGAGCCGGGCCCACCCCAGGATCGGTGTGGCACTTCGCACAGCTCTTCACCTGCTCGCCGAACAGCTTCTCGGCGCGCGAGCCGCCTTCCTGGTGGTCGTGGCACTGGCTGCACGCCGCCGCTTCGGGCTTGGTGGCGACGTCGACACCGTCGGCGCCGAGCGCGTGGCACTCGGTGCAGGCCTGCTTCGCCGAGGCCACGTGCGGCCCGTGCGGGAACGCGACCACGCGCTTCTGGGCCGGCCGCGCATCGGGCACGCCCACCTCGGTGACGTTGCCGCCCCAGTGGCACTTGGTGCAACTCGCCAGCGTGTAGGTGCGGAAATCGCCGGGTGCTAGACCAGGGCCGTCGGCGGCGGTCGCCGCGGTCGGATGGCACTCGAGGCAAGCAGCGGCGGGCGCGTTCGCCGGCAGATGCACGTCGTGCCGGAACGTCTTCTGCACGAGCCGCGACGACAGCTCGGGCACACGGGCCCGATGGCAGTCCTGGCACTTGGCGATCGGCGCCCGCCCCCCTTGCTGCGCCTCCAGGATGCCGCGCGTGGTGATGTCGGGATGCGTGTTGGCCGGGAACACGAACGTGCGCTCGCTCCAGCGCTGCACTTCGGTGGTCGGCCGTTCGTGCACGAAGTCGGCGCTGCCGAAGCGGTGGCACGACGTGCACGCCTGCCAGCCGGCTCCGTTCGCCGCGGCGGGCGACGACGAGCTGTGCAGCGGCGCAGTCGCGGTCTCACCGGTCGACCAGCCCGGCACGTCGTGGCAGCTGGCACAGCCGAGGTAGCGCTCCTTCGACAGGTCCTTGCCGAACGGGAAGTCGCGCTCGGCGAGCCCCCCCGGCGACGGCACGTAGGTGTGGCAGGAGGCGCACCCCTTCTCGATCGCCGTGTAGGCCGCCTCGGTGCAGACGCCCGGCTTCTTCGTGCCGGTCTGCCAGCGGTAGTGATCGCGGTGCAGGAACGTGCCGAGCGAGCCGAGCTCGCGCGGGCGCTTCTGGCCCTGCTCCGCCGCGGTCGCCGCCGTGCCGTTGGCGTCGCGCACGTGGCAGTTCTTGCAAGCCGTCAGCGGGATCGCGCCGGTGCCGACCTCGGTCGCCGACGCGGTCGGAATGTTCTTGTGGCAGTCGGCGCAGACGATGCCGAGGTGGTCGCCGTGGTGGAAGTCGCCACCGACGGACAGCGGCTTCGTGTTGAGGCCTCCATCCGGCCCCGCGAACACCGAGACGAGGCGCTGCGCGTAGGCCGCAGGATCGCTCGGCTTCTGGAACACCGGCACCCCGAGTTCGGCGGCGAGGGCGGCGTCGGCCGCCCCACCGAACCAACGGAACGTGCCGATCGCGGTCGCGTCGACGCGGCCCGCCTCGTGGCACGGCAGGCAGGTGCCGGGTCCGGTGGTGATGCGCAGATCCTCGCTGCCGAACTCGGCGTCCTTCGGCAGATGGCACTGCCGGCACTCCAACGCCGCGTGCGTGTGGTGGCGGAACGCCTCACGGGTACGCGTGCTGTGGCCGGACAGGTCGTCCTTCCAGCCCTCGGCGAACTCGCGGGTCAGCAGGCCGCGGCCGGCGTGGCACTGGTCGCACTCGCGCTGCGGGGTGCTGACGAGCTGCTTGCCGTCGAAGCGATGGCAGCCGCGGCAGTCGCGCCACGTCTCGGCGTCGCCCTGCTCGAACCAGACCGCGGGAACATGTTCGCGGTGGCTGAACTTCTTCGCCGGCGGCGCACCGCCGAGCGAGTCCAGGGCCGTGGTGCCGACCACGCCGACACAGCAGAGGAACAGCAGCGCCAGCGATCGCAGCATGTCAGCCGTCCGTCTTGCCGGTGGGCTGGATCTTCACCGGGCCCTTCACGACGGCCTGGCAGGCGAGGCGGCACTTCGCCTCGTCGAGCTTGCCGCCGAGCTTCTTGTTGATCTTCTTGATCGTGTTCTTCTCCTTCGACGACGCCTCGCCGAGGTTCTGCATGCCGTCGAGCACGGTGACCACGCACTTGCCGCAGCTGCCACCGCTGTCGCTCGGCTCCTCGGGGTTCCAGCACTCCCAGAGGGTCTGGCACTTGCCGCCGATGCTGCCGGAGTCGTCGGTGGCAGCCCCCGCTTCGGCGAGGTAGCTGGCCATCGGCTTGTCGCTGCCGGCCGGCAGCTTGCTGCCGTCGGCCAGCACGATCGCCGGCTCGCCGCTCGGCGCCGCGACCGGTGCGGCCGCCGGCGCAGGAGCCGCGGCCGCGGCGGGTGCCGGCGCGGGACTGGCCGCGGCGGGCTTCGCCGGAGCCTGGGCAGCGCTGCGTTGCAGGGTCTGCGTCTGGTGCACCGACGGTGCCGCAGCTGCAGCCCTGGCGATCGAACCGGTGCCAGCGCCGACCAGCAATTCGCTGCGCATCTCGACGAAGCGGAAGCGCTGCTCGCCCATCCACACCTCGTCACCTTCGTTCAGGCGCAGCGAGCCGCGCAACTCGAGGAACGTGCCGTTGCGGCTGGTGTCGCGCACGCGCGCGACGCCGCCGGCGTCGGTCGCCGACAGGTGGCTGCGCGACAGCGCGAAGTCGCGCGGATCGAGATCGTCACGCCCGATGCTGCGCTCCTCGCGGGCCAGCGGCAGCTGCCGGGCGACATTGCCCTGTCCGTCGAGACGCGCCAGCACCACCTTGCCCTCGACCACGTCGACGCGCAGTCGTTGGCGCCCGGCGACCACCACCGTGCCCGGCTGCAGCGTGCGTTCGGCGCTGATGCGCACGTAGCACTCGCCGCCGAACGGCTGGTTGGTCACGTAGCACTCCTCGCCGTCGATGCGGAACGCCGCGTGCTGGTCGAGCAGCAACGCATCGCCGCTGAGCACGACGCGGCCCGAGGCGCGCCCGACCACGCTGTCGCCGACCGGGAAGAAGTGGTCCGTCTTCGCGGCGTTCTCGCCGGGACCGATGTGCACGAACGCGGCGCCCTGCTGCGGCACGGGAGCCGGTGCCGGTTCGACCGCGGCCGGAGCGACCGGCTTCGGCGGCGGCGGCGGCACGGTCTGGCTCTGCTTCACCAGTTGCTGCCGGATCGCTTCGTCGCTGACGCCCTGCTTGCCGCGCTGGAACACGGTCTCGGCGATCGCGACGCCCTCGATCATCGCCCGCTTGAAGCAGGTGTCGCTCTCCTTGACCGTCGACTGCAGCGCGTCGGGACGGAAGTCGTTGGTCTCGATGTAGGCCGGGTGCAGCAGGCCACCGGCCAGGAACACCTGCTTGACCTGCGACTCGCGCAGCGCGTTGACGGCCAGGCGCTTCTTGGCGGGCGCGTCGGCGGCGGCGAACTCCTTGATGCCGATCGAGCCGAGCAGGTCGACCGGGCGTTCGCTGCCGATCAGGGCCAACACCTGCTTCTTCTCGAACTCGTAGCAGACGAGCTCCGGCGGCTGGCCGCTCTGCTCGACGCGCTTGGTCTTCACGGCGACGAGCTCCTTGCCCTTCTCGTCCTTGAACACGGCGAGCGGCTCGCTGAGCGGCAGGTAGCGGATGTTGCCCTGCGTCCACGCTTCGTAGAACTTCGCCGCGAGCGCCTTGCCCTGCGCCACCTTCGGCATGCCACGGCCGCGATAGCACCAGAACACGTCGCTGGTGTCCTTCGCCGCGGCCTTGCTGAGCGCGATCGTCACCACCGCCTCGGCCGCCGACATGCCACCGCCGACGACACACGCCGGCGCGCCGACGAAGTCGTTCGAGTCACCGAGCTTGTAGCGGATGCCGAGCCCGTCGCCCATCAGGCGCACCTTGGTCGGCGAACCGCTGCCGAGCGCCAGCAGCACGTTCTTCGCGTAGACCTTGGTCTTGGCCTGCGTCTGCAGCTCCATGCACTCCGCGGCCAGCACGCCGTTCGGCAGGCGCTCGACACCGCCGAGTTCGACACCGTTGCGATACGGCACCTTGTTGTCGTCGAAGACCTTGATCCACTTCTCGTAGAGCTGCGTCGACGGCGTCTGGTCCTCGTAGGGCAGCTGCGCGATCAGCGCCCCACCGCTCGGGAACTGCAGGTCGGTGCAGTCGCCGTAGTCCGCGTCGACGATCTTCGGCGGCACGTGCTCGCTCCACTCCTTGACGATCGAGAGCATGCAGTCGCGATCGATCACCAGCAGCGACAGGCCCAGCTCGTGGGCACGCCACGCCGCGGCGGTGCCGCACGGGCCACCACCGACGATCAACAGATCCAACGGAGACTCGGGACTCTGACCTTTCATGGCGAAGGGAAGGGCGGACGGAGCGGAGAGAGCGGGTGGAACATCTGGCGCCCGCCGGCCGGCGAGCGCTTCGGTCACTTCTTCGCGGGTGCGGGCGGCTTCCAGCCGGCGGGCACCCGGTCGGGCACGACGAACGGTGTGCCGTCGGGGCGCAGGTAGAGCTTGCGCATCTCGGCGAGGGTGAACGGCCGGCCGCCGATGCGCCCGAAGATCGACACCTGGTGCCCCGACTCGTCGACCGCGCGGTCGCGTTCGAGGCCCTTGGCGATCGCCAGCGCCGGCCCGTGCGTCTCGTGCCCGGCGATCCACTTCGGCCGCGGCTCCGGCGAGAAGCCGTAGGCGCTGCGTCCGCCGTCCTCCGGCGTCACCAGCTGCAGCACGTGGAAGCCCGACTTCCCGTCCGCGACGAGGCCATAGACGCTGTCGTTGACCATGCCGACCTTGACCTGGTTGACGTCGGTGAGCGCGCCGTCGGCGGTGAACTTGGTCACGAGGCGCGGCTGCTCCGCCTTCTGGATGTCGACGATCGCGAGGCCGTCGGCACCAGCACCGACGTAGGCGTACTCACGAGCGAGGTAGACGTCGCGCGCGTCGGCGAGCGGCACCCCGGCACCCGCCACCAGCTTGGCACGCTCCGGCATCGTCACGTCGACGACCTTCAGGCCGTCGCGATCGACCACGAACGCGTAGCGGAACTGGATCGCGGCGGCGCGCGGCTCGTTCAGCGGCACGGTCGCGACGATGCGCGGCTGCAGCGGGTCCATCACGTCGATCACGACGAGGCCCTTCTTGCAGCAGACGTAGACCGTGGCGCCGGCGATCGCGACGTGCTCGGCGCCGTCCAGCTGGCCGCCCGGGTTGAAGGTCAGCGCGCGCTTCGTGAAGTTGTTGTCGGGGTCGCCGTCGGTCAGGCAGTCGATGTCGACCAGGATCAGGCCCTCGAAGCGGTCGCTGACGTAGGCGTAGCGGTAGCTCTCGTGCAGGTTCTGGTCGCGGCCCTGGTACGGGTAGTTCTGCTCGCGGTTCTCGGCGATCCACGGCCGCGCCATGCTGATCGACATGTTGGTCGGCAGCGCCACGCAGGTGGCGAAGCGCGTCTTCACGTGCGTGTCCTGGCCGAGCGGCGAGACCGGGGCCGTGACGATGCGCTCGCTGAAGTTCTTGTTGGCGACGTTGGCGATGTCGTAGACGCGGAAGCCGTCCTCGCCCGACGCGGTGTAGAGGTACTCGGCGCGCACCTCGAGGCTGCGCACCCGACCACCGTGGTGGTGCGCCTCGTGCAGCTTGCGGCCCGACGCCTCGTGCGCGCGGTACTCGTCGGGGAAGGCCATCCGGTGCAGGTTGCTGCCGATCACCGCCTGCGGCTCCGGCCACTCGGTGATCTTCACCGCCTCGAGACCGCCGTTGCCCTCGCCGACGTAGGCATACATGCCGAAGAAGTTCACGTAGTTGGTGCCCATCAGGTAGGTCTGGGCGAGCCACGCGTTGTTGTCGTTCGAGTCGCTCAGGTGGCAGTCCGAGCACTTGCGCGTCTCGGTCTTGCGCACCGTGTGGGCGAAGTGCGTGTTGAAGCACTGCCCGTTCATGCCGTTCGCGGCGACCGTCAACTGCTGCTTGTAGGCGATCGCGCGTTGGCTGTCGGTCGACGACACCATCACCGCCGACGACGACCGCACCACCGCGACCTTGTTGTCCTTCACGTCCGGCGAGACGCCGAGCATGAACACGTCGTCGCGCGCCACCTGCGGGTTGTAGCTGGCCCAGTTGCGCAGCTTCTTGTCCTCGAAGTGGTGCATGTCGGTGCGCCAGTTCGCCTCCTGC
>JAEUHU010000282.1 GCA_016793305.1 Planctomycetota bacterium
GCTGGTGCTCGCCGAGGCCGAAGTGCCGCAGGCGATGGCCGAAGCGTTCCGCAGCGGCCACCTCGGCATCCTCGACTACCAGAAGATCAAGAACCTCGAGGCCGACACGCGCATGCGTTCGCAGATCGCCGCCGGCGAAGAGGCGCACCTGTCGACCGAGAGCCAGAAGACGAAGATGCGCGGGCAGGAGTGAGCCGTGGGTCGTCTGTTCGAGTTCCTGCGGCAGAACCCGATCCTGCTGTTCGTCGCGATCGCCTGGATCGCCGGCATGATCGGCAACATCGGTCGCATGCGGAAGCAGCGTCAGAATCGCACGCCGGCCCGGCAGCCGGCTCCCGAGCCGCTTCGCCGCAGCGAGCCCAACGCCCCGCCTGCTTCGTCCGGTCCGTCCGCCGAGCAGATCGCCGCCGAGATGCGGCGCATCCTGCGCGAGGCCGAGCAGCGCTCCGCTCCCGCCGCGGAAGCGCCGCGGCCAGCACCGGTCGTGCAGCGCAACCGCGTCGAGCCGGAGCGGGCGCCGGTGCCGGTCGTGCCGACGACCCAGACGCGCAAGCTGACGACCCACGTCGACCCGCACGTGGGCGAACAGCTGGCGCAGCGCCACGTGAAAACCACCGGCCCGTCGCGCGAGCTCGGCTCGCTCGGGGGCCGCAGCCAGCAGCGGGCCGTCCAGCACGAGGAGCAGAAGCGCTTCGCGCTGAAGGACCTCAAGCGCGCCTTCGTGCTCAGCGAGATCCTCGGCCCGCCGCTGGCGCGCCGCAGCCAGCAGGGAATGGGCAGCTGAAGGCAAGAGCACGGTCCCGGGCCTTGCCCAGGTGCCGTGCGCTGCACGAGTCTGGGTCAGCGGCTCTCGGGCTCCGAGAGCGGCGCCGCCGGCTTGCTGTCCTTGCCCTGCTTGCCGCCGAACTTCTCCCACAGCACCGGATCGACCTCCGGCCGCGAGTCCTGCACGGCGAGCTCGAACGCCAGGTCGTAGACGTAGGTCGCGACGCGCAGCAGCTTCTCGTAGTGGATCTTGTCCGGCGTGTCGGACGGCTGGTGGTAGTCCTTGTGCAGGCCGGTGAAGAAGAACGCGATCGGCACGCCGTGGCGCGCGAAGTTGAAGTGGTCGCTGCGGCCGAACAACGATTCCTGGTCGAACTCGAGCTCGAAGCCGGCGATCTCGTTGCGGGCGAGACACAGGGCGTGCAGCGCCGGGGCCAGCTTCTCGGTGCCGACGAGGTGCAGCGAGTTGCGGTTCTGCTCGGCGGTCTCGCCGACGTTGACCAGCCGACCGCCGTCACGCGCTTCCTCCTCGTCGCGGCCGATCATGTCCATCTGCAGTTCGGCTGTGATCGACGACAGCGGGATCGGGCAGTGGTCGGCGAACCAGCGCGAACCGACCAGGCCGCTCTCTTCGCCCGAGAAGCAGACGAACAGCACGCTGCGGCGCGGCTTCTGCGGGTTCTTCGCCAGCATCTGCGCCACCGCCATCACGCCGGTGGTGCCCGAGCCGTCGTCGTCGGCGCCCGGCCGGATCACGTCGCCGGCCTTGCCGAGGTGGTCGAGGTGGCTGCCGATCACCACGTACTCGTCGGCCAGCTTCGGGTCGCTGCCGGGCAGCACGGCGAACACGTTCATCGCCGGCGCCTGGGTCTCGGCCACCGCCACCTGGACCCGGGCCTCGAGGGCCACGTCGGTGCGCACCGGCAGGTCCGCGAGGGCTCCGGCCGCGACGTTCGCGGCGTCGAGCAGGAAGGCGAAGTCCTCGCCGCCGAACGCGACGTCGAGCGGCGAGCGTGCCGCACCCGCCGCAGCGCGATTGCCACCACCGCCGCGCCCCATGCCACCGCGGCCACGCAGGCCGCCCTGCACCGCATCGCTGCCGGCGAACAGGACCGCGGCGCACTTCTTCCCCTGCAGTTCGCGGATCACGGCGAAGCGGGCCATCGCCGCCGCCGAGTTGTCCTCGCCAGCGGGTGGCATGCTGACGACGACGACCTTGCCGGCGAGGTCGAGCGCTTCGAGCCCCTGCACTTCGACGCTGGCGCGCCGGCGGCCGCGACCTTGCTCGCCGTCGGCGGGTGGTTCGACCGGCAGCAGCTTCGGTCGCAGCAGCACGACGCTGCCGCGCACGTCCGTCGCCACGGTGGCACTGCCGACCAGTCGCTCCATCGGCACCGTGTGCACGACTGCCCCGTCGCGCCGGAACTCGAGCTTCGTGCCCTCGGAGAGCACGCTGGTCATCTGCCAAGGCACGGTCTGGAAGTAGCTGTCGTTCTCACCGCGCGCCTGCAGGCCCAGGCTTCGGAAGTGCTCCGCGACGAAGTTGGCGGCCTTCTCGTAGCCGGGCTGGCCGGTGCCGCGCCCTTGGAACTCGGGGCCGGCCAACGTGCCGAGCCAGCGCTTCGTGGCGTCGACGTCGACCGCGGCCGCACCGGTCGCACGATCGGCCGGTAGCGAGCGACCGGTCGTGGGGGCCACCGGCTGTTGGGCTGCCGAGGCAGCAGTGAACAGCAGGCAGGCGGCCTGCAGGAGGGGGAACGGAGCGAAGCGTCGTTGCATCGGGGAGCTCGGCGTGGAAGGACGGGCAGGGTTCTAGACGGGCCGCGGCTCGAGCACGAGCCGAAGGCAGGTCACGGCTTCGTCGCGGCGAGCCGGGTCAGAATCCCAAGCGGTGGCCGAAGCGGTCCCACCACGAGGTGCCACCCGGTGCGGCCTCGAGGGGGGTGCCACGCGGGGGATCCGAACGTTCGCGCAGCGGCAGCCGATCGAAGCCGAGCACGAACGGGACCGTGGCGGCTGCCTCGACGAAGCCGGTCGCGAGGCTCGAAGCGGTCGGCAACCCGTCGATCGAGCGAACCCGGGCCATGCCCAGCATGCCCGAGCCGACCAGGGCGGCGCTGCGTTCGAGGTCGGGCAAGCGACGCTGCTCGCGCTCGAGCGGTCCCGTGCGTGGCCAGCGGCCGACACGCTGCAGCTCGGCGTCGAGGGCCGGCCCGAGCCGCAGCAGACCGTGCGCCCGCCGCGCCACCGTGTCCGGAGCCAGCTGCACGCCGAGCACGCGGTGCAGCGCGACCGCGGGCCCGCGCCGTTCCGGCGGCGGCGTCGCGCAGGCGGCGGCCAAGGCAGCGACCCATAGGCCTGCAGCGAGCCGGGGTGGACGTCGCATGGCTGCAGGATGCCTTCGGCAGGAGCGGAAGACAAGGTTGCCTCGCCTGGCTGCCTGCAGGTCGGATGGTCGACTGTGGCCGGGTTGGGCGAGGGACCGGTCCGCGGTGCACCCGGGTAGGGAAAGCCCTATGGGGCAGTGGGGTGGTGGGCCTCGATAGGACCGAACGGCCTGAAGGACCACCATGCATCGAACTGCTTGCTTGCTCCCATTCCTCGCTTTCACCGTGCTCGCCCAGGAACCGGTGAAGCTCGGCTTCAACTACCCGAAGACCGGCCCGTACGCGGTCCAAGGCCTCGACCAGCTGCGCGCTGCCGAGATGGCGGTCGAAGAGGTGAACGCCGCCGGTGGCATTCTCGGCCAGCGGGTCGAACTGGTGATCCGGGACTCGATGTCGAAGCCGGACGTCACCAAGGTGAACGTCGCCGAACTGATCGACAAGCACGGCGTGAAGATGGTCTTCGGCGGCAGCTCGAGCGGCGTAGCGGTCGCCGCCGGCCACGTCTGCTGGGATCGCCAGGTGCCGTTCTTCGGCACCCTGACCTACTCGACTGCGACGACGTGCGAAGAGGGGCATCGCACGACCTTCCGGGAGTGCTACGACTCGTGGCCGGCAGCCAAGGTGCTCGCCGACTACATGAACAAGAACTTCGCCGGCAAGAAGTTCCTCTACGTGACGGCGGACTACACCTGGGGGCATACGACCGAGGAGGCCTTCCGGCGCTTCACCGGCACCGAGGACCGCGAGAAGCACAAGGTCTTGCTGACGCCCTTCCCCACGGCCACCGAGGAGCACTTCAAGAAGGCCGCCGCCTTCGCGAAGCTGGTGGCTCCTGACGTGTTGGTTGTGGTGGAGTTCGGCGCCGACATGGAGATGGCGATCCGGCACGCGACTGCGTTGGGCTTGAAGTCGAAGATGGCGATCGTGGTTCCGAACCTGACTCTCGGCATGGCCGAAGGGGCTGGCCCCAAGGTGATGGAAGGGGTGATCGGGGCGCTGCCGTGGGCGTGGAACGTGCCGTATCAATACGGCTTCGAACGCGGCAAGCAGTTCGTCGAGAAGTTCGCCGAGAAGCACAATCGCTATCCGTGCACGTCTGGCGCATCGGCCTACACGATCGTCCACGAATACAAGGCGGCGGTGGAGCGTGCCGGTTCGTTCGCGACGCCGGCGGTGGTCGCCGCCCTCGAAGGGCACCGCTACACGCTGCTGAAGGATCAGCAGGTCTGGCGAGAGTTCGATCACCAGTCCCTGCAGACCGTGTACGCGGTGCGCTGCAAGCCAGAAGCAGAGGTCCGCAAGGACCGCTTCCAGCTCGACTACTTCGAGATCCTGGGTTCGATGAACGGGGAAGAGAGCTTCCGCACGCTCGCCGAGTGGCAGTCCTTCCGCAGCAAGGCGGGCAAGGCACCGACGCTCGAGCGCTTCGCCGGCGAGCTGGCACAACCCGCCAAGTGACCCAGAGGTCCACCATGCCCTGGAGCAAGCTGTCGCTGCAGACCAAGATCGGCATCGCGATGTTGCCGCTGGTAGCACCCGTCCTCGGTATCGTCGCCTACTCCTACCGGAGTGCCGAGGCTGCCTCGCTGGCCGCCAGCACGCGCGAGGTGACGCTGCTCGCCGAGAGCGGCGCGGCTCGCGTTCGTGAGTTGATGGCCGCCGCGCACAGCCGCTTCCTCGGCTGGACCGCCGAGGACGTTTACGGGATGGCGGTCGAGTTCGGTACCCTGCAAGAGCTGGGTGGGCGCTTTGCGGAGATGGTCGTCGGTTCGGAGTGCCAGGTGCTGCTGCTCACCGATCCGAACGGCAAGGTGCTCGCCAGTGCGGCCGCAGCAGGCGCCACCGCCCCTGCAACGGGCACGGCCCTGCCGCTGACCAGTCGCATCACCGGGGTCGAGCGCGGGCGGCTGCGGCTCCTGGACGCGGCTGCGTTGGCCGGAGTCGGCGCGACGACCCCGACGACGTTCGCGATGCAGGCGCCCTGCAAGGATTCCAACGGCAAGGTCAACAGCCACTTCGTGGCGGTGCTCGACTGGGCGCGCTTCTCGGGAGTGCCGATCGCGCTCCATGCGCGCGAGGAGGAGTTGGGCTTCCACGGCGGCGCCACCCTGCTGCTGGCAGGTGACGATCGGCAGATCCTCGATCACGCTGGCCGTGCGCCGCAGACGACGCAGTTGGCGACCGACTCGGCGACGGGCACGACCGACGTGCTCGGATCGTCGGGGACGGCGTCCATCGCTTCTGTCGTCGACTGCGCGTGCGACACGCCGATCGCCGTCGCCGACGTGCGGGACGCCAGCGAGGTGCTGGCTTCGTCGCGCGCGTTGCTGTTCGCCAATCTCGGCCTCGCCGGTGTGGCTCTGGCGCTGCTGGTGACGATCGGCTACGCGGTCGGGCGTTGGATCGCCCGACCGATCCGTGCCGCCGCGAAGGAACTCGAGCGAATGGCCGAGGGGCAAGGCGACCTGACCGTGCGGCTGCCGGTGACCAGCGAAGACGAACTCGGGGCGCTGGCGGGTGGTTTCAACCGGTTCGTCGCCGGACTGCGCGATCTCATCGTGCGGATCCGCGGCGAGGTCGAGGAGTTGGGGCGTGACGCCAGCCAGGTGCAGGGCTCGAGCAAGCTGGGCTCGGACCGGTCGGTGGACCAGGCAGCGAACCTCAACGCGGTCAACCAACGGGCCGAGGGCATCGCCGCATCGACCGCCGCCAACGCCGAAGAGGCGAAGGGAGCGCAGCAGGCGTCTGGCGAGGCCAAGGAAGCGGTCGGCGAGGGGCGACAGGCGATGGTGGAGATGGCCCAGGCGATCAGCGCCGTGAAGGAAGCGACTGCACGCACCGGCAAGATCATCGGGGTCATCGACGACATCGCCTTCCAGACCAACCTGCTGGCGCTGAACGCGGCGGTGGAAGCGGCGCGGGCGGGTGAGGCTGGACGCGGCTTCGCGATCGTCGCCGAGGAAGTGCGATCGCTCGCCATGCGTTCGGCCAGCGCCGCCCGCGACAGTGCAGCGGTGATCCACGAATGCGACCAGCGTGCCGAGTCCGGGGTCAGGATCGTCACCGAGGTCGACACGGTTCTGCGACGGATCGACCAGGAGGTCGCGCGGGTCGGGGCGTCGATCGAGCGGATCGCCAATGTTTCGAGCACCCAGGCGTTGGACCTGCGCGAGGTCAGCGCCAACGTCGCGGCGTTGGACGCGGGCACCGCGGACAGCGCGGCCCAAGCGGAGGAACTGGCGGCGGCGGCGGCGGAGTCCGCCGAACGCGTGCAGCGGCTGCAGGGCTTGCTGGGGGCCTTTCGTACCTCCGAAGCCTCGGTGACCCCTGCGATCCCGAGCTGACGCACGAACCTCGGTGGGGACCCCCAGTGGCCGACTCCTGGGCCCGGAGGCCGGCAGGCCCATCGGGGGACGGCGCCGCAGGGTCAGATGCCGCGCAGCGAGACCAGCGGATCGTGGCGAGCGGCGCGCCAGGCCGGCAGCAGCGACACGACGAAACCCGTCAGTAGCGCGATCGCCGAGACCAGCAGCAGCCACCATGGATCGATCGAACTCGGCACCCGGTCGAGGTTGTAGACCTCGAGCGGGAACAGGTCGACGCCGGTCGACCAGCGCAGGAACTGCCGGATCTCCTCGAGGTAGATCGACGTCAGGCAGCCGGTGACGAGGCCGAGCAGCACACCGACCGCGGTGATCACGAGGCCGCAGGCGAGGAACACCACCGAGACGCCCCACGGCGTGCCGCCCATCGCGGTGAGGATGCCGATGTCGGCGGTCTTCTCGGTGACCATCATCGACAGCGTCGCGAGCATCAGGAACGCCGCGACCACCATGATGACGATCAGCACGATCTTCAGCAGCTGCCGTTGGTGTTCGACCGACGCCAGGAACTGGGCG
>JAEUHU010000298.1 GCA_016793305.1 Planctomycetota bacterium
GCGACGCTGCGCACCGGCGAACGGGTCGTGCGCGTGCTGTTCGACTGCGGGGCGCGCTGCCTCGATCCGGTGCGCTTCCGCGACCTGCAGCAGATCGACCTGGTCGCGTTCTCGCACTTCCACATGGACCACGTCGCCGGCTTCGACGCGTTCGTGCGGGCGAACTTCGCCCGCGAACGGCCGGTGCGCGTGTTCGGGCCGCGCGGCAGCCACGCGATCGTGCAGCATCGCCTGCAGGGCTACCTGTGGGATCTCGTCGCCGGCACGCCCGGTCGCTGGCTCGTCACCGAAGTTGCGCCCGACGGCCTCCACACCGTCGAGCTGCGCTCGGCAGAAGCGTTCGCGATCGCCCATCCCGTCGGCAGCGAGCCGTTCGCCGGCACGGTCTACGCGGACGCCGAGTTCCAGATCGACGCGGCCGTGCTCGACCACGGTCCGAGCGACTCGATCGGCTACGTGCTGCGGCAGCGGGCGCGCAGCAACGTCGATCGCGAGGCGATGGCGCGGGCTGGGCTGCTGCCCGGGCCGTGGCTGCAGGCGCTGCAGGATCCCGCAGCGCCCGACGAACGCGTGCTGGTCGTCGCCGGCCGCGAGCACACGCTCGGCAGCTTGCGGGCGTCGCTGCTGGTGCGGCGGTCCGGGGAGAGCCTCGGCTACCTGACCGACTTCCGTCGCACGGCGGGCGGCGACGCGCAGCTCGAACGGCGGTTCCGCGGCTGCCGTCGGCTGGTCTGCGAGAACAACTACGCCGACGAGGACGCCGACGCGGCTGCGCGCAACAACCACATGACGTCGAGCTCGGTCGGCGAACTGGCGCAGCGGCTCGATCCCGAGGCGCTGGTCGTCTTCCACCTGACCGATCGCTACGACGTCGAGGGTTGGCGTCGGCAGCTCGCGCAGGTGCGCGCCCGGTTTCCGCTAGCCTGGCTGCCGAGCGAGTGGCGCGCCGCGTTCGGGGTTTGACGGCGTTTGAGCACGCAGACGGATCCTGGATCCGCCCAGGTCACTGCGCCCGCGCGCGCAGCGCATCGACCAGACGCCGGGTGCCGAGCCGCGGGGCCAGGCACGGATGGGTCATCACGTGCGCCGCGAAGGCGAGGAAGTGGCCCGCGCGCGGGTTCACGCACCGGAGGCCACAGGCCAGCGTCTTCGCCAGCCAGACCGGTACCGGCAGCAGGCGCGGCCGCTTGCCGAGCACGGCGAACGCCAGCTCGGCGATCTCACGGCGCGAGAACTCCTCCGGGCCGCCGGCCGCGACCTCGCGGCAGCCCGACCCGGTGGCCATCACCTCGTCCGCGGCGATCGCGGCCAGGTCGCGCTCGTCGATCGGGTTGGTGCGGGCGTTGCCGTCGCCGAACACGGGCACGGCCCCGCGACGAGCCATGGTGACCAGATCGCCCATCGCGGCGAAGAAGCCGGTCGGCCGCAGCACCGTGGCGGCGAGCGGGCTCGCGCGCAGGGCGTCGACGACCCGTTCGTGCCCTTCCGCGTAGTCGAGCCGGCGCGACTCGGCGCCGCCGTTCAGGGACGTGTAGACGAAGCGGGACACGCCCGCAGCGCGGGCGGCCTCGAGCAGGCGCAGGTTCGCCGGCGCGTCGACGCGCGTGTAGGTCCGGAAGCCGGCGAACGGCGACGGGGACACCGACGCACCGACGGACGAGAACACCACGTCGATGCCGCGGCAGAGCTGAGGCAGCGCGGCGTCCGTGCGTACGTCGGCGATGCGGACCTCGACGCCGTCCGCGAGTGGTACCGCCGGCGCGCGTCGCACCAGGGCTCGCACGCGGGCGCCGCGCCGCTGCAGTTCCTCCGTCAGCAGACGTCCGAGTCTGCCGCCCGCACCAGCCACCAGGACGTTCGTCGTGCGCACCGCGTCGTCGCCTCGCTTGGGCAACCGTTCCACGGCCTCGCGAATTTCCCGGTGCCAGGCGGCGGCGCAGGGGCGGCCTGCAGCATGCGAGGTTCCGATGTCAGCGCCGCGAGGCCGCCGGGGTGCGACCCAGCAACTCGGCCGCGCGCGCGTCGGCGGGATCGATGCGCAGCGCTTCCTCCAGCACGGGGCGGGCCAGCTCGCCGCGCCCTTGCCGCAGCAGGAACTCGCCGATCGCGACGCGCAGTTGGCCGTCGCCCGGATTCGCCGCGAGCAGCCGGTCGAACAGCGCGCCGACCTCCGCGGAACGACCAAGGCCGGGCAGCAGTTCGGCCAACGAGAAGTAGGGCTCGACGCGGGTCGTGGTGTGCTCGGTTCCCGAACGGAAGGCCTCGGCGGCGCCGGCCAGGTCGCCACGCGTACGCCGCACGAAGCCGAGTACCTGCCAGAAGCCCGCGTGCTCCGGGTACAGCTGCACAGCTCGTTCCAGGACCTGCTGCGCCTCGGTGAGTCGCGGATCGTCGGGTGGTCCCTTGTCGGCGTTCCAATGCGCGACGATCGCGGTGCCGAACCTGCCGACCACGGAGCCGTTGCGGGGCACGTCGCTCGCCAGCTGTCGCAGGAGGGCGACAGCCTCGGCGTGCTTGCCCTTGTGCTGCAACACCAAGGCGTACTGGCCCCGTTCGATTCCTGTGATGAGCTCGAACGTCGGCAGCGTCTCGAGCAGGGCGAGGGCTTCCTCCACCTGGCCGAGTTCGTACAGGACGGACGCATGCGTGCTCAGGATCTGTGCGGCGAGGAATCCACGCTCGTCCGGGTCGCGCTTGCCGTAGGCGTCCGCCCAGAAGGACGGCGCGTCCGCGTAGGCGGCGACCCGCTGCCGGCTGAGCAAGCCGAGGCCGATCGCGGCCGCGAGGACCAGCAGCGGGCCGACGCGCAGGGTGGACTTCGTTCGCAACAGGTACTCGACCAGCATGACCAGCGGCACGAGCACCGTGAGCATCGGTAGATACATGCGCCGTTCGGCCACGGTCTCGGTGATGATCGGCATCACCGACGACGTGGGGGCGAGCATCAGGAAGAACAGTGCGCCCGGGAATCCCCACCAGGGACGAGTTGCAAGGAGCCGGATCGTCAGACCGACCAGCGTCATTATCACGAGGCCTGGCAGGACGGCCTTGCCCAGGCTGGTGATCACGCCCCAGTCGTAGGCGCCGCGCAGTGGATACGGCACGATCACGAGGCGCAGGTAGTGCACCAGCACGCCGGCCTGCGTCATCAGCCACTGCCACGCCGTGGCCGGAGGCACCGTGTGGTAGCCGACCGTCGGATTCGACGGCCCCAGCGCCATGCAGAACGCGAGCACGAACCAGGTAGCCGCCAGCGCCAGCAGGTAACCCGAACGTGTGCGCAGCGCCGCCCAGGTCGGCACCACGAAGGCGCGTTCCCAGGCCACCAGCAGCAGGGGGATCACGACCGAGTCCTCCTTGCTGGCCATGGCGCAGGCGACGGCGAACACGCCGATTGTGCGCCAGAGCGGGGACCGCGGTGAACCGGCTGCGCGCAGCGTCGACCACATCGCCACCAGCAGGAACGCGCTGGTCAACAGCGTCGAGCGCTGCGTCGCATAGGCGATGGCGTCGCCGGCCAGCGGGTGGACGACCCAGACGGTCGTGACCACGAGGCTGAGCCGCATGGCCCGCGCGGGATCGAAGTGGCCGGCGAGGTTCGGTGCCGTCAGGGCCACGCGCACCACCGCGAACACCAGCAGTCCGTTCGTCAGGTGCAGCAGCAGGTTGGTCAGGTGTGGACCGAACGGTCCTGGGCCGAACAGCCGCATGTCCATCGCCAGGGTCCAGCACGACAGCAGGCGGTTGGCGAGCGGATGGTGGTCCTCCGAGAAGGCCGCACCCCACCAGTCGCCGGCGAGCAGTTCTTCGGAGCCGGCGATGGCCGGCAGGTCGTCGAACACATACTGGCCGTTCCATACGCCCCACCACGCGAGCAGGCCGAGCAGCACGACCCAGGCGTTGGCGGCGAACAAGGGCCATCGCCGTTGGTCCGGCAGCGAGTAGAAGCCGCGCGACGCCACGGCACCGGGTCGTTCCATCATGGTCGGATGCTGCCTAGCGGCGAGACGGGCCGCAAGGGCCGATGGCTGGCTCGCTCGGCGTGGGGCCGAGCGATGCGCAGGGGCCGACCCCTCGATATCCTGCGGCGCGTGCGTCGTTCCTTCGACCAGCTGATGCAGGCGATCCAGCGCGGGGAAGCGGGAGCCACCGACGAGCTGCTGCCGCTGGTCTACGAGCAGCTTCGTGCCCTCGCGGCCCGCGAACTGGCTCGTGAACGGCCGGGCCACACGCTGCAGGCCACGGCGCTCGTGCACGAGGCCTTCCTGCGCCTGTGCGGGAACGCAGCCGGTCGCTGGGACGGCATCGGCCACTTCCACGCCGCGGCGGCGGTGTCGATGCGCCGCATCCTGGTCGAGGCGGCGCGTGCCCGGGCGGCGCAGAAGCGGGGCGGTGGTTGGCAGCGGGTCACGCTCGCCGGGGTCGCCGCACCGGCCGAGTTCGATCGCGACCAGTTGCTGGACCTCGACGCCGCCCTCGCCGAGCTTCACGCCGAGGATCCGCGCAAGGCGAAGCTGGTCGAGTTGCGCTACTTCGCCGGCCTCGAACTCGCGGAGTGCGCCGCGGCCCTCGGCGTGTCGCCGGCGACCGCCGACCGCGACTGGGCCTACGCCCGCGCCTGGTTGTTCGATCGATTGCGGTCCGACGGTCGCCCGGTGGACTGAGATCCGGACCCGGAGCGTTCGGCGGGGCTTCGCGGAAATCCCTGGGTCGGCGTGAGGCTCGGAGCGGCGACCTTGCGCATCAGGGCGGCCGAGCCAGCGCGGCTCGGGCATGATCCCCGTGCCGCCACTGCCATGTCCGACCGCCGCCCGTCTGCCGAAGAGTTGTTCCACGCCTGCCGAGCCCTCCCTGCCGAGGAACGGTCGCGGCACCTGAGCCGGTTGTGTGGCGACGACGCGGCGCTGCGCGAGCGGGTCGAGCGC
>JAEUHU010000299.1 GCA_016793305.1 Planctomycetota bacterium
AGTGCGAAGTGCGCTACTACGAGCTCGACGTCGAGTTCGCGTTCTCGGCGCAGCCGTTCCAGAACCAGGGCGGCACCAGCGCCGCCTACGTGCAGCCGACCCTCGCCGAGACGAAGGACCTGCCGAAGGACCAGGCGCAGCTCGCCTTCGAGCTGCCGCAGCGCTTCCACCAGAAGAACGTGCTCGTCGAGGTGCGCGCGCAGGGCCTCGTGCGCAGCGTGCAGTACTTCGCCAACGACCTCGCCGTGCGCTTCCTCGAGAACTTCGGCCAGGTGGTCGTCACCACCGCCGACGGCAAGACGCCGCTGCCGAAGGCCTACGTCAAGGTGTTCGCCAGGCTGCCCGGCGGCACCGTGCGCTTCCACAAAGACGGCTACACCGACCTGCGCGGACGCTTCGACTACGCGTCGCTGTCCGACGATCCCAACCTCGGCGCCGAACGCTACGCCGTGCTAGTGCTCGACGAACGCCGCGGCGCCGTCATCCGCGAGATCGCGCCGCCGGCGCGCTGAGCAGCGCGAACTTCGCCGCAGGCCAACCTCACCGAAGAAACGAACACGGGCCACGTCGATCGCGCGATCGACGTGGCCCGTGTCGTTCTCCAGTTCGCGGTTCGCTCAGGAACCGCCGGTGTCGACCGGTGGGCCGCTGCCAGCACCACCACCCTGCTTCGGCTTCTTGCCCTTGCCCTTGGAAGCCCGACCGGGCTTCGTTCCGCAGCCTTCTCATTCACCCGGCAGGGGCAGCCCCTGCAGGTCTTCGAGCTCGATGCGTTCGAGTTTGATGGCGGACTCCAGGTCCTTCCTGTGCACGGCGGCGACCTGTTCGTCCTTGCTCTGCTCGGCGAGCAGGCGCCAGTTCTGGCGCGCCGCTTCGATCTCCGGCTCCCATGCGTCGCGGTCGAGGCCTTCGAGGCGCATCAACCACGTCATGTAGTACTGCGAACGGGCCAGCGCCTGCCGGGCGTCGGCGAGCACTGCCGGATCCGTGCCGGCCTCGGCTTGCAGCTCCTCGACCAGCGACTCGAGCTCCTCGCGAGCATCGGGCAGCTTGTTCGCCTTCATGCGCGCCTTGTTGAGCTCGATCCGCAACCGCTGCACCGTCGACTTGCCGATCGCGTCGGGGTTCTTCGGCAGCTTGGCGAGCGCAGCCTCGTACTGGCGCACTGCTTCCTTCCACTTGCCGGCCGTCGCCGCGTCCTGCGCAGCAACCACCACGGCATCCATGGATTCGAGCGCCACACGGTCCTGGCCAGGACCTTCGTGATAGGCCCACGCGCCGATCGGCAACGCGAGCCAGCCAACCAACAGCAGGTTCCTCATCGAGCGAGTCTCCGTGCGAACGGGCTTCAGACCCGGCCGGGTGTCGGCGGGGTCGAACGGCCCGGGAGGCTATCGGGTTTCGGCCCACCCGGCAGGGAGGGGCGAAGGAAAGTTACATCGGCCAGGGCGGCCAGGGTGGCGCCGGCGGCATACGCGGCCAGGTCGGCGAGCTGGAACCCCTGGCCCAGCAGCAGGGCGCCGAGCCGGGTCGCGCGCAGGTCGACCAGCCAGGGCCAGGCCAGGGCCTGCTGGCACTCGACGGCCGCGGCGAACAGGAACGCGCCCCCCAGCAGGGTCCGGGTGCGGGCCCCGGCGAACGGCACCGCGAGCAGGAAGTAGGCCGCGGTCGCGTAGAGGGCGTCGCCGGTGTGCTCGGCCAGCAGGCCCGGCAGCGGATAGCGGCGCGACAGGAGACCGAGGCCGGCCGTCGCGACCAGCATCGCCAGCGCGACGAGGCGGGACCGCGCGACGGATCGGGCCGGTCGGTCCGCCACGGCTCGCGCTCAGGCCGCCTGCGCGCCCGACCCGACCTCGACGCCGGGGCGCCACTTCGCCCCGAACCAGTGCAGCAGCAGCGGCAGCGACGCCAGCAGCACCGTGCACACGGTGATCGCCAGCAGCGCGTACTCGCGCAGCGACAGCTGTTCGATCAGAGGCTTGCGCGCGTCGGCGGCCGCGGCCGACAGCACGTCGCTCGGCACGTGGCGTTTGTTGCCGTTGTGGAACTCGCCGCCGAGGCGGATCGCGGTCTGGCGCAGCGCACTCTCGTCCTGCTTGGACTGGTGGCCGGCGATGAACTTGCCGGCGAGGTTGTCGCCGACGCCGATCACCAGCGTGCCGCCGATCGACGGCGGCAGCGCCGGCATGCCGGTCGCGGGCACCGTGTCCCCGTCGCTGACGATCACCAGCAGCGCACTGCCGACGCGCCACGGCTTGGCGATGCGCGCGGCTTCGGCGATGCCGTCGAACAGCTTCGTGCTGCCGGTCTTGAAGCCGAAGCGCAGGTCGACCTCGGACAGCAGGTGCCGAACCACCTCGAGGTCCTTGGTGTCCTCGACCACCGGGATGGCCCCGTTGTAGGTGGCGATCAGCGTGATCTTGAACTTGCCGATCGGCACCCGCTGGAACAACGACTCGAGCAGCTCGCGGGCGCGCTCGTGGCGCGTCTGGTTGCCGTTCGGGCCGGCGTCCTTCAGGAACATGCTCGGCGAGACGTCGTAGACGAGCAGCAGGTGGCGCCACTCGGAGTCCGGGATCTCCTCGCTCGCGTGCACCTTCGGGTCGACCTGCAGCAGCGTGACGAGCCCCCAGGCGAGCCCGCCGAGCGCCAGCGTGCGCAGCGGCGGGGCCACGCGCGCGAGCGCCGTCGAGCGGCCGTCCGGCCCGTGCACCAGGTGGCGCACCCGCTGCACGCGGCGCGCGTGCAGCACTTCGCCGAACGCCACCAGCACCAGCACCGCGGCCGTCACCCAGAGCGTCACCATGGCGTGTACCTCAGCCAGAGCTGCATCAGCACGTGCAGGCCGAGCACCGCGAGGCCGGCGACACAGAACGGGAAGAACCAGTCGACCATCTCGGCGGTGCCCTGCTCGAACTTGGCCTTCGCCATCTTGTCGATCTGCCGGAACACGTCGGCGAGCGCCTTGGTGTCGTCGGGATTGAACACCTCGCCGCCGGTGGCACGCGCCAGGTTGACGATCTCGCCGAGCGCGTCGCTCTCCTGGATGTTGACCGCGTAGAGGGTGATGCCGTCCTTGCGCAGGCGCTTGGCGATCTCCATCTCGGCACCATTGGCGAGGTCGCTGCTCCAGCCATCGGTGACCAGGATCAGCATGCGGTCGCCTTCGGCACGCGACGTCAGCACGTCGCGGCAACCGAGCACCGCCTTGCCGATCTCGGTGCCGCCGAACGCGGGTGGCGCGTTCTCGGGACGCATGAACGGGAACGCGCAGCGCACCGCCGACGGATCGCTGGTCAGCGGCACCCAGTGCAGGTAGTTGTTGCCGAAGAAAGTCAGGCCGAACGAGTCGCCCTTCCGGTAGTCCAGGAAGTTGCCGATCGCCTCGATGGCCGCGTCGTAGCGGTTGCCCTTCGGCCCGAACTGGGCGGTCATCGAGCCCGAGATGTCGAGGCAGAACTGGATGTTGCTGAGCGAGCGCTTCTGCTTCGGCGCCGCCAGCTCCTGCGGCAGGGCGAGCAGCAGCACCGCGACCGCCAGCAACAAGGCGGGCAGCGACTCGCCGACGCCGAGCACGCCGCGCACGAACCAGCTGCTGCCGCGCGGGCCGAGTTCGGCGCCGCGGTCGAACGGCAGCGCGATGCGGCGACCGCGCCGCTGCCAGACCCAGAACAGGTGCAGCACCGGCACGATCAGCAACAGCAGCAACCAGGGGCGCGCGAACATCAGCCGGCCTCCGGCTGCGCGATCGGCTCGAAGCTCTTGGCGGTGACCGCGCGATACGGCTGCAGCAGGTTCGCCCAGTCGACCTGCTTCGGCAGTTCGGGCTTCGGCATGTGCAACCACGCTTCGAGCTGGCGCAGCAGCACGCCGGCTTCGGGGTGCTGGCGGATCGCCACGATGGCGTCGCCGGCCTTATGGTCGGCGAGCCCGAGGCGCGAGCGCCAGAAGGCCACGAGCAGCCGTTCGAGCTCGGCCTGGGCGGCGGTGTCGCTGTTGCCGCCGGCGACCGCTTCGACCAGCGGCCGGAGACGATCGGCGAGCGTCGGCACGACGACGACCGCGCGCTTCTGGCGGCGGAAGCGACGGCCGACGAACAGGATCAGCACGAGGCCGATGCCCCACAGCACCCAGAAGACCTTCTGCGTCGTCGAGTAGCCGCCGAGGCGTTCGGTCGACTTCGGCGTGAGCTCGCTCGGCTCGACCAGGCCCTTGCCGAGCACGCCGGTGACGACGACCTCGATCTTCGGCAGGTCGGTGGCCGGCGAACCGTCCTTGCGGGCGAGGAAGGAGCCCAGGTCGAACGTGCCGGCCACGAGCCCGGTCCACTCCAGGTCGTAGCGGAACTGCGTGCCGTGCGGCCAGACCTTCAGCACGCGCACGACGACCGGCGACTTCAACGTGCTCGCCGCCGCGACCAGTTCGCTGCCCGGCAGCACCAGCTGTTCGACGAACGCGCGCATGCCGACGGCGGCGGTGCGTTCGTCGCGCGCCTGGGCGGCGAGCGGCGTGGCCAACGACACGGCGAGCACGGCGAGTGCCGCGCTGCGGACCTGCAAACGTGGAGTGGAAGCGCTCATCGAGCTCCCCGCCCGAGTCCTCGGGACCGGAAGAAGTGCCGCAGCCGATGCACGAACGGCTGGTCGGTGCGGATGTGCAGGTGGTCGACGCCGCCGCGGCGCAGTTCGTGTTCGATCGCCGCCTGGTCGAGCAGTGCCTTGCGGCCGCTGCTGACGAACGTGCGCCCCGACTCGGCTTCCTGCGCGCGCATCCAGCCGCTGCCGGGCACCGCCAGTTCGGCCGGGTCCTGCAGCTGCAGCACCGCGACCTCGTGCTGCTGCGCCAGCAGCGCCACCGCGTGTGCTGCGCCGGGCTCGTGCAGGTCGCTGCAGACCACCACGATCGAACGCGCGGTCAGCGTCGGGCGCAGCTCGGCGAGGCGGCGCACCAGCTGGGTGCGTTCGCCGAAGTCGTAGCGGCGCAGGCGCAGCAGCCACTGCAGCACCTGGTCCTTGGCGAGGCTCGGCGGCACGCGCACGTCGCGCGCACCGCAGCCGAGCACACCGACGGGGCTGGTGCGGTCGAGGCACGCGAGGGCCAGACCGCCGGCGAGGTGCAGGGCCAGCTCGTACTTGCTGCGCGCGGTCGACGAGACCACCATCGACGCCGACGTGTCGATCACGAACCAGGCCGGGATGCGCCGCTGCGCCTCGTACTGCTTGACGTGGACCTTGGTCGAGCGGGCGGTGACGCGCCAGTCGATCGACTTGATCGGATCGCCGTCCTGGTAGAGCCGCGACTGCACGTAGTCGATGCCCGAGCCGAGGAAGCGGCTGCCGTCGAGGCCGTAGGTCAGGTCGTTCGCGAGCCGACGGATGGCGATCACGAACTTGCGCGCCGCCAGCGGCTCGACGTGGCGCAGCAGGCCGGGCAGGTCGCGTTCCCGCGCGCGCGCCGGGACGGCGGCGGAGGTCGGTGTGCCGGTGGAGCTCATCGCGCCACTTCGCCCAGGATCTCCTGCAGGACCTGCTGGCTGGTGAAGCCCTCGGCGACCGCCTCGTAGGTGAGCCGGATGCGGTGCAGGATCACGTCCTCGGCCAGCGCGAACAGGTCCTCCGGCAGCACGTAGTCGCGGCCGTGGATCAGCGCCCGCGCGCGCGACGCCTTGACCAGCGAGATGCCGGCGCGTGGGCTGCAGCCGAGCTCGAGCTTCGGATGCTTGCGCGTGCGGTTGACGATCTCGACGGTGTGCTCGAGGAACGCTTCGCTGACGTGCACCTGCTGCACGTCCTCCATCGCCCGCACCAGCTGCTCGCTGCTGCCGGTGGTCTGCTCGCCGAGCGCGTCGAACTCGGTGCGGGCGACGGCCCCCTTGCCGTCGCGGCGCACGCCCAGCGCAGCGTTGCGGCGCAGTACCTCCTTCTCCTGGTCCACGGTCAGGTAGCCGAGCCGGTGCAACAGCATGAAGCGGTCGAGCTGGGCTTCCGGCAGCTCGAACGTGCCCGCCTGCTCGACCGGGTTCTGCGTGGCGATCACCAGGAACGGCGCCGGCAGCGGGTAGGTCTGGTTGCCGATCGTCACGCGACGCTCCTGCATCGCCTCGAGCAAGGCGCTCTGCACCTTCGGTGCCGCGCGGTTGATCTCGTCGGCGAGCAGCAGGTTGGTGAAGATCGGCCCCTTGTGGGTGCGGAACTCGTGCGTCTTCTGGTCGAGGATCTCGCTGCCGACGATGTCCGACGGCAGCAGGTCGATCGTGAACTGGATGCGCGAGAACGACAGGTCGACCGTCTTCGAGACCGCCGCGACCAGCAGCGTCTTGGCGAGCCCCGGCACACCCTGCAGCAGCAGGTGGCCCGAGGTCAGCAGCGCGATCAACACCCGTTCGACGACGACGTCCTGACCGACGACGACCAGGCCGACGCGCGTGCGGATCTGGTCGAGGAAGGCACGCGTCTCGGCGAAGCGGACCACGGAAGAGGCAGCGGAAGCGGTCATGGGAACGGCGGAAGCGAGGGGTGGGAAGAAGCGGGAAGAGCCGAGGATCAGCCGACCTGTTGCAGCCAGCGCCGCGCGGTGGCCTCGAGGTCGAGCGTGGGATCCTGGCCGCGGCCGAAGTGGCACGCCTCGATGCGGGCGAGGTCGGAGGCGAGCGCACTCCGCTGCGCCTCGTCGAGCCGGGCTTCGCTGCCGATGCGCTGCAGCAGACCGAGCACGGTGAACGCGTTCAGGTGCTTCGGCAGTTCGAGCGCCTTGTGCCGCGCCGTGGCCGCAGCACTCTGCGGGTGCACGAACAGGAACCACAGCGTGTAGGCGATGGCCCCGAGGCCGAGCATCACCCACACCCAGATCGGTTCGCTGCGGCGGTCGAGCCCGCTCAACGCGACCTCGGGGCTGACGGTGGCGAGGTCGGCGTCGTCGTAGCGCTGGTAGACGGCCTTGGTGCCCTCGACCAGCGGCCGCCCGAACACGAACCGGTTCGGCCGCTCGTGCTCGTTCTCGGCGGCGAGCTGCATCAACCAGATGCGTTCGGTCTCGACGCCGCTCTGGTCGTCGGCGAACTTGTTGACCGAGACGCCCTGGTCGTCGCGCTTCTGCACGACGAAGCCCGGCAGGTCGAGCTGCAGGATCTGCTCGAGGTTCGGCACGAGGCCCTTGGCCTTGGCCTTCACCTCGAGCGTGATCTTGCCCTCGTCGGCGCGACGCTGGTCGAGCAGCTGGGTGATCTCGAGGTCGGCGAACGGCCGGCCCTCGGCCTTCGCCGACGCGTCGATCGCCACCGTACCGCTGCCGATCGGCAGCACCGCGAAGCCGGTCGGGTCGAGGAAGTCGAAGTCGAGCTGGATGGTCGGCACCCGGTCGACCTGCGGTCCTCGCGCCTTCAGCAGCAGGTAGGCATAGGGCGTCGCTTCCCAGCCAGGGGCGCTGGTCGGCTTGCTCTGCATGCCCTCGCCGTTGAAGGTGACCGAGATCACCTCGAAGTTCTCCTGCAGGGACGCGGTCACGGCCTCGGTGAAGCGGTCGCGGTAGTTCTCGAGCGGCCGACCGTAGTTCCAGGCGTACGGCTGGTTGTTCTGGTTGGTCGCGTACTTGGCGAAGCCGCCACTCTCGCGGGCGATCTCCGGCGAGTGCACGATGTCGACTCGCACCCCGAACGGCTGGGTGCCGACCGCCGTCGAACCGTCGACGACCGCCTCGAGGCGCAGCTCGTGCAAGAGGTCCTGGTAGTAGTCCCAGACCTTCTTCGCTTCGCGTGCCTGCGGATGGTCACCGACCACCGCGAAGCCCGCTTCGAGGTAGCGGAACTTGATCTGCGGCTTCACCGCCGACATGCGCGTGAACAGCTGGTTCGCGAACATGTCGAGGTGGCGCTTGGCGCTCGCCTTCGGCAGCGCGTCGATCGCCGCGCGGATCAGCGGCAGCTGGTTCTTCGCCAGCACGGTGTCCTGGTCGACGGCGCCGAGGTCCGAGGCCCCGAGTGCCGCGTAGAACCAGGTGTCGAACGCGCCGATCGTCTCCTGGTCGAGCCGCAGCGTGTCGGCGATCTCGGCGTAGTGGGCCGCCGCCTGTGCGAACAGCTCGAACGCCGCCTTGCGCCCTTCGGCGAAGCCGCTGTCGTGCTGCAGCTCGCGGCCGAAGTTGATCTGGTCGTGCTGGATCGCGGCGACCACCGACAGCAGCGCCCAGTGCCGCCCGCGCTTCTGCAGGGCCCGCTGTGCCACCGCCAGGGCCGTCTCGTAGCCCTTCGCGACCGCCATCAGCGTCTCGCGCTGCGAACGCTTGGTCTTCTGCTGGTCCTGCACCGCCGGCACCCGCCAGACCGTGGCGAGGTTGGTGCGCATCTTGCCGAGCAACTGGCCGAGCAGCTGCGGGTCCATCTTGTCGATGTCGCCGAACACCTTCTCCATCGTTTCGAGGCGATAGACCTCGGCGGCGCTGTGCGCGGTGACGAACGCCTCGCTCAGCAGGGCGTCGTCGACGCCGCCGATCGGCAGCTGCCGCAGCCGCTCGACCCAGCTGCCGAGCTCCTCGAGGTTGCGCTCCTGCTTGCTGCGCGTCAGCGGGATGCCGTTGCTGCGCTGGTCGAAGCCGTACATGAACATGTACGAGTTGACGCGGTTGTCTGCGTTCGGGTTGGCAGAGCGGATCCAGACGCGCAGGAACTCGTTGGCGAGCTCCTTGCCCTTGCGCGGATTGACCTTCGCCAGCTGCTCGATGTACGGGAACGCCTTCTGCGGCTCGTTGACCTTGAGCCACAGCTGCGCGGAGACGGTCGCGAAGTGCGGCTGCAGTGCCGGATCGAGCAGGCTCGCCCACGCTTCGCCTGGCAGCGATTCGATCAGGTCGACCGGCTCGACCGCCTGCACCTGGCCGCCACCGCCGCGCCGGCGGCTCGAGTAGAAGATGTTGCCGAAGTCGTCGCGCTCCATCATCGGACCCCACGAGTCCGACTGCGAGTTCTGGTAGCTGTAGGCCGCTTCGGCGATCCAGCCAGAGGCCAGCATGCCGAGCGTCGGGCGCCACTGTTCGCCGAGCTGCGGGGCAGCGGCCAGCAACGCGTCCACCGCGGTCTTCTGCAGGCGCAGGCCGGTGGCGCGATAGCCGGTGTCGCCCGGCCGTTCCCCGAAGCCCTTCGCGACCTGTCCACCGATCACCGCGACGATCTCCATGCCGCGCTCGGGCCACTTCGTGAAGCTGTCCGCGAGCCAGGCCGGACCGAGCTCCTCGCGAACCTTCGGCGCCAGCTCGACGGCGCGGCGCAGCGCCTCGGCCTTCTCCGCCTCGCCGACCTCGCCCTGCACCAGCGCCGCCTGCGTCACCGTCCACGCGGTCTCGAGGAAGCTGTTGCGCTGCTCCTTCTGGAACATCGCCAGCGCGTGCCGCGCCAGCAGGTTCAGGCCCTCGCGGTCGTTCTGCTGTTGCGCCTGCTCCGGCGTCGGCAGGAACGCGCCGAGCTCGACGTCCTGGCCGACCGCCGTCAGCAGAAGGGCCACTTCGCGACGGTCGAGGCGCTGTTCGGCCTCGGGCTTGCCGACCTCTTCGGTCAGCAGGCGGATCAACTCCTCGAGCACGCTGCCCGACTCCATGGCGCGGCGCACCATCGGGGCGAGCAATGCCGCCTGCTTCTTGTCGAACCCACCAGGCGCGATGCCGGCGAGCGCCAGCGCGTCGTCGAACGAGAAGCGGTTCTTCTCCTGCAGGTTCGGCGGGATGCGCTGATCCTCGGGCCGCTGCGGATGGTTCGGCACCGTCTTCAGGAAGTGCTCGTAGGCCTTCTTGCGGTCCTTCTCGGGCAGCGTGCCGAAGAACGCGCCGACCTTGTGCCAGCGGCCGAGCGTGACGTCGCGCTGCAGCATCTCCATCTCGCGCACGAGCCGCTTCTCGGCGAGCTGCTTCTCCTTCTGGGCGGCCGCGGCCGCCGCAGCCGCCGCGGTGGCGCCGGGCTGGGCCGCGGCGGCGCCCGCGCCGCCGTCCGCAGCGGGCTGGCCACTCGCCCCGAGCTGCTCCATCACCATGCGCTGGAGCACTTCCGGCGGGATGTCGCCGCCGTCGACGACCATCTCGACCACACCACCCGCTTCACCGCCCACCTCCGTCGCCTGCCCCGGCGCCGTCTCGGCACCAGCCTCCCCGTCCTTCGGCTTGTCCTTCTCTTCGCTCGGGTCGTAGGGCTTGAGCTCGGGCAGCGACCAGACCTTCAAGATCGTCGACGGCCGTCGGTCGTACTGGAGCTGCTGGAACTTCTGCTGCCGCTGCGTCGCGGCTTCGGCGGCGGCGGCCGCCGCAGGGTCCTGCTTCGTCGGATCCTGCGCGGCGGGCGCCGCCTTCGGATCCTGCGGGTTCTGCGGGTCGGTGGGCTGCGCTTGCAGCACCCGCAACGGCACTCCGGGCACGACGATCACGCCCGATGCAGGGGTCGCCGGCGTCGCCGGCACCGGCACTGGCGACTGAGCGAACAGCGGGGCCGGCCACGGGGACACGACGGAGGCAACAGCCAGCGACAGCAGGTAGCGAGGGCGCATGCGGGGTCTCCAGGTGGGTCGGGAAGCTATCACAGGCGTGCAGGGGGACCAGCGTCGGGATCGGACTCGGACGGGAACGACGGAGGCGGGTCGAGCGCCGGCACGAGACCACGCAGGTCGACCGCCAGGGACGCCACGACGGAGCAGCGCTGCAGGTATTCCGCGCGCGGCACTTCGAACGCACCGAGCGTGCGCAGGTGCTCGGTCGCGAACTGCACGTCGAGCAGGCGGACGCCGGCGGCGAACAGCGTGCGCACCAACGCCACCAGCGCCACCTTCGACATGTCGGTCGCCCGGTGGAACATCGACTCGGCGGCGAACAGCCCGCCCACCTGCACGCCGTAGGTGCCACCGACCAGCTCGCCGTCGATCCAGACCTCGAGGCTGTGCGCGTGGCCGAGCCGGTGCAGCCGCTCGTAGGCCGTCAGCATCTCCGGCAGGATCCAGGTGCCGTCGCGGCGCTGCCGGCCGCACTCGCGCATCACGCGCGGGAAGCAGCGGTCCCAGGTCAAGGTGAAGCCGCCCTTGCGCAGTCGCTTCTGCAGGCTGCGCGACACGTGCAGACGGGCCGGGTCCAGCAGGGCCCGCGGGTCCGGGCTCCACCACATCGGCACGTAGCCTTCGGCGTACCACGGGAACAGGCCGCTGCGGTAGGCCAGCAGCAGCCGTTCGGTCGAGAGGTCGCCGCCGATCGCCACCAGGCCCTCGCGATCGAACCCGTTCGGATCGGGGAACGGCACCACCGCCCCCTTCGGCAGGATCACCGGCTGGGCGGCCCTTCCGCGCATCACCGTTCCTTCAGGCGACGCAGGGTGGTGTTCTGGTCCTCGCGATCGCCGAGCTCGAGCAGCTCGATCTCGCCGTCGCCGAGCGGACGGAAGTAGACGCGCAGCCCGAGCGAGGCCCGCAGGCTCCAGGTGTCCTGGCCGCCGAGCTGCTTCACCTCGAGGCCCGGATAGCCATGCCCCTCGGTGCAGAACAGCAGCACCGCCTGGAAGGCGCGCGCGACCGCCTTGTGGTCCTTGCCCTCGAGCGACTTGTAGAAGCCCGGCGTGAAGCGCGGCAGCAGGAAGCGCCGCTCGGGCTCGGGTTCCGGCGGCGGCGGCCGACGGCGCTTCTTGCCCTTCGGCAGCAACGCGTCGAGTTCGTGCACGGCCTGCTCGAGCTCGCGCACGCGCGACTGGTCGAACGCCTGCTGCCGGCGCAAGGCCTCGTGCGCCGCCAGGAACGCTTCGCGCTCGTTCTCGAGGTCGTGCAGGCGTCGCAGCAGCTCCCGTTCGTCGCGTGTCGTGGCCGGGGCCGCGGACGCAGCGGAGTTCGCCTGTTCGCGCAGCTCGCGCTGCAGTCGGCCGAGCTCCTGTTCGAGCTGGTCGATGCGATGGGCGGCGGTGGTCTGCCGTTCGTTGGCGCGCACGGTCGCCTGGCGGGCGCGCTCCGCTTCGTCGCGCAGCCGCAGCAGCTCGGCGTCGCGCAGCACCAGCAGCTGCCGCAGCTCGGCCAGTTCGGCGGCACTGCCTTCCGCGTCGTCCGCCGGCCGCTTCGCCGCCGGCTCGGGCACCAGCGCGCGCAGCACGCTGTCGAGCCGCTCGGAGTCGCGCAGCTCGGCGAGCATCGGCGCCAGCACGTGGGCCGGGGCCTTGTCGAGGCGGAACCCGCCCTTGGGCGTCAGGCCGTGATCGCGCGCCAATTCGCGCAGCCGACGCACCGGCACCAGCAACTCGAGCAGCAGGGCCAGCGGCAGCTCGCCGTTGCGGGCGAGCACCCGTTCGCCGAGCTTCTTCAGGGTCACCGCCGCGTCCTGCATCCGGCCGACTGTAGCGCCACGCAGGCGCACTTCATCAACGCACAGGCCCGGCGGTCGGCCCAGGGTCGCTGCCGGGCAACGGATAGATCGGCGTGACGGGATACTCGGTGTAGTAGAGCCGCTCGTCCCAGGTGCGCTCGATCGCCTCGCGCTCTTCGTCGGACATCGGCACCGGCGTCTGCCACCAGCGCCAGACGCCCCACTCGACCGCGTCGAACGGCGCGCCGAGCAGCGAACCGACCTTCCACAGCACGAACGACGGGAACAGGAACACCGACAGCGGATCGCGAGTCTCGCGCGGCTGCGATCGGTAGACCACCCAGGCCGCGGGAATGGCGACGACGTCGAGCGGCACGCCGACCGCGAAGCCGGTGGTGGCACCGACCGTGGCCGGCAGGCGCGTGAACAGCGAGCGCTCGCCGTCGGGGTCGACGAGTTCGTTGGTGTAACGCACCAACGGCGCACACGCCGTCAGGCTGCACACCGCCAGCAGGAGGCCGCCGATGCAGCGCTTCACCTGCAGGGGGCTCACTTGCCCTTGCGCGGCTCGCGACGCGCGAACTTCATCTCCTCGATGATCCACTTGTCCGGCAGCTCGGGCGGCGGCACGCGACCACCGGTGAGCGCCAGCGCCTCGAGGTTGACGACGCGCAGGTCGCGCAGGCGCCACACCGACTGCTGGGCCGCCTCGCTGACGGCCGAAGCACCGGACTCGCAGTTGAAGATCGCCGCGTAGAGGAAGTCGAGGCCGACCGGGAGGTCCTTCTTGTTGGGCCAGTCGATCGCGATCACGTAGTCGGTGACCGGCTGCTTCGACGCGAGAGTCGTCTGCTCGGGCCGCGCATCCTGCAGCGAGAAGTCGTTCACCTTCAGCTGCGAGCCGCTCTGCAGCAGCTGGCCCTGGAAGTAGGTGCGCGGGTCCTTGATCGAGTCGGACATGCTGCGCTTGTTCTGCACCACGACCTCGACCTTGCGCTGCAGCTGGCCGATCTCCTCGATCAGCCCGCCTGCCTTCTTGGCGGCGAGGATGGTCTGCTCGCACGCCACGATCTCGCGGTCGAGCTTCTTGACCTGCCACCAGCCGAGCGGCAGCGCCACCGCGGCGACCAACACGATGACTTTGTAGGCGTCCAGATTGCGGAGATTCATGAGTCTGGCCTCAGCGAGGGGTCGACGCGCCGAACGGGCGGAACGTGTCCTTGATGTGCATCACGACGCGGAAGTACCCACCGGTGACCCCCTGCTCGTCGTTGTCGCGAGGCTTGAACAGCTCCTCGCTCTTGCCCTCGTCGGGCCGCGCCGGCCTGAGGAACGGCGAATCCGGCCGCTCGAGCTCGGCCTCGATCATGCTCAGCAACGCCGAGTGGCGATTGCGGAAGTCCTCACCGCGGAACGCGATCGTGAACTCGAGCTTGCGGTTCGGCGCCTTCATCGAGAGGTCGAAGCGGGTGACCAGGAAGCGGCCGAGCCGAGGTTCGCCGGCGCGCAGCAGCTCCGCCCAGCGCACCAGCACGGCGAGGCCCGACTCGAGGGATACGTCCTCGAAGATGCCCGACTCCTTCTGCTTCTGCTCGACGACGTCGCGCAGCCGGTCGCGAACGATGTTGAGCCGGCGGTGCACCGGCTGGGCCAGCAGCTCGGCGACGAGGTCGCGGTAAAGGTAGTCCTTGCCGCCCTTCACGGTGCGGAACTGCTGCGGGTTCTCGAACCAGCCGCGGTCGAACACCGAGTTCAACATGCCGTAGAAGACAGCCGGCTTCTTGGCGTCGTTCTTGTCGAGGAACTCGAGCCCGATCTCGATCTCCTTGTTGCGCAACTCGGCGCGGCGCGCGTTCCACTGCACGAACATCGCCAGCATCGCGATCATGCAGGTGATGGCGAGCGGGAACTTGATGCGCTCGAAGCCCTTGGCCAGCAGCAGGTCCTCCTGACGCAGTTCGAAGCCTTCGGGGCCACCCATCGGACCGAGCGCCGACCCGAGCGCGACCGCCAGGCGCGGGCCGTACTCCGCGACCTCTTCGGGCGTCAGGTCGTGCTGCAGCCGGCCGAGCAGGTCGAGTTCGCGCACTTCGACGCCGAACACGGCCGCCAGCATCTCGGTCGCCGCCACCGAGCAGCTGCCTCCGCCGGTCGCGTAGACGAGGCGCACGCGGCTGGTCCGTCCCGAGCTGGTCAGGAAGCGCGTCAGCTCGCGGGCGATGCGCTGCATGCACGCGGTGTAGGCGGACTCGACCTCGGCGTGGGTGACGTGCACGACGCGCGCCGGGGCGGCTGGAGCCGCGGGGGCCGGAGCGGCCCCCGACTCGGTGTCGATGGGCGCCGGCAACGCGGCAGCCACCTCGACCCGCTGGTCGGCGCCACTGGCGTGGCAGGCGTGCGCCACCCGACGCGCCGTGGCGAGGTCGAGACCATGGCGGCGAGCCAGCTCGTCGGCGACGACTCCGTCCCCGACGCGCAGGGTGCGCATCTCGACGAGGTTCTCGCCCTCGACGAGGATCACGTTGACCGAGTGCGAACCGAGATCGACGACCGCAGTGACGGCCCCCGCCGCCTCGTCGGCCTCGGCGGTGAAGATGCCGGCCCAGTGGGCCGCACGCCACAAGGCCATGTTGTCGAGGTCGATGCTCTCCGGCTCGATCTTGTGCGCGGCGAGACCGGTGAGCACCGCCTTCAGGCCGAGCTTCGGCACGGCAGCGACCAACAGCTTGGTGCCACCGTTGGTGCCAGGGCCGATCTCGTGGAAGTCGACGATCATGTCGTCGACCGAGCCACTCTGGATCTCGCCCTCGATCTCGGCCTTGACGACCTTGCGGATCGCCTCGCGACCCGTGAACGGCAGCTCGAGCGGGCGCAGCATCGCTTCGCGACACGGGTGCGCCAGGGTGAGCTGGCCGCGGCGCCCTTCGCCCATCGCCACCGCGACGGCCTCGGTGCGCGACTCCGTGCGCGCCGCCGCTTCGGACGCCTGGGCGGGCGCCATGCCGACGTGCACGAGGCGCGTCTTCTTGTAGCTGCCGTCCAGCTCGACGACCTTCGCTGCGTGGTCGCCCGGATCGATGCCGATGGTCCTCATTCGTTCACCTTTCTCACCTGTCGCTGCGTGTGGCGTGCACTGCGTGCCCGGGACCAGCGGCCCAGGGTCGTTGGGGGTCGGTCGGGCTTCATGGCTTGCGTGGCAGCAACGGAGCCGGGGCTCCGCGCCCCTCGTCGCCGGCCGCAGGCTCGCTGTCGCGGTCGAACCGCGCGCGCTGGTCGGGATCGAGCAGTACTCGGATGCGTTGCCGGGTCATCGCTCGCAGCGCCAGCAGCTTGTTCTGCAGGGACGGCGGCAACTGCCCCCACTCGAGGCTGGCCCGGATCGAACTCTCCTCGGCCCGCTCGTTCTGCAGCACCATCTGCACACTGTGGCGCTGCGCCGAGGTCAGCTGGTAGCGGGCCACCAGGTCCTCGACGTAGCCGAGTTCCTGGAAGGGCTCCGCGGCGGCCGCGCCATGGGAGCCGAGGAGGGTGCCGGTGACCATGCCGGCGGCGAAGCATCCCAGGGCCACGGCCAGAATCCAGCGACGAATCATGACCATGGTGCGGCTCGGTCACCGGGGTGCGTCGACCACGCCGCGCTGCAGCAAGGCGTCCAGCCGTTCGATCTCCGCGCGCACGTCGTCGGGCGAGGCTTGCAGGTCCTGCGCGGTGTCGGCGACGAACAGGCCGGACCGTGCCAACAGGCCGAGCGCGAACAGGACCGCGGCGGCGAGCAGCAGGCGACGGCAGATCGAGACGGCCGTGCCGAGTTCGTCCGCCTGCTGCAGCTGCTGGCGACTCGGCAGCTGCCGGGCCGCGGCGAGCACGCCGGCGGTGAAGTCGGCGCGCGGGCGCCGCACGGTCGCCGCGGCCGCAGTCGCGCACACGGTGCGCACCTTGGCGAGATCGTCGTGACGCTTCTGCAGCGACGGCTCGCTCTGGAGCCGGGCTGCGAACGCGGCTCGCTGGGCGGGGTCCAGGACCCCGTCGAGGAAACGCTGCAGCTGCAGGTCGTCGTGGTCGGGCTTCATCGGAGGGAACCTCGGCTCGCCGTGGTGGGGACGCCGGTAGGGAGCAGTTCGGGGTGCAGGCGCTCGAGCGCTTCCTTGAAGCGTTGGCGGGCGCGGAACAGGCGGGATTCGACCGTGCCGAGCTGGATCTGCAGCACGGCGGCGATCTCGGTGTAGGACAGGTCCTCGAACTCGCGCAGCACCAGGATGGTGCGGAACTTCTCGGGCAGCGAGTCGACGATCGAACGGGTCACTGCCGCCAGCTCGGCGGTCATCAGCGGGGCGGCGGGGCTCTGTTCGTCGCGGTCGCCACCGGTGTCGAGCGAAGCATCGTCCTCGACCAGTCGCAGACGCCGCGAACTCGCCTTCGAGAGGTGGTCGGTGGCGGCGTTGACGGCGATCCGGTAGAGCCAGGTGAAGAACTGCGAGTCGCCCTGGAACGTGTGGAGCTTGCGGAAGACCTTCAGGAACACGTCCTGGGCCAGGTCCTCGCACTCGACCTGGTCGCGGCAGTAGCGGCCGAGCAGCCGGAACACCCGGTCCTGGTAGCGCTCGACCAGGCTGGCGAAGGCCGCCTCGCTGCCTTCCAGCACCGCGGCGATCAGCTCGGCGTCAGGGGTTTCGGGAGGTCGTTGCAAGGCGAACACGGCCGGCCTTGGAGGGTCCGACCCTGGGGTTTCTTCCCCGCACGTGCGGAGAGTCCGTCCGGATCACTCTGGCTTTCCGACAGGCCGGTCGAACAGGTGGCCCATCTTCTCGCGCTTCGTTTCCAAGTACCTCTGGTTGTGCTGGTTGGGAGCGACCACCAACGGCACCTGGGCGGCGATCTCGAGGCCATAGCCCTGCAGGCCGGCGAGCTTCTTCGGGTTGTTGCTCATCAGTTCGAGACGACGCACACCGAGGTCGTGCAGGATCTGGGCGCCGGTTCCGAACTCACGTTCGTCGGGCCGGAAGCCGAGGTGCACGTTCGCCTCGACGGTGTCGAGCCCACGGTCCTGCAGCTCGTAGGCGCGCAGCTTGTTGTCGAGCCCGATGCCACGGCCCTCCTGGCTGATGTAGAGCACGACGCCGCGGCCCTTCGCCTGCACGTTCTGCAGAGCCAGCTGCAACTGGGGTCCGCAATCGCAGCGCAACGAGCCGAACGCGTCGCCGGTCAGGCATTGCGAGTGCACGCGCACCAACACCGGCTCCTCGATCGGCGGAAACCTACCGCCGTCGCCAGCACGGTCGATGCCGACGGTCAGGGCCATGTGGGTCCGGCCGTCGACCAGGCTGCGGTAGGTGTGGCAGTCGAAGTCGCCGTGCACGGTGGGCATGCGCGCGACGGCGACCCGTTCGATCAGCCGTTCGCGGCGCCGGCGGAACTCGACCAGGTCGGCGATGCAGCCGAGCTTGAAGGCCCGCTTCTGGCAGTACTCGGTCAGGTCGGGCAGCCGCGCCATCTCGCCGTCCGGCTTCATGACCTCGCAGATGACCCCGGCAGGGCGCAGGCCGGCCAGGCGGCACAGGTCGACGATCGCCTCGGTGTGACCGGCGCGGACCAGGACGCCGCCCTCCCGGGCGCGCAGCGGAAAGATGTGGCCGGGGCTCGTGATGTCCGAGGCCTGGGCGTCCGGCGCCACCGCCGCCTGGACGGTCAAGGCCCGGTCGCGAGCCGAGATCCCGGTCGACATGCCCTTGGCGGCGCCGATCGAGACGGTGAAGGCGGTGCCGAAGCGCGACTGGTTCTTGGTGTCCGCGACCATCGGGGTGAGGCGCAGCCGGTCGCAGATCTCGCCGTCGAGCGGCATGCAGATCAGGCCGCAGGCGTCGTGGGCCAGCAGGTTGATCAGCTCGGGGGAGGCGAACTGCGCGGCGAAGCAGAGGTCGCCTTCGTTCTCGCGGGAGGGGTCGTCGACCAGCACGATCGGCCGGCCAGCCTTGAGTTCGTCGAGCAGTTCGGGGATCGAAGCGAAGGTCATGCGGATTCGCCCAGCGCGGCGAACGCGCTGGGATCGCGCAGTCTAGGCCGACGCGTGATGCAGGACGAGCCGAGAAGCCGACCCAGTCGGCACCGTCGCGCATCGCCACATCCACCCGGTCGACTGCTGCAAGGTGCCACGCCCGCACCGGCAGTGCTGCAGGATGCGGCAACTCGGCCACCTTGCCCGCCGGGCCCATCGGCACCGAAACCGCCATGCCATGGCGATCACAAGTCCCTTCGTGGCAAGCAGTTGTTTTTCTCTTCAGCAGTTCCGCGGCAGGCGCCGAATCCTGGTCGGCAAGGAGCGGAGTCGCAGCAACCGGGAAGAAGAGCAACGGGGATGAAACGCACTCTGGTAGAGGTGTTCTGCGGGTTGGCCGCACTGGTCCTGATGGTCTCGTTCCATCAGCAGGTGGCCCGTCTGGAAGCCCAGCAGCAGGACGTCACGGCGCTGGAGCGCAAGGTCGAGCGGGCGGTCGCCGCGGTCGGCGACGGCAAGGAGCTCGACCAGCTGCGACGCCAGATCCAATCCGACACCGAGCAGCGCATCCAGGAGCTGGAACGCCAGCTGCGCTCGGCGGCGGCCGGCTCGCAGGAGTCGCGCACCATCGCCCAGGAACTGGAGCGCGCCAAGAGCGACGTGCTGTCGATGCGCAGCCAGCTGACCAGCGACTTCGAGCGGCAGCGCCAGCTGGTCGACGCCTACATGACCGAGGTGCGCAACAAGGAGAAGGACGCCGATCTGCGCCTGTCCGAAGCCAACCGGGCCATCGCGCAACTCGCCGGCCAGCTCTACCGCAATCCGAACGAACTGACCCGCACCATGCTGCTGCCGACCGTGCAGCTCAACGGTGACGACACCGTCGGCTCGGGCACGATCGTGTTCTCGGGTCCGAACGAGAAGCACGACGGCAAGCAGGAGACCTACGCGCTGACCGCCTACCACGTGGTCCGCAACATCCTCGCCGACACTCCGAAGGCGCAGAAGGACGGCTTCGAGGTGACCATCTACCTGCCCGGCGAGAAGCTGGTCGTGAAGGGTCGCATGGTCGCGGCCGCTCCGAAGATCGACGCCGCACTGGTGCAGCTGTTCACCGACCGCAAGCTGCCGCACGTCGCGAACGTGCTGCCGCGCGACGAGGGCAAGTCGGTCGAGGTCTGGGACCCGGTCTGCGCGGTCGGTTGCCCGCTCGGCAACGATCCGGTGCCGAGCAACGGCGAGATCAGCTCGCTGAGCAACGAGCTCAACGGCGCCAACTACTGGATGATCAACGCACCCACCTACTTCGGCAACAGCGGCGGCGGCATCTACCGCGCCGACACCAAGCAGTTGATCGGCGTGTTCAGCAAGATCTACACGCACGGCAAGGGCAACCCGGTGGTCGTGCCGCACATGGGCCTGTGCACGCCGATCGAGCAGATCTACGCGTGGCTCGCCACCGAGAACCTGGACCACCTGCTGCAGAGCAGCTCGGTGCCGCGCGTCGACCTCAGCCAGCTGGCCTCGCCGATGCGCTGAGCCGAGGCTGGCTCAACCGCGGCGCAACCGCCGCGCGAGCCGACGCAGCTCGGGGCTGTCGAGCCCCGACGCGCGCGCTGCCGCAACCGAGCGCCGCGCCTCCTCGGTGCGGCCGAGATGGCGCAGGTAGCGCGCCCGCGCGCCGTGCAGGCGCACGTCGTCAGGCCGTTCCTCGAGCGCCGCGTCGACCAGTTCGATCGCGCGCTTGGGATTGCGCCGACGATCGAAAGCCTCGGCCATCGCGAACAGCACGTCGGGCTGCCCGGGAGCCACTTCGAGGGCCGTGGCGAGCAGGTCGAGCGCTTCGTCGGGCTCACCCAGGCGCCGCTTGGCCAGCGCCGAGAAGTAGAGCGCCGGCCAGAACTCCGGCTGCAGCTGCAGCCACAGCTGGAACTCGGCGAGGGCGTCGCGCGGGTTGCGCGCCTTGACGGCGCGGTCGCAGGCGCGAGCGAAGCGCGGTTCGAAGTCGGCGACGTCGAGCTGCAGCAGCGCGCGCACGGCGAGATCGCGCACCTCGAGGTCCGTGACGCCGCGCACACCGGGCACGAGTTCGCTGCGGGCTTCGCGCCGCTGGCCCACCGCCAGCAGACACAAGCCCAGGAACACCTGGTCCTCGGCGCGCGACAGACCGCGCAGGTCGCCGATGGCGCCCA
Organism: Planctomycetota bacterium; assembly: GCA_016793305.1. Next base: position 20,488 of record JAEUHU010000299.1, read on the forward strand.
CCACCTCGTCGGGCGGCTGCCGGTGCAGCAACTGCGCGTGCAGACACTCCAGCAGCACGCTGCCACCGGGCTCCGCGTCGTCCCACTCGCCGGCTCGCACCGTGCGTTCGCGCAACCGCCGCAGGCCGCGCAGCAACAGCTGCCACGCCTCGGCATCGCGATCCTCGACGAACTCGAGCTGGGCGAGGTGCGAGAAGAAGTCCGGGTGGCCGTCGACGGCAAGGCCCTTCTGCCACAGTTCCCGCGCGCGCACGACGTCGCCGCGGCGGGCCATCAGCAGGCCCAGGCTCTCGAGGCCACGCGGCGGCGGCGGGTCGAGCAAGGCCGCGTGCTCGAGCCAGGCGAACGCGCGTTCGTCCTCGCCCATGTCCGACAGCTGTTCGGCGATCGCCACGCACGCATCGCCGTCGACCGGCTGCGTCTCGTAGCACTGGTCGAGGAAGCTGCGCACCGCGTCGCGGTCGAGCCGCGCGCCGTCGAGCGCCACCGCTGCGGTCGCGTTCGCCACCCGCAGCGCCAGCCCGAACGACGGATCGAGCGCCAGCGCCTCGGCGAATGGACGCATCAGGGCGTCGCGGTCGGCCGGCACCGCGATGTCGAGGTCGCCGCTCAGCAGCATCGCGTTGTCGAGCCCCTGCAGGAACAGCCGGAACGCTTCGCCATTGTGGGTCAGCAGGCCGTGCTTCGGCTCGACGAAGCGCATCTCGAGCAGGCGGGCGAGATGGCGCGCCAGTCGCAGCAGGCCCGCGACCGGATCCTCGATCGACAACGTGCCGCCGACCTTCGCGGTGACGTGCGCGTCGTCGTCGCTGCGGTAGACGTGGAACTCGACCCGCAGGCCGCCGTCGGCCGCCGCCAGTTCGCCGGTCACGACGGCGCGGACCTCGAGCCCGGGCGGCAGCAGCTCGAACGCTTCGTCGCGGTCGGGCGGCTCGTCGAACTGCACCCAGCGCACCGGCCCTTGCTCGGTGGTCGACTGCAGCTCCAGCATCGCGGTCGGGCCGGCATGCCCTTCGTTCAGCACCTGGTGCAGGAAGTCCGGTAGGCGGCGCGCGTAGGTCGCCGGGTCGAAGCCGTGGAAGCCCTCGGCGGTCGACACCGCCAGCGGCAGGAACATGACTTCGGGACCGATCGGCTCGGTGGGTTCGGGGCGTTCGCTCATGCCGGCATCACCCCGGGGGCCATTGCAGCGACCGGCCCGCCAACACGTGCACGTGCAGGTGGAACACGGTCTGGCCAGCGGCAGCGCCGTTGTTGACGACCACGCGGTGTTCGGGGTGGCCGAGCTGTCGCGCCACGGCGGCCGCGGTCAACAACAGGTGGCCCAGCAAGGCCGCGTCGGCCGGCCCGGCATCGGCCAAGCGCGCCAGCGGCCGCTTCGGGATCACCAGGAAGTGCAGCGGGGCCTGCGGCTTTGCGTCGCGGAACGCGAGGCAGTGTTCGTCCTCGTGCAACCGCTGGGCGGGGATCTCTCCTCGCAGGATGCGCGCGAACACGTTGGTGGAGTCGTAGCTCAACGGTGCAGGTCGACGGGGCGGAACACCCCGCCGCAGGCCAAGGTAAGGCCGGACGGCGACCCGGCTCAAGGCCTTGCGCACGAAGATCCCGTGGGCCGGGCGGGTGGGCGCACCGCGGGCCCCTCCTGCGCACCCAGCCCCCCCTGGATCTGCGGTCAGCCGTGGCGTGATTCCTGGTGCCGCGCCATCTAGTTTCTGGCGATGCTCCCCGCCCACCCCCCGTTCGCGGTCGCCATCGCCGGTGGATCCGGCAGCGGCAAGACCTCGCTGACGCGGGCCCTGGTCGGGTTGCTGGGGCAGGATCGCTGCGCGGTCCTGGACCACGACTCCTACTACCGCGACCTGTCGCACCTGCCGCCGGCGACGCGCGCCGAGACCAACTTCGACCATCCGGAGAGCCTCGAGAGCGAACTGATGGCCGAGCACGTCCGGGCCCTGCGCGCCGGGCGGGCGGTCGAGCGGCCGGTCTACGACTTCTCGGTCCACACGCGCACGCACGCGACCCGGCGCGTCGAACCGCGCCCGATCATCGTCTGCGAAGGCATCCTGCTGCTCGCGGTGCCCGAGCTGCGCGATGCCTTCGACCTGCGCGTCTACGTCGACACGCCGCCCGACGTGCGCGCCCTGCGGCGCGTGCAGCGCGACATCGTCGAGCGCGGCCGCACGGTCGAGTCGGTGGTGCTCCAGTACCTCGAGACGGTGCGGCCGATGCACGAGCGCTTCGTCGAGCCGGCCCGCGAGACCGCCGACCTGGTGCTCGGCTGGCAGCACACGCCCGCCGAATGGGCCGCGACGGTCGTGGCGACGCTGCGCGGCCGGCTGCACCCGGGCTGAACCGGGGCGCCGTTCAGCGAACGCGCAGGCCCGGCGGCAGCAGCGCGTAGACCTTCGCCGAGCCGTCGCCGGCGAGCGCCTCGTGCAGGATGCCGAGCAGTTCGCCGCAGCGGCCGAAGCGGGCCAGCACCGCCTGCAGCGCGGTCGGATCCACGCCGAGCACGCGCGCGTCGAACATCGACGACAGCAGCGAGTCGGCGAAGTTCTTCGGCTCGGGCAGGTGCGTGACGTCGATGTCGTCCGCCACGCCGGCGCGCTTCTTCACCATCGCCAGCGCTTCGGCGACGCCGCCGATGCCGTCGACCAGGCCGTTGTCGAGCGCCTGCTGCCCGGACCAGACGCGACCACCGGCGATCGCGTCGACCTGCTCGGGCGTCTTCTTGCGCGACGCGGCGACGTTGGCGAGGAAGCGCACGTAGATGTCGTCGACGAACGCCTGCATGCGGGTGCGCGCAGCGTCGGTCCACGGCCGGTCGGTCGCGTCCATCAGCGCGCCGTCGTCGAGCCGCACGACGTCGGTGTGCACGCCGATGCGACGCATCAGCGCCCCGGTCTGGAAGCGCATGCCGAACACGCCGATCGAACCGGTGATCGTCCCCACCTCGGCGAGGATCGGCTGGCCGATCGTGGTGATCCAGTAGCCGCCCGACGCGGCGAGGTCGCCCATCGAGAACACCAGCGGCTTCTTCGCGGCGAGGCGAACCAGCGCGTTGCGGATCGCTTCGCTGGCGGTCGCCGAGCCACCCGGCGAGTTGACGCGCACGACCACGCCCTTCACCTCGTCGTTGGCGGCGAGCTCGTCGATCTTCGCGACCGACGGGCCGCTGACCATGCTGCCGGGGCTCGGCTTGTCGCCGTCGACGATCTGCCCGGCCAGGTGCAGCACGACCAGCACCGGCTCGTCGATCTCCTGCTCCTTCTTGCCACCGAACATCTTCATCAGCGAGAACAGGTCGAGGCTCTCGCGCTCCTTCTTCTTCGGCCCCGCGTCGACCATCTCGAAGCCCTCGTCGCCGCGCAGCGTGGCGAGCGCGTGCCGGGCGCTCGTCCACGGCACCAGCCGGTCGACGAGTCCGCTGGCGAGCGCTTCCTTGGCGGTCAGCAGGCGCTGCGCCTGCAGGGCCCGCACCGCGTCGGGCAGCAGCCGACGGCCGGTCGCGATCGCGCGCACGACGTCGTCGTTCATCGAGCGCAGCATCGCCTCGTAGTGCGCGCGCAGGTGGTCCGACATCGCCGGCAGCATGTAGGGCTCGACCGCGCCCTTGAACGCGCCGACGCGCGTCACCTCGACCTGCACGCCGAGCAGGTCGAGCGCGTCCTTCCAGTGCGGGACCTGCATCGCCAGCGAGCGCAGGTCCATCGCCCCCATGTCCGCCATCAGGATCTGGTCGCATTGCGCGGCCAGCCGGTAGCTGCCGGTGTCGACGTTCTCGAGGTAGCAGGTGATCCGCTTGCCGGCAGCCCGCACGGCCTGCAGCGCACGTTCCAGCTCGCGCTGCTGCGGCAGGCTGAACGCGGCCCCGCCGGACAGGTCGAGCACGACCTCGGTCTCGGGCACCTTGGCCAGCGCCTCGACCGACGCGAGGAACGGGAAGAACGCCTTCGGCATGGCGCCGCCGCCGGTCAGCAGGCTCATCGGGTCGAAGCCGCCCTCGGGCAGGTCCGCGTAGGTGCCTTGGGGCTTCAGGAACGGCACGCGCACCTTGTCGGCGGCCTTCTCGGCCTTCTTGTCGGCCGGCTTGTCGACAGCCTCGCTCGACTTCGCGACGGGTGCGGGGACCGCGTTCTCCTGGGCTTCGAGGCCGGGCGCCAGGGACAGGCAACCGAGGGTGGTCAACAGGACGATCGGGGTTCGCATCGTGGGGGTGCGCATGGTTTCGAGGAAGCGTAGCGACGGCGCGCGACACCGGTCGCGCGACAGGCGCGCACCGTGGCCGACCGCACGCGCAGGCTGTCGGGCCGCGCGAAGTCGCGCTTTGACTGGCCTCCGCCCTCGCTAGACTGCGCCCCGGCCGCGCCCGTAGCTCAGTTGGATAGAGCACCGCTTTCCTAAAGCGGGGGTCACAGGTTCAACTCCTGTCGGGCGTACCAGTACTCCCCCAGCGGCCCTGTTCCTCACCGGCGCCGACGTGGGGCGAACGCCCCGATCGGCTGCGGATGATCAAGTACCTCGGCAGCAAGCGCACCATCCTGCCGAAGCTCCTGCAGGTCGTCCGGGCGATGCGCTCGGTGCGGACCGTCGTCGACCTGTTCGCCGGGACTTCGCGCGTCGGCCACGCGCTGAAGCGCGCCGGCTACCGGGTGCTGGCCAACGACCACAACGCCTACGCGCACCGCCTCGCCGCCTGCTACGTGCAGGCCGACCGCGACGAGGTGCT
>JAEUHU010000315.1 GCA_016793305.1 Planctomycetota bacterium
CGCTGCCGCTGGCCACCGACGTGCGCCCCGGCGATCGCGCCTACTGCTGGAGCCGTCCGCTGGAGCAGCGCGACTTCTTCGGCGCCGGCATGGTCAACCGCTTCTACCTGGACCGCGACGTCGCCGAGGAACACGGCCGCGACAGCCTGCCTTTCCTGGCCGCGGTGCGCATGGACGTCGACATGCCGTGGGCTCCGGGCAGCAGTGGCGCCGCCCTGCTCGACCAGTGCGGCAATGCCATCGGGCACGTCAGCGAGATCCGTCCGCTGAGCAACGGCATGCCGGCTCCCGGCATGCCCGGTGCCATGACCGCAGCGGAGATGCAGCAGCGCAGCGAGGAACAGGCCGCGGAACTCGACGAGCCTGCAAAGCTCGGCGACCTCGAGGCGCGCAATACGATGATCACACTGCACGTCGCCGTGCCGGTTCGCGGGGTGCAGTTCCTGGCCACGGCGAAGGCGGCCGAGAAGCCGGCGGCGCCGGCGGGCACGCAACCGGCGGCGAAGTGACGCCGCGGCCTGGACGACTCGTCGCCGCCCGGCGACGGTTTGCCAGGGCCACCGGCCACTGCCGCGACTTCCATCCGACCTGCCGCCGATGAACCACCTGGCTTCGCTCGCCTTCGTCCCACCGCTGCTGCTGCTCGCCGAACCGTTCGCCACACCGCTCTGCGCCCAGGACCCGATCGTGGTCCAGATGGCCCCGTGCGAGCAGAAGCGCCCGGTCCGCAGCTTCTACGTGAAGTCGTCGCGCGACCTCGTCCGCAAGGGCAGCCTGCAGGTCGGCAACGAGACCTTCGACCTCTACCTGCCCAACGAGAAGGGCGGCTGGTCGGCCGCCGCGCGCCCGGAACGCAAGGGAACGCTCGTCACGCTGACCTCGACCTGGCTCGCCGTCGACCAGGACCACGACGGCAAGATCACCCTCGAGGAGTCGTACTTCGCCGAGCTGCCGCTGCGCATCGGCGACACGATGTTCGACGTCGTCGCCATCGCGACCGACGGCAACACGATCACGCTGCGCCGCCGCGAAGGCCCGCTCGCCGGCGCCGTGCTCGGCCGCAAAGCCGCAGCGTTCGAATGGACCTCGACCGACGGTCGGAAGCTGACCAACGCGAGCTACGAGAACCGCGTGCTGGTCATCGACTGCTGGGCGCCAGGTTGACACACCTGCTGGGAAGGCTTTCCCTTCGTGCAAGGGAACATCGACTACTTCGGCAAGGACAAGCTCGCCTACCTGCTCTACGACTGCGGTGGCGCGTCGCCCGGTGACGTGACCGCGTCGGAGGAGCGCCTGCGCACCTACGGCATGCGCGGCTTCGACGTCGTGCGCACCGACTTCGAAGTCATGGGGCGCGAACTGCCGGCCTTGTTCGGCCACTTCGGCTACGGCGCCATGGTGATCGACGCCGCCGGCAACCTGCGCGGCGCGAACCTGCACGGCGATCAGGTGTTCGCGCTGCTGCGGCAACTGCTGGAGCCCGTCGCCGAAGCCGACGAGGACGAAGACGACCCGGCGACCCGCCTGCGCGTGCGCACCAAGGTCGACGTGAAGCAGCGCGGCCGCGCCGGCCTCAGCGTCAGCAACACGCTGACCCAACCGATGACCGCCACGGTGGGGATCGAGCTGCAGCTGCCCGAGGGCTACCACGTCTACGGCATGGCGGCCGGCAACCCGACGCCGACGACCGTGGCGGTCCGCTACGCAGCCGGCGTCACCACGGGCCAGCCGCAGATGCAGAACCTGCTGGACGTCGGCGACGGCGTGCAGCACGCGCAAGGGCCGGTGCGCATCCACGTGCCGGTGGAGCTGCCGAAGGGCACGCCGGTCGGCCAGTACGTCGTGCACGGCACGGTGCGCTTCAT
>JAEUHU010000355.1 GCA_016793305.1 Planctomycetota bacterium
GTCGCCGCGCGCTGCTGCATCGCCGCCACCGTCGCGGCGATCTCGTCGCGCTGCGCCAACAGTTGCCGCGCCCGCTGCACCCACGCATCGATCGCCGCCACCTGATGCGGCCAACCCGGCACCAGCGTCGCCTCCTCCGCCAGCAACTGCTCGTACGCGACCACCAGCGACAGCTGGTCGAACTCCTTCACCTTGCCCTCGAACTGCTGGCGGGCAGCGGCCTCCTTGTTCGCGAGTTGCGCGTTCTCTCGCGCCTGTGCGTCGGCGCGCTGCGCGTAGACCGAGACGAAGAAGATGCCCGCCACCAGGATCAGCACCGCGGCGGCGAGCGCGCTCGCCAGCGCACGATTGCGCCGCATCCAGAGCTTCATCTCGACCAACGCACCGGTGCGGTACGCCTTCACCGTGCGCTGCGCGAGGAACGCCCGCACGTCCGCCGCCAGCTCGAGCGTGTTCGCGTACCGCTGCTCCCTCTCGCGCGCCATCGCCCGTTCGACGATTGCGACCAGTTCGGCCGGCACGCCCTTCTGCACCTCCTCGATGCGCTTGGGCGGGCCGAACAGCACGTCGTCGAGGATGCGGTAGGCGGGCTTGCGCGCACCCGGCGCCACGTACGGCGGCAGCCCTGTCAGCAGCTCGTACAGCATCGCCCCGATCGCATACACGTCGCCGCGCCCATCGAGCTCTTCGCTGCGCGCCTGCTCCGGCGGCATGTAGCTCGGCGTGCCGAGCTGTTGCCCGTCCATCGACACCACCGACGACGCCGCATCCGTGTCGGCATCGCGCTGCCGCGCCGTGGCGAGCCGCGAGATCCCGGTGCTGTCGTCCTTGCGAATGCGCAGGTCGTGCCGATCCGCCTGGCCCAGCACCTTCGCCAGCCCCCAGTCCATCACGTAGACCTCGCCGAACCGGCCGACCATCACGTTGGCGGGCTTCAGGTCGCGATGCAGCACGCCCTTGTCGTGCGCATACGCCATCGTGTCGCAGACCTTCAGGATCACTTCGAGCGCGCGCGTGGTCGTCCAGTCGTTGCGGTCGGCGTGCGCATCGGCGAAGACCTCGCTCGCCGTACGCCCCTTCACCAGCCGCATCGTGAACCACACCTTGCCGTTGGCATCGAGTCCGAGTTCGTGCACCGGCACCACACCCGGGTGATCGAGCTGCGACGTCACCTGCGCTTCTTCGAGGAAGCGGCCGAGCAGCTGGTGCGACAGCTTGCGCTCGTCGTCGTCGCGCGGGGCGGCGCGCTCGAGCAGCACCTTCATCGCCAGCCGGCGGTTGAGGAAACGGTCGTGGATGCGCAGCACGGCGCCCATGCCGCCCTTGCCGACCTCGCCTTCGAGCGTGAAGCGCTGCTCGTCGAGCTTCGGCGCCTTCGCCAACTTCTCCATCAGCTCACCGGTCGCCGTCGACTGCACGTGGTCGGCAGCGTCGCGCGGTGGTGGGGTGGTGCCGTCCTGCGCCGTCGCCGCGAAGTCCCGCCGCGCTGCGCCGGCGAGCCCGCTCGTGCGCGCATCGCCGCGGCCCAGCAGCGCCAGAACCTCATCAGCCAGCCCGGCGTCGCCCGCCGCTTGGGCTCGCACGAAGGCGTCGCGTTCGCCAACTGGCAACGAGAGCGCGCGTTCGAACAGCGCGCGCACCTGTCGGAGCCGCGGTGCTCCTGGTTCTGGGGCTGGGGTTGGCATCGCGGGACGCAGACGCGGTGGCGATGCAGTCTCCGAGCCCCGGCTGCCGCATGCAATGCCGCGCTGGGGAGGCATGGGCCATCGTGGCTCAGCCAAGCCACCCGGCTCTGGGCGATGCGGCCCGCGGACGACCCGCAGGTCGGGCCGGGCTCAGTTGCGCAGCGCGAACTCGAACTGGTTGACGCGCGCGACCGCGTGCCACAGGTCGTCCTCGACGAAGTGCGGCTCGACGTCGAACTCACCGTCGTTGCCGCCCTTGCCGGTGCGCACCAGCACGGTGCCGAGCTCGGCGCGCTGGGCGGCCAGCATGTCGGCGGTGGTGTGGCCGATCATCCAGCAGCGCTGCAGGTTCAGGTCGAACTCCTGCTGCGCCATCTTGTAGATGCCCGGGCCGGGCTTGCGGAACACGCTGTCCTTGCGGAAGCGGCCCTTGCCCTTCGGGTGGTAGGGGCAGGAGTAGATCTTGGTGATCGGGATCTGCTCGTCCTGCATGCGGCGCAGGAAGGCTTCGCAGAACTTCATGAAGTCGCGTTCCTTCAGGTCGCCGAAGGCGATGTCCTGGCGGCTGGTCGCGACGAACAGGCGGAACTGCTTCGGGTCGATCCGGGTCAGCGCCTCGACCGCGCGGTCCAGGAACTCGATCGTGCCGTCGGCCGAAAGCCGTGCCTTCTGCACGAGCACGCCGTCGAGTTCGAAGAAGATGCCTTGCTTGTCGGGGATCTTGGCCATGCGGTCGTCGGGGGTGGGGGAGCCTTCGCTCGGGGCCCATGGCATCGGCAGTTTGGAGCAGCGGCTTGATCTGTAGGGAAAGATGCCATGGTCGGACCGGGGGGCGGGGGCGTCAGCTCTGGCTCGCTGAGGCTCGGATGGGAGCTCTTAAGATGCCGCTGGGTGGCGTGTTGCGACGACCATCCGATGGCGTTGCGGCGCGCCGAGCGTGCCGAAGTCAAAGCCTCTCTGCGGACTTGCGTCAAAAAGTCGGGCCGCCGTCGCCCTCTGGTGCGTAGGGCTCGTCATACTGACGCGCCGTCCCTGGACCCTCGCCGCACCCCTTGAGTCAGCGCCCTGAGAACGAGTTGATGCTCCGGGTCCAAGCCGGAGATCTGGGCGCGTTCGAGCAGTTGGTCGAACGGTTCCAGTCCATGGTCCACGGGTTGGCAATGAGCATCCTCCGTCGTCCGGAGGACGCGGAAGAAGCAGCGCAGGACGCGTTCCTGAAGCTGTTCCGGGCTCGATCGCAGTTCGACCACACGCGGAGCCTCGAGCCGTGGCTGCTGCGCATCGCTGGCAATGCATGCCGCGACAAGCTGCGTCGCCGCCGATCGGCCGAATTGCCGATCGCGGAGCTGCCCGGTCGCGGTTCCTCGAGTGACGAGCGCGATCCGCTGCTGGAGCTTCCGGATGCCCGAGCTGCGCAGGGGGCTGCCCGCCAACACATCGACCACACGGTGCGCGGCGAGCTCGAGCAGTTGTCCGATCGGGTGCGGCTGCCCTTGGAGCTGAAGTACCTGCGAGGCTTCACCAACCAGCAGATCGCCGAGGCGCTCGAGATCTCGCTGAGCAACGTCAAGGTGCAGCTGGCGCGGGGCAAGGACATCCTCTCCAGCCGACTGCAGGGGGTCTACGAGCGATGAACTCGCCGCGAGAGCCCCTCCATCAGCCGCCGAACCCCGCCGACCTGCTGCGGGTTCCGCCGGGTTCCCCGCGCTGCGCGGAGGTTCGTGGCCTGCTGCGCGACTTCGTCGACGGCGACCTCGAGGTCGGATCCGTGCGCGAGGTCGAGGAGCACGTCTCGGCCTGCCGCACCTGCGCCGTCGAGCTCGCCCGCACCGAGCACGAGTTGCTGCGCCTGCGGGCGCTGTTCGGCTCGGTGCGTCGCGAGGACGCGCGCGATGCCGGTCGTGCTCTGGCCTCGGGATTCGCCAAGCGCGTCGTCGATCGCTTGGTGCTCGACGAGACGTCGATGGTCTCGGCGGCAGACGTGCAGCGGGCCGTTGTGGCGGCTTCGCAGGAAGGTCCTGGATCGTCAGGGCGAACTTCGTCGTCGAGTGTGGGCCAAGGCAGTCGATCGCAAAGCGGTGGCTCCCAAAGCGGTGGCTCGACGGCTTGGTGGCGATCGTCGGTGGCGCCAGCGGTGGCGGTGCTGGGCGCGACGTTCGTGTTCTGCGTGCTGCTCGCCATCACGGTGTTCTCGGCCGAGGGGGCTGGCCCCCGGCCGGTGGCGCGCCTGGTGGTGCTCGAAGCGGCTCACACCTTCGACGTGAGCGGGCGCCGGCTCGGGGCCGGTAGCGGCGTCGGCGACTCGCAGTCGGTGCGGGTCGGTCGTGGCGGTGAGGCTCGCATCGACTGGCACGACCTGAGCTCGGGGCCACAGCCCGCCGCGACGCTGCAGGTGCGCGGCGAGGGCCTCGTGCGCATGGAGAACGGCGCCCCGGTGCTGTGGAACGGCCGCCTCGAGGTCGATTCCCATCGCGACGTCGCGTTGCCGCTCGCCGACGGCAGCCGCGTCGAATTCGGGGTCGGCGAGTACGTCGTGATCGCCGAACTGGCCGGAGTGCAGGACGTCGATCCGGATCGCACGGACGGTTCGAGCCTGACGGCGGCCCCCGCGGACCTGCTGGTACGCGTCGAAGTGAAGAGCGGCCAGCCGGCGTCGATCGTCAATGTCCACGGGCCGGCTCTGGTCGCGCGCGGCCAGATCGGCGTCTACACCACCGGCTCGCCGGTGTCGGTGGTGTCCGGGGGTGGGGTCGCGGTCGCTGGCGACGGTCCGCCGCGCGTCCGGGAGACGCCGGGCGGACTTTCGACCGATGCCTCGGTCGGTGGCCACGTCCGCGAGCGCAATGGCCTGCCCAGCGCCGGCTCGATCGTCTACTACCAGTTCGCCAGCAACGGGGTCGTCCAGAGTGGGGCGCGGGTCACGGGTCTCGATGGCGGCTTCCTGGTCCATCCCGATCAGCCTTGCACCAGCGACTTCGCGGTGGTGATGGCGACACCGGCCGAGCTGCGGCGAGAGCTGGGCGTGCTGGTGCCGGATGCCGTGTCGCTGGTCAAGAACGGCAGCGCGGCGCAGTTCGCGGCGCCGTTGGTGTTCGACCTCGCGGCGGCGCTCGAGGGCACCGTGTCGGACGACCTGCAGCAGCTCCGCGCCAACGTGGCGGTGCTGCCCTGTGTCGTCGACGAGCTGTTCGGGGGCCTGTTCCTGCTCGAGGCCGCGCGCTCGCTGACCGGGGTCGACGGTCGCTTCACCATCGAACGCCTGCCGGCGAGCCTGCCGCCGCACCAGAGCTTGGTGTTGCTGCTGGTGCATCCTGAGCTCGACCTCGCGATCGTTCCCGTGCCCGAGCGAGGTGGGGTGTTGGCGCATGCCCCGCTGCCGACCATCCAATTGCATCGGTTGCGGACGATCAAGCTGGACGACCTGCCCGCCAACGCGAGTGTCGAGGTGTTCGAGGTCGCCGACGGCGGTGGCACGGTGCTGCCGACGGGATCGTGCCTGCGTCGCCGAGTGGTGCAGACCGACGCCTGGGGCCGGGTGATGACGTTCCAGGTGGGCTACGGCACGCTGTGGGTGCGGCTCGGTTCGGGCCAGCCGGCGCTCGTGCGCATGCTCGGCTTCGAGACCATGAGTGGTGGCGTGCCGAAGTTCGAGCCGCAGGGCCCCTGGAGCGCCATGGCGAGCCTGTTCCGACCGCTGCAGCCGATCGCCGGCACCGACGTGGAGATCGCCAGCAGCTACCGCCACCAGCGATTCCAGGCTGGTCCGCTGCTGGCCGCTGCCGAGAACGCCACCCTGCTGGTGCGCGACTCGTTGGGCCGCCCGTTCGCCGGGGCCCAGGTGTTCGCGGTCGATCCTGCGGGCACGCCGGAGTTCGCCGACGTGCGCTTCCTCGGGTTCACGAACTCGATCGGCTCGATCTCCTTGGAGCCGGTCCGCGACGACGGCGACTTGTTCGTGATCGCCGCCGATGGCAGCGTCGCCTACCTGGCCGAACCGCAGGCGGCGGTCGGCCATGTCAACCTGACCCTGAACCAGGTCGGGCGGGTGCTGCTGGATCCGTCGCTGCGTCCGAGCTCTGGCACCGAACCGGTGGTCGCGCGGTTCGAGCGCGTGGACGAGTGTCTGCCCGGTCTCAACCCCATCGCCATCCGGCACGCGAGCCAGGCGACGGGCTGGGAGTTCGGGAACCTCGTGCCCGGGACCTACCGTGTGCATCACCACGGCGAACTCCACGAACTGGTGGTGCCGTCTGGTGGATTCGTGGTTCTCGATTGAGATGCTGAGCCGGGTCGCTGCCCCGTGGCACGCGCCGTTCCACTCGCCCGCAGGTTCTTGGGGTCGGCCGGTCGATGAAGCTGGCTCGTGGCGCAACCTGCCCAGCGATCGATGAACTCCCCATCTCGGCATGTCGTCGGCGTCGTGGCGTTGGTCGTCATGTTCGGCGGGGCCGGGTGGTTCTCGTCTTCGGTCTTCGGTCCGTTGGGCGGAGGCGCAGCCGCTCTCGTCGCCGCGTCGGGCATGATTGCGTGGTCCCTCCGACGGCGCCGCCGGGAGCACGATTGGATCATCGCGCAGGTTCTTCGCCTGGCGGGCGGGGGCAGGAAGGCCGACTCGGTGGTGCTGCCGGCTCCTGTAGGGGACGCGTTCGGCGAACTCGCAGATGCCCTCCGAGAACGTCACGGGAAGCTCGAGGCCGCCGCGGCGCGGATCGTCCGCACTGCCGACGACCTGCGGCGCGAGGCCCAGTGGGTCGCGGAGTCGTCGCGCACGTCGCAGCAGCAGACGGCTTTGATGGTGACCGCCGTCGACCAGTTGAAGTTCGGTACCGGCGCGGTCTCGAGCGGCACCAGCCTGCTCGGCGAGGACCTTCGGGCGGTCCTCGCGGCGCTGGGCGAGGCGCAGCCGGCGTCGGGGATCACCGACCAGCAAGCGGTGAGGGTGGCCGAGACCTGCGCCGGGGTGGCGCAGCGAAGCTCGGCCGCGGGACAGGTTCTCGATCAGGTCGGCGAGGCCGTGGCCGCCATCGCCGCGGTCGCGGTCGGCATCGAGGAGGTGGCAGACCAGACCAACCTGTTGGCGTTGAATGCGACCATCGAGGCCGCCCGGGCTGGCGAAGCAGGCCGCGGCTTCGCGGTCGTCGCCGAACAGGTGAAGGAGCTCGCGCGACAGACCGCGGGATCGACCCAGGACATCCGCAGCCGGATCGAGCGCATCGTTGCGACCAGCCAGAGGGCGGCCGCCGCGATCGCCGGCATGCGGCACGATGCCGACCGCTTGGGCGTCGAGGCTCGCTCCCTGGTGCAGCACACGGCCCGGCAGCGTCAGATGATCGACGACGCGATGGGGCGCTCGGTCAAGATGGAGGTCGAACTGCGGGATCTGGTGGTTGCCGCCGAGCGGGTGTCCGCTGCCGGGCAGGCCATGCAGGGCGCCATGGGCACCACCGACCACGTGGCACGGGAGTCGACCCAGGGGGTGCTGATCCTGCGAGCCGACAGCGACGAGCTCCAGGCCGCCACGGCAGCCCTGATCGGTGCTGTGGAACTGGCGCGGCCGGCGGCGTCGACCTGACGCGGGCACGAACTCGCCTCGCGGCGTCGGCATCGCCAAGATGCTGGCCATGCAATCGATCGGCCCTCGCTTCCTCGGCCTCGACGTCGGCACGCAGAGCACCAAGGCCTTGGTGCTCGACCTCGCCCGCGGCGAGGTCGTGGCCCGCGCCAGCGCCCCGCATTCGATGCTCGCTGGCCTGCCGCCCGGGCACCTCGAGCAGGCGCCCGAGCAGTGGCTCGCGGCCGTCGCGACGTCGGTGCGCGCCGTGCTGCAGCAGATCGATCCGGCCTCGATCGCCGGGCTCGCCGTGTCCGGGCAGCAGCACGGCTGTGTGGTGCTCGACCGCACGGGTGCCGTGGTGCGCCCGGCGAAGCTCTGGTGCGACACCGCCACCGCCGCCGAGGCACGCGAACTGAGCGACCGGCTCGGCCGGGCGGTGCCGACCGGCTTCACCGCCAGCAAGGTGTTGTGGCTGGCCCGACACGAACCGGCCGCGTGGGCGAAGGTGGCGACGGTGCTGCTGCCACACGACTACGTGAACCACTGGCTGTGTGGCGAAACGTCGATGGAGTTCGGCGACGCCTCCGGCACCGGCTGGTTCGACCCGACGACGCGCACGTTCGATCCGGTGGCGATGGCGGCGATCGATCCAGCCCTCGCGACGCGCGTGCCGCCGCTGCGTGCGCCCGGCACGTTCGCTGGGCGACTCTGCGCCGCGACCGCGGCGACCCTCGGTCTCCCACCTGGTCTGCCGGTCGCGACCGGCGGCGGCGACAACATGATGGCGGCGATCGGCAGCGGCGCCACGAGTGCCGGCGTGGTGGTCGCGAGCCTCGGCACGTCGGGCACGATCTTCACGCGGACCGAGAGCCCGGTGGTGGATCCGCACGGCGCGATCGCGCCGTTCTGCAGCAGCGATGGCGCCTGGCTGCCGCTGCTGTGCGTGATGAACGTCACCGGGCTCACCGAAGAGGTGCGCACGCTGACCGGGCTCGACCATGCGGCATTGACCGAGGCTGCCAGCTCCGTGCCGGTCGGCAGCGGCGGGCTCGTGTGGTTGCCGTTCCTGCTCGGCGAACGGGTGCCCGACCTGCCCGAGGCGACCGGCACCCTGCTCGGCCTGCGTCCGGGCCTGCTGCGCCCCGGCCACCTCTACCGCGCCGCCCTCGAAGGGGTGTCGTTGAACCTCGCCGCCGGGCTCGATCGCCTGCGCGACCTCGGCCTGCTGGTCGACGAAGTGCGCCTCGTCGGTGGGGCCTCGGGCAACCGCCTGTGGCAGCAGATCCTGGCCAACCTGTTCGCCGTGCCGGTGCGGCCGCTGCTCGAAGCGGAGTCGGCGGCGCTGGGGGCGGCGATCCAGGCCGCTTGGGCGTTGCGCCGGGCGCGTGGCGAACCCGACCTGCCGATCGACGCGGTCGCGGCCCCGTTCGTCCGGCTCGGGGCCGCCGTGTTGCCGGAAGCGCGTTGGGCCCCGGCGCACCAGGCCTTGCGGGTCCGGTTCCGCGAGCACCAGGAACGCCTGCATCCCGGCAGCACCCGCTGACGTCCGGGCCGCTGCCGCGACCTCCGACCGATTGGCGCGCGGCGGCCGGCGGCCCTACGGTTGCGGCATGTTCCTGACTCGCAAGATCGGTTCGGTGCTGCGCGGCCAGGCGACGCCGATGCAGGTGCAGTTCGCGACGGTGCTCGGTGGCATGCTCGGCTTCGTGCCGGGCTTCTTCCTGCCCGGGGACCTGGGCGGCGGCCTGATGCAGGCCCCTGGCCTGATCCTGTCGCTGCTGTGCCTCGTGCTGGTGCTGAACGCCAACCTAGGCGTGTTCGGCCTGACCACCTTGGTGGCGAAGCTGCTGAGCGCCGCCCTGCTGCCGGTCTCGTATGCCCTCGGCACGTGGCTGCTCGAAGGGCCCTTCGAGGGGCTCTATCGCGGCCTCGTCAACGCGCCGGTCACCGCATGGTTCGGCCTCGAGTACTACGCGACCAGCGGCGGACTCGTGCTCGGCCTCGTGTTCGGCGTGGTCTCCGGCTTCCTGATGAACCGCAGCATCCGCCTCGTGCGCACGCGCATGGCGGCCGCCGAGGAGAACAGCGCCGCCTACCAGAAGTACTCCCAGAAGCGCTGGGTGCGGTTCCTCTCGTGGCTGCTGCTCGGCAAGGGCAAGGGCAAGCAGACGTGGAAGGAACTGGTCGAATCGCAGCGCCGCGGCTCGCCGGTGCGGGTGGTCGGGCTCGTGGTGGCCGCGGTGCTGGTCGGCAGCGTGTTCGTGTTCCAGCAGTGGTTCTCGGAGCCGATCCTGACGCGCAACCTGAAGGCCGGGCTCGAAGCGGTGAACGGCGCCACGGTCGACCTGCAGTCGGCGCGGCTCGGCTTCGGCGACGGGCAGCTGCGGCTCGCCGGGCTCGCGATCAGCGACTCCCAGCAGCTCGACAAGGACCTGCTCGCGGCCGAGGAAGTCGTGGCGACGATCGACACCGGCGCCCTGCTGCGCCGCCGCTTCGTCGTCGACGAGGTCCGGGCCACGGCCGCGCGCGGTGGCACGAAGCGAACGGTGCCGGGCATCGTGATCCCGAGCACGGAACCCGAGCCGGAGCCGCCGCCGCCCCCGCCGGCCGGCACGCCGACGATCGACGATTACCTGAAGGACTACGAGGTCTGGAAGCAACGGCTCGCCCAGGCCCAGGAGTGGATCGAGGCGATCTGCGGTGGCGACGAACCGCCGGCGACCACCACGCCCGAACAGGATCAGCAGCAACAGCAGGAGCAGCGCCAGCAGCAGGAATCGCTCGGACTGGCACGCGTCGTGGCCAAGCACCTGCTCACCGACGGCCCGCGCATCCTGGTCCGCAAGGTCTCGATCGAGGGCATCACCTACTCGTTCGGCGATCGCACCGAGGTGCTCGAACTGCGCGGCGCGAACCTGTCCGACGCACCGTCGAAGGTCGCCGACGCCCTGTCGTTCCTCGTCCAGTCGAAGACCGACTGGCTGAAGCTCGGTCTCGCCGGCAAGACGGCAGAAGCACCGATGGGCTTCGACTTCACGCTGAAGCGCGTGCCGGTCGACAGCGTGTTCGGCCAGCTGAAGCTCGGCGGGGCGCCGCCGCTGCGTGGCGGCACGATGGACCTCGCCGCCAAGGGGGCGTTCACCGGCGGTGGCCAGAAGGCGCTCGCGATGGACGTGCCGCTGCAGGTGGCGCTCACCGACACGACGTTCGCGCTCGCGGGCAGCAAGGAGACCAAGGTCTCGTCGCTGCTGCTGCCGATCGGGCTGCGCGGTGCCTTGACCAGCCCGTCGGTGTCGCTCGACGACAAGGTGCTGCAGGAGGCCCTGGTGAAGGCCGGGCAGGCCGAACTCGCGAACTTCGTGCAGGGCCAGGCCGGCAAGCTGCTCGGTGGTACAGGGCTCGCGATCCCCGGCATCGACCCGAACCGCTCGGTCGGCGAGAACCTCGACGCGGCGGCGAAGGCCGCCGAGGCCGAGCTGAAGGCGAAGGCCGAAGCGGAGCAGAAGCGCCTCGAGGAGGAGGCGAAGAAGAAGG
>JAEUHU010000375.1 GCA_016793305.1 Planctomycetota bacterium
GCCAGGAACTGCGCGCGGGCCAGGTGGAACAGCATGCGCGCGCGCGGTGGCGCGATGCCGAGGCCGGTCGCCACGTCCTGCAGGGCCGTGTGGGTCGGACCGGCGAAGCGGCGGTCGGCGAAGCCGACGAGGCAGCACCAGCAGAACAGCGAGTCCCGCTCGGTGTCGTCGAGGCCCATCGCGATGCGCGCCGCGAGGCCGCGGCGATCGCCGATCGACAGGGGCGCCGCTTCCCACTGCAGCACTTCGGCGGCCGAGACCGGGCCGCCGAACCGTTCGAGCAGGAAGTGCCGCACGGTCGCCCGTTCCGGTTCGCTGATCGTGCCGTCGGCTTCGGCGACTGCGGTCAGCAGCCGGTGCACGCGCCGCGGCAGCGACGCGCGGGCGAACTCCTGGCGCGCGGCTTCGCTCCAGTGGTCGCGCAGCCGGCGATCGGCGCCGACCACGCGCACCAGCGGCCCGGCGGCGTGGAACGCCATGCGGAAGCCGATCAGTCCGACCAGCAAGGTGAGCAGGCCGAGCGGATCGCCGATGCGCAAGAGGCGCGGCACGACGCCGAGCCCGGCCGCCACCAGCAGGAAGAGGCCGAGTCCGAACCGCAGGAGCCAGTAGCGAGAGGATGTGCGATCGAACATCGCCGCGGGCACGGTAGCGAGGGCGCGGCGCCGTTCGAAGGGGCGGCGCGCGCTTCAGTCCTCGCTGAGCGCGTCGCGCAACGCACCGCGGCGGAGCAGGTCGAGCTTCTCGGCGAGCTTCGGCAGGGCTCGCTGGTAGCGCTTGCGGGCGGCCTCCTCGCCGAGGCCCAGCTGCTCGCCGATCTCGGCGAACGTGGCGCCGTTCCAGTCGCGCAGGCGGATCGCCTCGCGGTCCACCGGCTCGAGCAGTTCGAGCGCCAGCCGCAACCAGGCCTGCTGTTCGTTGCGGTCGGCCTGCACGAACGGCTGGGTGACGCTGCGTGCCGGCGGGTCCAGCATCAGCACGGAGTCGCCCGCCAGCGGGCGCTCGCGGCGTGGATCGCGCCGTTGTCGCTGCAGGTGGCGCACCCGGTCGATCAGGGTGTTCTCGACGATGCGGGCCAGCAGGGCACGGAACGCCGCCGGATCGTCGATCGCGAAGTGGGGCCCGTCGCGCAGCACGTCGAGCAACACGGCCTGCACGAAGTCCTCGGTGTCGCCGTCGCGTCGCGCCAGCGGCGACATCCGGTTCTTCACGTGGGCGGCGATCCACGGCAGGTGGTCGGTCACGAGGCGTCGCAGGGCCGCTTCGTCGCCGCGTTGCACGCGCAGCACCTGGGCGGTGATCGAGTCGTCGGGCGTCGTCATCGGGATCGCTCCAGGGCGCTGCGGAGAGTGCGCACGTCGTCGCGGGCCGCGAGGCTGGCGAAGCGGCGGTCGTCGAGCAGCCGCAGCGCTTCGCGCGGGTCGAGGTCGGCGATCCGCTCGAGCAGGGCCACGGCGAGACGTTCGGCGTCGGCGCTGCGGATCCGGCCGGCGGCGCGCGTCGCCGCTTCGCACGCCATGCGCAGCGCCGTGACCCGGTCCGGGGCCTGGGCCAGGACCTCGCCGGCGGCGCGAACGGCCTCCGCGTCGCGGCCGAGCCGGGCCAGGGCGTGCGCGAGGTTGCTGTTCATCATGCCGAGCAGCGCCATCGCGTTCGGGCTCTCCGGCGAGAATGCGACCACACGATGCTGCAGGGCCACGGCCTTGGCCGCGTGGTCGGCGGCAGTGCCGTGTTCGCCACGTTCGTTGGCGAACATCGCCAGGCTGTTGTGGGCCATCGCGGTGCCTGCCATCGGCTCGAGCGCTTCGGGGTGAGCGGCCAGCAGTCGGTCCCCGGATGCGACGGCCCGTTCGAGCAGGGCTCGGGCCTCCGCGTCCTTGCTGCCGTCGCCTGGCTGGAGCAGCAGGCAGTCGGAGAGTTGCCGGAAGAGCTCCGCGGCGAGCATGTGGTCGGCGAAGCCCGGGACCGTCGTCGCGTCCGCGGTGTCCTGGATCGGGGGGCAGCACGCCACGGCCTCGCGCAGCAGACGTTCTGCCTCGTCCTCCTGGCCTTCGCCGAGCAGCTGCGTGGCGAGCGCCATGCGGGCGTGCACGAGCATGCGACGCAGCTTCGGGGAGCCGGGCGAGGCCGAGAACCACCGCGTCGCGATGTGGATGGCCGAACGCAGCGACTGCTCGGCTTCGCGTGGTCGGCCGAGTCGTTGCAGGGCCGTGCCGAGCATCGCGCGGACGTGTGCCTCGACGATCCCGACGCGCGCGTCCTGGGGCATCGCGTCGAGTCGGGGCAGCACTCCGGTGAGGCACTGCAGGGCCGGCTCGTCGCGTCTTGCGTGCACCAGCAGCTGGCCTTGGGTCACGTCGCCCTGGATGGCGAGCCACGCCTTCTCCGGCCCATCCGCCGACAGCGCCTCGTCGAGCATGGCCCGGAATCGACCGAGCAGCCGCTCGGATTCGCCGCGCCGCCGCGGATCGTCCGCCAGCGAGCGGCAGCGCATCAGCAGGGTCTGCAGCAACCCGAGGTGCTGCGCCGCGTCGTCCGGTGCCGCGGCGATCGAACGCTGCCAGGCGGCGTCGGCGGCCGCGAACGCTTCGTCCTCGCGGCCCGCGTCGGCCAGCTGCGCGATCAGCATGCGCCGGTGCAGCAGGCGGGCCCGCAGTTCCAGCCCACGCGCCGAGCCGGCGTCCGGGGCGTCGGCGAGCAGGGCTTCGGCGTGGGCGCAGGCGTCGTTGGCCGGACCGAGGCGATCGAGGTTCGTGCAGATGCCGGCGACTCGTTCGAGGGCGGCGGCGACCCGGAGCCGGCGCGCCGGCAGATCGCGACGCAGGGCCAGGAAGCTCTCGCAGAGGTCGACCACCGTGTCGAGCCGCGGGTCCTGCAGGCCGCCGGGCTCGGGCCGCTGGTCCAGTTGCTCGCCGAGCAGAGCCAGCGTCTGTTCGATGCTGCGGAACGCGAGTTCCTCGGCCTGGTCGAGCACCTGCCGTTCGGCCTCGATCGTCGTGTTGGTC
This sequence comes from Planctomycetota bacterium, assembly GCA_016793305.1. The sequence goes on from JAEUHU010000375.1 coordinate 3,006, forward strand.
TGCTGCAGGTGCCACGCGTAGGCGGTCGGTGCGCCGACCACCGCCAGCGCCGCCAGGGCGGCGACCGCGAGCCGGAGCTGGTGTCGTCGCACCCACTTCGACGAGCGCGTCAGCAGGCTCGGCGGGGCGGCGTGGATCGGTTCGATGCGCAGGAAGCGCCGCAGGTCGTCGGCGAACGCGCCGGCACTCGGGTAGCGATGCCCCGGATGCCGCTCGAGCGCCTTGTGGCAGATCGTCTGCAGGTCGCGCGGCACCGCCGGAGCCACGCTGCGCAGCGAGGGGAACTCGCCGATCTCGATGCGGCGGAGCACCGCGCGCGCGTCGTCGCCGGCGAAGGGGCGGCGGCGGGCCAGCAACTCGTAGAGCACGATGCCGAGCGAGAACACGTCCGAGGTCGGCCCGATCGGGGCGCCGGTGACCTGTTCCGGACTGCTGTAGTGCGGCGTGCCGAGGAACTCGCCGGTGGCCGATTGGCTCGGGGCACCCAGGTCCTTGGCGACGCCGAAGTCCATCAGCCGCACGCTGCCGTCGGTGCCGATCATCACGTTGTGCGGCTTCACGTCGCGGTGCACGAGGCCGTGTTCGTGGGCGTGCTGCAGGGCCGCGGCGAGGCGGGCCACCAGCTCCGCCGCTTCGGCGACGCGGCTGCAGTCGTCGCGCACGCCGAGTCGTTCGTCCTGGGCGGCGGCCTGCAACGTGCGGCCACAGACGAACTCCATGCTGTAGTAGTGGATGCCGCGCCACTCGCCGACCTCGTGGATCGGCACGATCGCCGGGTGACGCAGGCGCGACGCGAGCGCCGCTTCGTGGCGGAAGCGTTCGATCGCGCGCGGGGAGTCGATCAGGTGGGGCGGCAGCACCTTGAGCGCCACGCGGCGCCGCAGCGAAATCTGCTCGGCCTCGTAGACGACGCCCATGCCGCCGCGGCCGACCTCGCGCAGCAGGCGGTAGTCGCCGAGGCAGCGACCGGGTTGCGGCACCGGCGTCGCCTCCGCCTCGCCTTCGTCGGCATCGGCCAGCATCGGCTCGAGCAGGTCGCGCAGCGGTGCGTGCTCCGCCAGGAAGCGTTCGCGATCGGTGCCGGCCTCGCCGGAGCGGAACCGCAGGAACGCCTCCATCGCGGCCGCCAGACGGTGCAGGCGGCCGTCCTGGTCGTCGAGGGGTCCGGCGGGGGCGGTCATGGCGGTCGGCTTCCCGGTCGCAGCATAGCTCGCGTGCGTCCGGC
>JAEUHU010000386.1 GCA_016793305.1 Planctomycetota bacterium
CTCGCCACCATGCGCGCCCATGACGCTGTTCTCCGCCGCCGGACTCTCGACGCTGTTGATGTTGATCCTGCTGCAGGCCGTGCTCGGCTTCGACAACCTGCTCTACATCTCGATGGAGAGCCAGCGCGTCGCCGAACGGGACCGCGCGCGGGTGCGCAAGCAGGGCATCCTGCTGGCGCTGGTGCTGCGCATCGTGCTGCTGTTCGTGGTCACACAGGCGATCGGCTACTTCGCGGAGCCGTTCGCGCACCTCGACACCGCGTGGCTGCACGTGAAGCCGAGCGGGCACTCGCTGATCGTGCTGGTCGGCGGCGGCTTCGTGCTCTACACGGCGGTGAAGGCGATCTGGCACATGCTGGCGCCGGCCGAGGTCGGTGGCAGGATCGAGACAGCGGCCGATCCCAAGCGCGCCGTGCTGCGCATCGCGGTGATGAACGTGGTGTTCTCGTTCGACTCGATCCTCGGCGCGATCGCGCTGACCGACTCGTTCACGATCATGGCGATCTCGGTGGTCGTCTCGAGCCTGATGATGCTGTGGCTCGCCGACCACGTGTCGGCGTTCCTGCAGAAGAACCGGATGTACGAGGTGCTCGGCCTGTTCGTGCTGCTGATCGTCGGCGTGATGCTGGTCAGCGAGGGCGGCCACCTGGCGCACGTCGAGCTGTTCGGCCACCCGGTCGAGGCGATGTCGAAGTCGACCTTCTACTTCGTGATCGCGGTGCTGGTGATCGTCGACCTGGTGCAGGGCCGCTACCAGAAGAAGCTGCTGAGCGAGTCGGCGAAGGGCGGCTGAGCCGGTCGCTCGTCAGCGAGGGGTCTCGCCCTCGGTCCCTGCGGGCGGAGTCGCCTCCTCGCGCTTCTGCTTCTTGCGGGCGATCTGGAGGAACGTCGCCTCGTCCGGCACCGGCCCCTCGAGCGCCGCGTGGATCGCAGCCGTGCCACCGTCGGCGAACAGGTTGGCGAAGTAGTCGCGCCCACGCACGTATTCCAGCCGACGGTTGCGCCGGTGCATCTCGCGGTTCCGTGACACGAAGTCCGCGTCGCCGAAGCCGAGCGCCACGCGTTCTTCGATCCAGGTCGCGTGGCCTTCGACCAGCGAGCGAAGCACACGATGTTCGCTGGCCACCCGGTTCGCTCGCATGCGCGACGGCAGTCGCCAACGCTGCTCTTGCAGAGCGTGCGTCAGCTCGTGCGCGAGCATCGGCAAGGCGAACTTCGTGTCCGCCCCTGTGTCGCCGCGCGCGACGGCCTGCAGCCTCGAGACGAGGAACGGACTCAGCACGATCTCGTCCCGTTCGGGCACGTAGAGCGCGAACGTGATCGCCGCTGCGAGTGCCTGGTCGCGCGCGTCGGGGTTCTCGGCGTGCACGAGTTCGACCCAGGACCAATCGTCGGCGGCCAGCACCTTCGGCGGTCGCACGAACGTGGCCCCGGCGTGCTGCTCCACCAACGGCACGAGGTCGGCGATCTGCTGGTCGAGCTTCGCGCGATCGAACCGCGAGCCCGCCGGCGGCTCGATGCGCACCCGCTCGGCGGCATGCTGCTTTCGCACCGGCTTCCCGGTGGCATCCAGGGCCAGCACGTCGAGCCAGACTCGCGGCGGTGCCACCAAACGCACGACGCCGTCACCCACCGGGACGCAGGCCACGAGCTCGTCGCCGTTGCGAACCACGACCGGCACGTGGGTGCGCAACCGCACTTCCCGCGCCTTCCCACCGTGGTTGCACAACTCCGCCTGCACCAGCTGGCCCTGGCGCCACAGCATCTGCCGCACCTCGACGTTGCCGCGCGCTCGCAGCCCGTCGACACATCCTTCCGGCCACGCCTTCGGCAGCGCCGGCAGCAGGTGCACGGTGGGATCCTCCCCCGCCCGTTCGCGATGGCTCTGCAGCAGCATCTCGGCGATCGCCGCCGCACCGCCGAGGTTGCCGTCGATCTGGAACGGCGGGTGCGCGCAGAACAGGTTCGCGTAGCTGCCACCGTGGTCGGCGCCGAAGCCCGGCACGCCGACCGGCCGCAACAGCTTCGTCAGCACCGCCAGCGCGCGATCGCCATCGCCGAGCCGCGCCCACAGGTTCGCCTTGAACGCGAGCGACCAGCCGGTGCCGTCGTCGCCGCGTCGCTCCAGCGTCACGCGCGCCGCACGGGCGAGTTCGGGTGTGCCGAACGGCGTGATCTGGTCGCTCGGGTAGAGCCCGTAGAGGTGCGAGACGTGGCGATGGTGCGGCTCCGGTTCTTCGTAGTCCTCGAGCCACTCCTGCAGCTGGCCGTGCCGCCCGATGCGATGTGGTGCCAGCCGCGCAGCTACCGCGGTGAGTTCCGCAGCCAGCTCCGCGTCGACCTCGAGTTCGCTGGCCGCTGCGGCGACGTTGGTGAACAGCTCGCGCAGGATCTGCTGGTCGATCGTCGGCCCCATGCAGACGCTGGCGACCTGGCCGTCTGGCAGGCGGAACGAGTTCTCCGGCGAGTTCGAGACCGGCGTGACCAGCCACTTCTCCGCGCCGTGCTCGACCAGGATGTGGCGATGGAACCGCGCCGCCTCGCGCAGGGTCGGATAGACGCGACGCAGGAACGCGCGGTCCTGCGTGAAGGCCCAGTGCTCGAACAGGTGACGACACAGCCAGGCGCTGCTGGTGTGCGCCGAACCCCAGCTCGCCTGCTCGCCCGGCGACGTGAAGCCCCACACGTTGGTGATCGTGTGCGCGACGAAGCCCGGCGCGTCGTAGTAGGCCTTCGCAGTGCGCTGGCCGGGAGCCACCAGCGACTCGACCAACCCGACCAGCGCCTCGTGGGCCTTGAACCGGCCGAACGGCAGCGCCGGCCAGTAGTTCATCTGCACGTTGACGTTCAGGTGGTAGTCGCCGTTCCACGGCGTCTGGTACTCGGGCGCCCACAGGCCCTGCAGGTTCGCCGGCAGACCGTGGCCGCCACCCCCGTGCGTCAGCAGCCAGTCGCCGTAGTGGAAGTACAGCGCGAACAGATCCGGGTCGGCGGTTCCGCCGGCCAAGGCCACCAGGCGGTCGACGGTGGGCAACGAGCGCCGTTCGTGGCCGCCGAGGTCGAGTCGCAGCGGCCACGCGGGCTCCGCCGGCCCGCGCTTCGGTGTCCCGCGTGGCGCGTCCGCCGTCACCGCGTCGAGGTCGCGAGTCCGGTCCGGCGACGCGCCAAGCGTCTTGAAGTCGGTGGCCAGTGCGATGTGCAACCGCAGGAACCGCACCGAGTCGACGTGCAAGGTGTCGCCGTCGGCGCGCACACTGCCGCTGCTGCAGTGCACCTCGCCGACGAAGCGCACGCCATCGCCGAGTTGCCCCTGCAACCGCAGCCGGTCGGCGCCCACGACCCTCACGGTGGCGTTCTCGCGTCGCGAGAGCCGCACGCGGAAGCTCGTGGGCTGGTCGCACCGGAAAGAGAGGAAGATCTCGCCGTCGTCGATGCGCAACCAGCGCTCGTGTCGATGACCGCGGGCATCGGTGAACTCGACCCGGGCGTCGTCGAATCCGAGGTTCAGGACCCGGCGATAGCCACGGACCGGACCGGCGAGCGGTTCCCCGTCCTCGCCGAGCGTCGTGATCTCGAGGTCCCCGAACGTCTGGTAGCAACCGAACGGCACATCCTTGCCAGAGCCTTGGCCACTGCCTTCGCCGCGGCACGTGAACGTCGCATCGACCAGGCGCTCGGCCGCCCGGTTGTCACCGCGCCGCAGCAGGTCGACGATGGCTGGCAGCTGTCGGTGCGCGTCCGGCCGATCGGCTTCCTGGCCCCGCCCCGACCACATCGAGATCTCGTTGAGCACGATGCGGTCCTGCCCGACCCCGCCGAACCACGTGGCGCCGAGGCGGCCGTCGCCAAGCGGGTAGGCCTCGACGAACGTGCTCGCCGGGCGACGACTCCACAGACCGCGGCGCACCTGGAACGCCTCAAGCTCGTCCACGAACGTCGTCGCGCGCGGAGGAGCGGACGACGGCTCGCTGGCGTCCAGCGTGGGCGTCTGGGCAACGGAGCTCCCGACCACGCAGGACAGGACGGGAACGAGCAGCAGCGCGCGGCGGGCGTGAGGCATCGAAGGGGCCACGAGTCCGGGGGAGCGATCGGCAGGCCCCATCCATGGATGCATCGACCCGACCCGAAGCCGCGACGAACCCGGCCACGCCGCAGCAGACCCGAAGCATAGGCGTGTCGCCGGCGTTCCGGGCGATCTCAGTTCCTGTCGATCTCGGTTCCTGTCGAACTCGGTTCCGGTCGAACTCGGTTCCGGTCGAACTCGGTTCCGGGCGATCTCACCGACGAACGGTCAGCCCTGCGCCGCGCCACCGAGCCGGTGCGCGAGCCAGCTGCGCGCCACGTTCCACTCGCGCTTCACGGTGCGTTCCGACAGCTCGAGCGCCGCGGCCGTCTCCTCGACCGACAAGCCGGCGAAGTAGCGCAGGTGCACGACCCTCGCCATGCGCTCGTCGAGCTGTTCGAGCGCCTGCAGCGCTTCGTCGAGCGCCAGCAGGTCGACGGCCGGCAGGGCGGCGGTGGCGGCGACCTCGGCGAGCGTGTCGTCGGGCACCCGCTGCTGCTCGCGGCGGTTGCGGCGGCGCGCGCGATCGACCAGCGCCTGGCGCATCACCCGCGCCGCGGCGCCGAAGAAGTGCGCCCGGTCGACGAAGTCGGCGCGCACGAGACCGAGCCGCAGCCAGGCCTCGTGCACCAGCGCGGTCGGCCCGACCGAGACGGGCCCACGTTCGCCGCGCAGCCGCGACGCCGCCAGCTGGCGCAGTTCCTGGTAGACGACCCCCACCAGGCGGTCCTCGGCGCCGACGGAGCCGCCGCGCACTTCGCCGAGCAGGCGGGTGATGTCGTCGGACGACGCGGCGATCGGGCGGGTTGGCTCGGCGGGATCGGACGGGACCATGGCGACGCGGCCGGAAACACGGGCGAACTTGGCCCCGGCAGAGCCAGTCTAGCGCATGCTGTTGGCGGATGGACCGCTCGCCTCCTCTCGACGCCACGCCACCGCACGACCACGACTGGCCGGAGTTGAAGGAACTGCTCGCCGACGCCCTCGACGCCGCCCCCGCCGACCGATCGACCCTGCTGGAACGGCGTTGCCATGGCCGCCCGGCGCTGCGCGCTCGCGCCGAGGCGTTGCTGGCTGCGACGCCAACCGGCGATTTCCTCGATCGACCGCTGCTGCCGGCCACCGCAGCCTCGGCCCCGATCGACCCGTTGCCACCGGGCACCGCGTGCGGCCCGTACCAACTCGACGTGCTGCTCGGCGAAGGCGGCTTCAGCGAGGTCTACCGCGCGGTACAGAAGGAGCCGATCCCGCGCCTCGTCGCGATCAAGCTGCTGAAGCCGGGCCTCGACTCGCGCGCGCTGCTGGCGCGCTTCCAGCTCGAACGCCGCACGCTCGCCCGCCTCGAGCATCCCGGCATCGCCCGCATCCTCGACGCCGGGGCGATGGCGAACGGGCGGCCGTTCCTGGTCATGGAGCACGTCGCCGGCGTCACGCTGGCCCGGTTCCTCGCCGAGCACGCGCCGCCGTTGCCGACCCGGCTGGCGCTGTTCCGCCAGGTCTGCGAGGCGGTGATGCACGCGCACCGCCGCGGCGTGATCCACCGCGACCTGAAGCCCGGCAACCTGATGGTCACGCAGGTCGACGGAGCTCCGGTCGTCAAAGTGATCGACTTCGGCGTCGCCAAGGTGCTGGCCGGCGACGACGCGGACGCGACCCACAGCGGCCTCGTGCTCGGCACGCCGGCCTATTGCAGCCCCGAACAGTACGCGACCGGCGGCGGCAACGTCGACGTGCGCACCGACGTGTTCGCACTCGGCGTCGTGCTCGCCGAACTGGTGAGCGGCGAACGACCGCGCCGCGGCCAGCCGTGCCCTTCGCCGTGGCCGAAGGAGCTGCCGCGCGAGCTCGGCTGGATCGCCGCGTGTGCGACCCACGCCGATCCGGCCGCACGCTACCCGGACGTGGCGGCGCTGCTCGCCGACCTCGACGCGTTCGCGCACGGCGAGTCGCTGCGCGCCGGGCCGGGCACCCGGACCTACCGCTTCGCCCGGTTCGTGCGCCGCCATCGGCTGGCGCTGCTGGTCACCGGCACGATCGCGCTGGCGTGGATCCTCGGCGGCATCGCCGCCGCGTTCGGCATGCTCGAAGCCGAGGCCGGGCGCGCCGTCGCCGAAGCAGCGCGCACGGCCGCCGAGCAGGCCCGCAGCGACGCCGAAGCCGCGCGCGATGCCGCCGAGCGCGCGCAGCGCGAGGCGAACGCCGTCGCCGACTACCTGGCGCGCCTGATCCAGGAAGCGATCCCCGCCCGCAGCGGTCGCGACGTGCGCGTCGTCGACCTGCTCGACCGCAGCGGCCCCCTGCTGGCCGCGACCGAGGCGGAACCCGACGTCGCCGCCCGCTTGCAGCACGTGGTCGGCAACGCCTACGCGGCGCTCGGCGAGCTCGACAAGGCGCTCGCCCACCTGCAGCGCGCCGCCGACAGCTACCGCACGCGCCACGGCGAGCTGCACTGGCCCGGCATCGAAGCGGCGAGCGACCTCGCCGGCACCCTGCTGCGCTTCGGCCGGCTGGACGAAGTCGCCGAACGGCTCGCCGACGTGGCCCGTCGGGCCGTGGCGGCGAAGGGGCCCGACCATCCGCTGCAGCGCCTGCTGATCGATCGCGAGGCGAAGCTCGCCTTCGATCGGGGGCGCCCCGCCGAGGCCGAAGCACCGCTGCGCCGCCTGCTCGAGCTCGACACGAACGCGGGGCGCGTCGACGCACGGATCCAGACGCTCGGCAACCTGGCGCAGGTGCTGCTCGGACGCAACGCCCTCGACGAAGCGCTCGAGCTCGCCACGCAGGCGCTCGCGCTCGCGCGCACCACGCACGGCGACCGCCATCCGCTGACGCTGAGTGCCGTGCGCAAGCTCGCCGCCGTGCAGTCGGCGCACGGCGATCAAGGCGCCGCGGTGACGCTGCTGGAGCCGGCCCTGCCACTGGCCCGCGGCACCCTCGGCGACGACCATCCGGAGACCCTCGGCCTGCAGAACATGCTCGCCCGCGCGTTCGAACTGCGCGGCGACGTCGAACGGGCCCTCGCCCTCTACGAGCCACTGGTCGAAGCCCAGGCGCGCCGGCTCGGCCGGCTGCATCCGCAGGCGCTGATGACGCTGCAGAACTACGCCGGCCTGCTGCTGGCTCGGCAGGCGTTCGCCGCCGCAGTGCCCCTGCTCGAAGACAGCCGCGCACGCTTCCGCGAGCTGCGCGGCGCGGACGACGTCGAGACGTTGCGCGCCACGGTGCGGTTGTGCGACGCCCGCACACGCCTGGGCGACGGCCCCGCGGTCGCCGGGGACTTCGCGTCGGCGATGCAGGCGCTGCGCCAGCGGGGCGGCAGCCACGGCAAGCTCGCCCAGCAGACGCTGCCGGCCTGGGTCGCGCACCTGCGGTCGTTCGGCACGGCGCCGCCCGCGGGACACGACGCGGCGTGGCTGCAGGCCTGCTGGCAGGCGGTGTGCGAGCTGGCCGGCGACGACCTGGCCACGCGGCGCCTGGCCGCAGCCGAGCTCGCCCGGCTGGCCGAAGCCGCCGGCGACGCCGACGCGGCGAGTCGCTGGCGCGAGGCCGCTCGCTGACCAGCGCCGGGGCGCACGCGGGCTGCGGCCGAGCGGGTCGCGGGCCGGGCTGGGGTGGAATCGTGGCCCCTGCCGCCGCCGCGGAGCGCATGGCAGGGCATGCACCTCGCCATGCACCGCACCACCCGCCCTGCCCACGTCTCCCCGCTCGTCCCGAGGCTGTTCGCGGCCGCCGCCGCGACGCTGGCTCCGCTGGCCGCCCAGTGCCCCGACTTCGACGCGATGCCCGGCCTCGGCAACACCGTGCTCGCCGTGCACGGTCGCACCGACGGCGACGCCGTGGTCGGCGGCGTCTTCACGGCCGCCGGCAGCGGCCCGGCCAACCGCATCGCGCGCTGGAACGGCAGCAGCTGGTCGTCGCTCGGCAGCGGCCTCGACAACACGGTGCGCGCGATCGTGCAGCTGCCGAACGGCGACCTCGTCGCCGCCGGCGACTTCGCCAACGCCGGCGGCGCACCCGCGAACCGCATCGCCCGTTGGGACGGCGGCACCTGGTCGCCGCTCGGCAGCGGCGTCGGCTCGACCAGCGGGTTCGGCCTCTACGCGCTCGCCGTGATGGGAAACGGCGACCTGTTCGCCGGCGGCTACTTCCAGACCGCCGGCGGCGTGCCGAGCAACGCGATCGCGCGCTGGAGCGGCGGCGCCTGGTCGGCGGTGCCCGGCCTCGGCGCCACCGTGTTCGCGCTGCTGCCGCTGCCGAACGGCGAGCTGGTCGTCGGTGGCAACTTCGGCAGTGCCGGGGGTTCGCCCGCGGGCCGCATCGCCCGCTGGAACGGTTCGACGTGGGCCGCCTACGGCACCGGCATCACCGGCTTCCGCGTCAACGCGCTGGCGCGCCTGCCGAACGGCGACCTGGTCGCCGGCGGCGCGTTCACCGCCGCGGGCGGCTCGCCGGCCGCGAACATCGCGCGCTGGAACGGCAGCAGCTGGTCGCCGCTCGGCAGCGGCACCAACGGCGACGTGCTGGCCCTGACGGTGCTGCCGAACGGCGAGCTGATCGCCGGCGGCCAGTTCAGCACCGCCGGCGGCATCCCGGCCCACGGCGCGGCGCGCTGGAACGGCACCGCGTGGAGCTCGATCGGCTTCGCCAGCGGCTCGCAGGTCTACGCGATCGCTCGCCAACCCGACGACACACGCCTGCTCGGCGGCTTCTTCTTCTCGGCCTCGGGCACGTCGTCGCCGATGGCGATCGAGTTCGGTTCGAGCTGCCCGGCCACCGCCAGCAACGAGGCGCCGGGCTGCCCGGGCAGCGGCGGCGAGACCAACCTGTTCGAAGCACGGTCCTTGCCGTGGGCCGGCGGCACCTACCAGCTGCGCGCCAGCGATCTGCCCGATCCGTGCTTCTGCGTGATCGTGATCGGCTTCTCGACCACCCTGATCCCGCTGGCGTCGGCGGGGGTGCCGGCCGCACCGAGCTGCTTCGTCGCCGCCAGTCCGGACGCACTGGCCACTGCAGTCGTCACCGGCGGCCAGCTGGAGTTCGAACTGACGATCCCGAACACGACGAGCCTGATCGGCGCGGAGCTGCACCAGCAACTGGCGCTGCTCGAGGACACCCCGGCCCAGCCGTTCACCTGGTTCCATGCGAGCCTCAGCAACCTGCTGTCGGCGACGGTCGGCTGGCTGTAGGGCGAACGGTCGATCGCAATGGCTGGTCGACGAAAGACCTCAGCACGGCGAATCCACGGCCACCGGCCCGGCGATACGAAGTAGGGAGTAGGTGGTAGGTTGTCGCGCGTGGTACCGGCCGGCAACCCGCCCGGAACCTCTCCCGCCACCCCATGCGCCTCGCCCCGCCCCTGCTGCTCGCCCTCACCCTGCCCCTTCCCTGCCTGACCGGCCAGGCGGTGACTCTGCTGGACGGCCCGGCGACCGGCCCGGTCGACGTCCAGGTGCGTCCTTGCGACGGGGGCCCGGCCACCGCCGTGCTGGACGAGGTGCTGCTGCGCGCCGTGCAGCGCACGACCCGCACCGCGAACGAGGAATTCGAGTGGCACCAGCCCCGCATCGTCGCCGACCAAGCTGGCGAACGGCTGGAGTGGCCCGATGGCACCCGCCTCTACGCATTCGAACGCACCGTCGGCAGCGGCCACGGCCTGCTGCTGGTGCCGACCAACGGGCTCGCGCGCATCGTCTACGAGGGCGCCGAGCAGCTCGACCTGCCGCTCGCAGCACCGAACCAGCCGACCCACGTCGCCTTCGTGCGCGGCCCGCAGGTCGTGCTGGTCAAGCTCGACGGCGTGCCGTTCGCCGGCACCGCGTCGACGGTGCGCACGGTGGCGCTGCCGGATGACGGGCAACGAGCCAGCGTGGTGACCGGACCGAGCCACGTCTTCCTGGTGACCGACGACGACCGTCTGTGGCGCATCCCCGTGGCCGCCGGAGGCCCCGAGAACATCACGCCGCCGGGCCTCGACGCGGTGCAGAGCTCGCGCCTGGCGATCTCCGGCGACGGCAACGTGGTCGCGTTCCTGCGCACCGACGGCGGCGACCAGGTAGCACCCTGGGTGGTCGGCACCAGCGGCCCCTGCCGTCGGCTGCCGCTGCCCGACGCCTCCTACCGCGAGCCGGCCTACCTGCCCGACGGCGACGGCCAGCCGCACCTCGTGCTCGATCACACCGGCAGCCGCCTGATGGTCACCGAGATCCAGGCCGAGGACGAACTGCACTTCGTCGACACCGGCCTCGGTGGCGCCACGCACTGGCTGACGCGCGACGAGCAGTTCGCCGACTACATCGGCTCGCACATCCTGCCGTCGTTCGTGGGCGGCCGGCTGTTGTTCGCGTCGGGCCACGAGGGCTGGATGGACTGGTATGCGGTGCAGCCGGACGGCAGCGTCGTGAACGTCAGCCAGACCGGCTCGCCCGAACCGCTCTACCTGCTCGGCGGGCTCGACGTGCGCCGCCGTCTGCCGCTCGGCAACGGCCAGGCGCTCGCGACCGAGTCGATCGGCACGCTCGAACGGCTGCGCACCCTCGACCCGAACGGCGCCAGCACGGTGCTGTTCGCCGATCTGACCGCCGCCCCGGAGCGCGGCGCCTCGCTTTCGGGCCCGGCCGACCTGCGCGTGCAAGGGCTCGGCGGCGAACGGCTGCTGCGTGGCTCCGACGGCAGCACCCTGCTGGCGTTGCCCGCCGGCGTGAAGATGTCGCCGCCGGTGCGTGGCCCGCAAGGCTGGACGGTGGTCGAAGGCGATCTCGGCGGCGTCTACGTGCCGGCCGTGTTCGACGAGACCGGCACGCTGCTGGCGGTGGTCGTGACGACCGAACCGCGGCGCTGGTCGTGGACCGCGGCCGGCGAGCTGGTGGCGAAGGCGCCGGGACGTCTCGAAGTGTTCAGCGCCACGGGGCTGCGTGTGTTGTCCCTCGGCACGAGCCCGACGCGCGTGGTCTCGGGAGCGATGATCCCGAGCAGCGGGAACTGAGCGATGCGGTTCCGCATGCTGCTCGCGGCGGCGCTGCTGGCGGCCGCTGCCAGAGGCCAGCAGCCACTGGCTCCACCGAACGACCCCGTCGGCAACCCGAGCACGCCGGCGAAGGTCGTGCTCGGCAAGATCCTGTTCCACGACGAGCAGCTGTCGAGCAACGGGCGCATGGCCTGCGCCACCTGCCACCAGAACGAAGCCGGCGGCGGCGACGCCCGGCGGCAGCGACATCCGGGCCTCGACGGCATCCGGTTCACCGCCGACGACACGTTCGGTTCGCCGGGCATCGAGCGTCTCGACGGCACCCTGCACCACACCGCCGACGCACGCTTCGGCTACGACGAACAGGTCACCGGTCGCGCGGCGCCGAGCGTGCACATGGCGGCGGCGTTCGACGAGCTGTTGTGGGACGGGGCCCGCGACCAGCTGCTGCGCGACCCGGAGACCAACAGCGTGGTGCTCGCCAGCGGCGCCGCCCTCGAACACCAGTCGCTGCACCCGTTCCGCAACGAGGTCGAGATGGCGCACGAAGGCCGCAGCTGGGCGCAGATCCGCACCGCGGTGGCGGGCCTGCGGCCGCTGGCGCTGGCGAGCAACCTGCCGCCCGACGTGCAGCAGGCCCTCGCGACGAACCCGAACTACCCCAGCCTGTTCGTAACGGCGTTCGGCGACGCGAACGTCACGCTGCCGCGCGTCGCGATGGCGCTGGCCAGTTACCAACGCAGCCTCGCACCGACGCAGACGCCGTGGGACCAGTTCGTCGCCGGCCAGGCGAGCGCGCTCACAGCGCAGCAGCAGCTCGGCCTGCAGGTCTACCAGAGCGATGCACGCTGCGACCTGTGCCACCCGCTCGGGCTGTTCACCGATCGTTCCTACCGCGCCCTCGGCCTGCTGCCGGTCGGCAACGATCCGGGCCGCGGCGGCGTCACCGGCGTGCCCGAGGACCTCGGCCGCTTCAAGGTGCCGAGCCTGCGCAACGTGGCGCTGAAGTCGACCTTCCTGCACACCGGTCGCTTCACGACCTTGCTGCAGGTGGTGAACTTCTACAACAACGGGGCTGGGACGAACTCGCCGAAGGACTCCGACCTGCAACCACTCGGCCTCGACCAGCTCGAGATCGCCGCCTTGCTCGACTTCCTCGAGAACGGGCTGGTCGATCCGCGCGCGCGGAACCGGCTGCCGCCGTTCGACCGGCCGACGCTGTTCTCGGAGAGCCAGCCGCGCGGCAGCAACCAGTTCGGCATCGCCACGCCGTTCGCCGGCGCGGCCCCACGCCTGCTCGCCGATGCGGCCCCGTGGCTCGGCAACCCGGCGTGGCCGCTCGGCCTCGTGCAGGGACCCGCGAACGGAGCCGGCGCACTGCTCGTCACGCTGGCGCAGTTGCCCGGCGGCACGCCGTTCCAGGGCACGCAGCTGTACGTCGACCCGGCCAGCCTGCTGACCATCCTGCCGCTCTCGCTCGATGCCACCGGCACCGCGAACGCGCCGCAGCCGCTGCCGCTCGCCCTCGAGTTCCTCGGCCTGCCGTTGCACCTGCAAGCGCTGGTCGCCGGTGCCGTGCCGACGCCGCCGTGGGGTGCGAGTCGCGCCGCGACGATCGTGCTGCGCTGACGTTCCGCGGCGGGCGCCGGAGACGAACCCGGCCACGGTGCGACCGCGCCTGCGGCACACCTTGCCTTCGTCCCACCAGCTGCCGATCTGGGCTGGTCGGCTCGGCGCCGACCGGCCGCACGAGGACCCCGGCCGAAAATCCTGACGGGCCCCGGCCGGGCCTGTCGTTGGGCTCGGCACCATGCTCCGCCTCGCCGTCGTCGTCGCCTCGTTCGCCTGCCTGCTCGCCGGCACCGCCGCGGCCCAGGACCTGCTGGCCGACCTGCAACCGCAGGTCGGCGGCCAACCGTCCAGCGGCGGCGAGCCGTTCTTCGTGCTCGGCCCCCGCGCCGTGTTCGTCGCGACGAGCCAGTACGGCAACGAGCTGTTCGCCACCGACGGTACGCCGCAGGGCACGGAGCTGCTGCTCGACGGCGTCGTGAACAACGGCAGCGGCCTGCCCCAGCACCTGACCGTGCTCGGCGGCATCGCCCTGTTCTCGGTCACGGTGCCCGGTCTCGGCCGCGAGCTGTGGCGCACCGACGGGACCCAGGCGGGCACCCAGCCGGTGATGGACCTGAACCCCGGGCGCGCCGACAGCGCGATCAACTGGCCGGCGCTCTACAACGGCTTCGTCTACTTCGCCGCCACGAACGGCAGCAACGGCGTCGAGCTGTGGCGCAGCGACGGCACGGCGCTCGGCACGACGATGGTCGTGGACCTGCGTCCCGGCAGCGCCAGCAGTTGGCCGGAGCGGCTGACGGTGGTCGGCGGCGACCTCTACTTCGCGGCCGAGTCCGCGACCGCGGGACGCGAACTGCACAAGCTCGACGCCAACGGCACCGTGTCGCTGGTGAAGGACCTGACGCCGGGCACCACCGGCACGACGTTCGACACGCTGGCGGCGTTCGGCTCGCTGCTGGTGTTCTCGGCCAACAGTGGTGCTGGCCTCGAACCCCACGTCAGCGACGGCACCGCCCTCGGCACGTTCCAGCTCGCCGACCTGAACGCCGGCCCCACCAACTCGCTGCCGCGCGACTTCGCCACGGTCGGCGGAGTCTGCGTGTTCGCCGCCGAGACCCCGGCACTCGGCCGCGAGCTCTACCAGACGAACGGCACCGCCGCCGGCACCACGCTGCTCGCCGACCTGCGGCCGGGCAGCGGCAGCAGCAGCCCCGAGCAGCTGACCACGATCGGCGCGCGCGTCGTGTTCACCGCCACCGACGACGTCGTGGGTCGCGAGCTGTTCGTCACCGACGGCACGGGTGCCGGGACCGGCCTGCTCGCCGACGTCTACCTGGGCCTGCCGTCGTCGAACCCGGGCCACTACGTGCTGCACCAGGGCCAGCTGTGGTTCGGTGCGTCGTCGGCGTTCTACGGCGCCGAGCTGTGGCGCACCGACGGGCTGCCGGGCGGCACCACGATCGTCGAGGACCTCGCGGTCGGCAACGCCGGGATCTACGCCACCGGGCTCACTTCGTTCGGCACGCGCCTGTTGTTCCGCGGCATCCTCGACAACGCCGGCGTCGAGCCGTGCGTGACCGACGGCACCTTCCCCGGCACCGCCCTGCTCGGCGACCTGAACCCACCGCCCGCCGATGCGACGCCCGACCAGTTCACGCCGTTCGGCACGAACGTGCTGTTCGCGGCCCTCGGCAACGGCCTCGGCCGCGAGCTCTACGTCTCCGACGGCACGCAGGTCGGCACGCAGCTGTTCGCCGACCTGCAGCCTGGCTCGTTCGGCAGCAACCCGACCTTCCTCGTGCCGCGCGGCAACGACGTGTTCGTGCGCGGCGATCTGTTCGGTGGCGGCTCGCACCTGTTCCTGGCGACCGCGGCCGGCGTCACGCAACTGACCAGCGGGGCTTCGGTGCAACCGCGCGCGCCCGCCGTGCTCGGCACCAGCGTGGTGTTCGCCGGCGAATCGGCCGCGACCGGCCGCGAGGTCTGGATCAGCGACGGCACCCCGGCCGGCACGTTCCTGCTGCGCGACATCGCCCCGGGTGCCACGTCGAGCCAGCCGTTCCTCGCCGAGAACTTCACGACCGCCGGCAACCGCACGTTCTTCAGCGCCAACGACGGCAGCAGCGGCTTCGAGCTCTGGTCGACCGACGGCACGCCCGCTGGCACCACGCTGGTGCGCGACCTGCGGCCGGGCAGCGGCAGCAGCAATCCGGCGCAGCTGACCGCGGTCGGCAACCGCGTGTTCTTCGTCGCCAACGACGGCACGAGCGGTGCCGAGCTGTGGGTCAGCGACGGCACCTTCGCCGGCACGACGCGCATCGACGTGGTGCCGGGCCCGGTCGGCTCCAATCCGAGCGAACTGGTCGCCGACGGACTCGCCGCCTGGTTCACCGCGTACGCGTTGGGCACCGAGGAGGTCTATCGCAGCGACGGCACGCCGGCCGGCACCGTCGCCGTCACCAACGGGGGTGCGGGCCAGGCGAACCCGTACAGCGACCTCGTGCCGACCCAGAACGGCCTGTTCTTCGTCCACTACGGCCTGCTGAACCACGGCGCCGAGCTCTGGCACAGCACCGGCACGCTGGCGTCGACGCACCTCGTGCTCGACATCGGACCCGGCCGCGCCGACGGCATCGTGCCCGGCACGCTGGCCCCGGCCCTCGGCGGCACGCAGGTGGTGTTCGGCGGCAACGACCGCGAGCACGGCCTGCAGCTGTGGCTCAGCGACGGCTCCGCGGCCAATACGCGGCGGCTCACCGACTGGGGCTCGGGCCGGCGCGGCGCCGTGCACGTGGCCGCGCTGGCCGAGATCGCGACCGCGACCTGGCTCGCCGCCGACGACGGCGCAGTCGGCCGCGAACCGTGGCGCTACGACGCCGCGGCGAGCCCACTCGCCTGGGTGCTGCCCTACGGAGCAGCCTGCAACGGCTCGAACGGCAAGCCGCGGATCGGCTCGCTCGGCCTGCCGACGATCGGCAACGCCGGCTTCGCCGTGACCCTGGCCCAGGCCCTGCCGAACAGCTTCGCGTGGTCGGTCGTTTCCTACGGATCGGGCGGACTGGCGATCGGCGGCGGCTGCTTCCAGTTGCTCGCCGATCCGCTGATTCCGCTGGTGCTGCTGCCCACCGACGGCAGCGGCCAGTCCGCGCTGCCGCTGGCGATCCCGAACACGCCGTCGCTGGCCGGCTCGGACCTGTTCTTCCAGTGGGCGGTGCTCGATCCGCTCGGCGCGTTCCTCGACGGCTACTCGGTCAGCAACGCGCTGCAGACGCGGCTCGGCTTCTGAACGCGCCGCTCAGCGAGTTCCGCCGGCGGCGGCGGCCTGGGCGGCGCGCAGTCGCTCGAACAGCGGCTCGAGCGGCGGCAGCGACTGCTTGACCACGTTCGCCGCCTCGGCGCGATCGAACAGGTCGCGCGCGGTGACGAGCGCCGCTTCGGCCGCCGCGAGGTCGCCTTGCCCCAACGCCGCCTCGGCCAGTGGTGCCAGCGCCCGCACCCGGTTCGCCCACTGCACCGGCGTGGCCGCGGCCGCGCGCGCCTCGGCGTCGGCGAGCCGCTGCCGCGCCTCGTCGAGGCGGCCGCTGCGGCGCACGATGTCGGCGCACATCACCGCAGTGGTCACGGTGAGCTCGTGGTCCGGCCCGAGCACCTTCCGGCGTGTCGCCAGCACTCGTTCGCCGTGGCGCGAAGCGGCCTCGAGGTCGCCGTTCTCGAGCTCGAGCTTGCACAGATTGGCGAGCACCGTCTGCAGCACCCGATCGGACTCGTCGGTGCCGGGTGGGAACGCGGCCAGCGCCTCGCGGAACGTGTCGCGGGCCCGGCCGAACTCGCCCAGCATGTAGAGCACACCACCGAGGTTGCTGATCGTGCCGATCGTCTCCGGATGCTGCGGACCACGCACTTCCTTGCAGGTCCCGACCAGCTGTTCGAGCAGCGGCACCATCTCGGCCCGGCTGCCGCGGGAGTTCAGCAGCATCAGCAGGTTGTTGGTCGCCGACAGCAGGTCGAGGTTCCGCAGCTCGCCACGCGCCCGAAAGCCGTCGATCGCGAACCGGTAGAGCGGCTCGGCGGAGTCGAGGTCGCCCTGTTCGTGCAACACGCCGGCCAGCAGGTTCGAGGCGAGCAGCGTGTCGCGATCCTCGGGCTGCTCGGCCCGCAAGCGATCGACCAGCGGCCGCAGCAGGGCCGCCGCGGCGGCGCGGTCGCCGCGCGCTCGGTGCAGTTCGGCCCGGTGCAGCGTCGCGGTGCCACGCAGCTCGTGCGCTTCGGGCAGGCTCGCGAGGGCCGCCGTCGCGGGGGTCAGCAGGGCCTCGGCCGCGTCGACCTGGCCACGCGCCAGCAGCACGCACACGAGGTCGAGCTGCACGCGGACCGTGCGCAGGTCGTCGTCGCCGTGGCGCTGGCGATGCACGGTGAGGCTGTCGCGCAGACGCTGCTCGGCGACGTCGAGCTTGCCGAGGCTGAACCAGGCGACGCCGATCGCGCGGCCGAGCGCGGCGTGCACGCCCGGGTTGTGGGCGAGCTCGCGGTCGACGGTCGCCGCGGCCACCGTCAGGGCGTCGACCAGCTTGACGTCGCGGCTGCCACGATCGGGGCGCACGCTGCCGAACACCCCGAGCAGGAAGTCGAGCGACGCCTCGGCGCGCTGGCCGGCTTCTTCGGCCTCCTGCCGGCGCTGCCGTTCGGCCGCCTCGGCGAGGCGGGCCCGGGCTTCGGAGTCCTGGGCCTCCTGGCGCCGCAGCCGCTCCGAGGCCTCCGCGTCGCGGGCGCGCACCAGCGCCACCGCCGTGGTCGCGAACGCGCCGAGCAGCGTCGCCACCACCAACGCCGCCGCGGCGACTCCGGTGCGATGCCGCTGCACGAACTTGCGCAGCAGGTAGCCAACCCCCGGCGGCGCAGCCCGCACCGGTTCGTGCGCGAGCCACGCGCGCAGGTCCGCCGCCAGCTCGCCGACCGTCTGGTAGCGCTCCGGTGGCGCTTTGCGCATCGCCTTCTGCACGATCCAGCCGAGCTCCTGCGGCACATCGGGCGCACGGCGCGTCATCGGCTCGGGATCCTGTTCGACCAGCAGCCGGCAGGCGCTGGTGATCGGCAGGCCGGCGAACTCGAACGGCCGCTGCCCGGCCAGCAGTTCGTACAGCACGACGCCGAGGCCGTAGACGTCGGTGCGCACGTCGGTGGCACTGCCGAGCACCTGCTCGGGGCTCATGTAGGCGAGCGTGCCGACGATCTCACCCGCGCGGGTGCCCTCGGCCGCACCGCGCTCGAGCGGCCGGGCGATGCCGAAGTCGATGACCTTCACGCCACCGCCGGCGGGCACCAGGATGTTCGCCGGCTTGAGGTCGCGGTGGATCACACCGCGACCGTGCGCGTGCTGCACGGCGTCGCAGACGGCGAGGAAGGTGTCGACGATCGCCCGCGGCGCCCGCCGCGTGGGCCCGTGCGTGACCGGCGCCGCCCCTTCGACCAGTTCCATCGCGAACCACGCGGTGCCGTCCGCCTCGACGCCGGCCTCGAAGACCTGCGCGATGCCCGGGTGCTGCAGCCGCGCCAGCAGGTCGATCTCGGCCCGGAAGCGCTCGGCGTGGCGACCGCCGGCGAAGCCCGCGTGCATCACCTTCACCGCGACGCGACGCGCCGGATGCGCCTGCTCGGCCAGCCAGACGCGGCCCATGCCGCCTTCGCCGATCGGTTCCAGCAACCGGAACGGCCCCAGCTGGTCCGGCGGCGGCCGATGGCCTTGAACCGCCGCCCCCACCTTGGTCGGTGGTTCGAGGAAGCGCGCCTCGCTGTCCCGCGCCGCCGCGAGCAGTCGTTCGACCTCGGCGATCAGGGCGTGCTCACCGGGTGCCTGCTGCGAGAGCCAAGCGGTGCGTTCCGCCGCCGGCCGTTCGAGGGCACCTTCGAACAGCGCACGCACGCGGGCGAACGGCGCGCTCACGGTCGCAGCTCCGCGTGCAGCCACGCCCGCGCGGTGCGCCAGCCGCGTTCGACGGTCGACAGCGAGACGCCGAGTGCGGCGGCGACGTCGTCCATGCCGAGGCCGGCGAAGAAGCGCAGTTCGACGATCTGCACCAGCTGGGCGTCGAGCGCACCGAGCCGCTGCAGGGCCTCTTCGAGGCACAGCAGGTCGCCGCCGCGATCGGCGAACGCATCCGCGACCTCGTCGAGGTCGACCGGCACGTGCTGGCCCGAGCGCTTCTTGGCGTGCCGCGCGCGCAGGTGGTCGACCAGCACGGAGCGCATCGCCGCCGCCGCGGCGCGCAGGAAGTGCAGGCGGTCGGCAAACGCGGGGGTCCGCTCGGGCACCAGCTTCAGCCACGCTTCGTGGACCAGGGCGGTCGGGTGCAGGGTGGCGTCGCGGCCCCCGGCGACGGCCCGCGCGCGGGCATGCAGTTCGGCGTAGAGCCGTTCGAACAGCGCCGATGCCGCGGCCGGATCCCCGGCGCGCGACCGCTGCAGCAGCAGGGTCACGGCACCCGGGTCGGAGGGCTCGGCATGGCTCATCACCGGCAAGGATACCCTCGCCGCAGGGGCGGGACGGACGGCCGATTCCTATGCTCCGCGCCGTGCAGGTCTACCTCGACATCGACGGCGTCTTGCTCGGCCTCGACCCGATGCGCCCGCAGCGCCTGGCCCTCGCTCCCCACGCGCTCGACTTCCTCGCCTTCCTGCTGGCCCGCACCACGGTGCACTGGCTGTCGCCGCTGCACCACGACGCCAAGGCGGCACTCGACCATCTGGTCACGCACACCCAGCAGAGCGAGCGCGAACGGCTGCTGACGCTGGCGCCGCGCGTGCGCATGGCCAGCTGGCGTACGTGGCGCACCGAGGCGTTGCCGGCCGACGGTCGCTTCGTCTGGCTCGACGACGCGCCGAGCCCCGAGGAACTGGCGGCGCTGCGGCAGCGCCACTGGCTCGACCGCTGGCTGTGGGTCGACACCCGCGAGGAGCCCGAGGACCTGCTGCGCGCCCAACGTGTGCTGGCGACGCGGTTGCCGGCCGCGGCCGCGAAGGCGACCGGCGCCTCGTGAACGAACCGCTGCGTCGCATCGCCGACCTGATGCCTGGCGCCCGCTACCGGATCCGCGAGACCTTCGCCGACTTCGACGGCGACGAGTTGCTCGCCGGCACCGAGCTCACGTTCGTCGAGCGGTCCTACTTTCCCTACGACGGCGGCCACACGCTGACCTTCGCCGAGCGCGTCGTGCGGCTCGCCGAGATCGACCCGAACAGCAGCCGCGTGCTCGACGACCCGGGCCGCTGGATCGAACGGCTCGACGCCCGCTGACCGCAACCGCTCAACCGTTCGTCGTCGCGGGGAAGCGTCCGGTCTCGTCTTCCCAGTGCCGCCGGCACAGCGACACGTAGAGCGACTTCTCGACGGCGATCTGCTCGCCCGAAGTGGTCACGGCACCCGACGGATCGTGGCGCAGCACCATGGTCGCCTTGCGCCCGCAGTGGCAGATCGTGCGCACCTCGCGCAGGCTGTCGGCGATCGCCAGCAAGGTCGCCGAGCCAGGGAACAGTTCGCCGCGGAAGTCGGTGCGCAGGCCGTAGCACAGCACCGGGATGCCGAGCCGGTCGGCGACGCGCGCCAGCTGCCACACCTGGTCGGGCGAGAGGAACTGCGCCTCGTCGACGAACACGCTGTCGACGCGCTTCTGCCGGTGGCTCGCGCCGATCACCGCGAACAGGTCGGTGCCGGCCCCGAAGGTCTCCGCCTCGGCACTGAGCCCAAGGCGCGACGTGATGCGGCCGCCGTGCAGTTCGTGATGGTGCGCCGACGTGAACGCCAGCGTGTGCATGCCACGCTCGCGGTAGTTGTGCGACGCCTGCAGCAGCATCGTCGACTTGCCGGCGTTCATCGTCGAGTACGAGAAGTAGAGCTTGGCCATGGCGGAGCGAGTGGGGCGCCCAGGATGGCGCGGCTCCCGGTCCGAGCCAAGCCTGCAACATGCTTCACTGCGCCAGCACGACCACCACTTCGCTCTCCTGCCCCGGCCGCACCACGATCGGCTGCTCGATCGGCGCCACCTGCAGCAGCCCGGCCTCGCGCGTGGCCCAGGCCAGCAATCGCAACGACACCGGCTCGACGTCGTCGAACGAGCGCCAGCCGTCGCCGTCGGTGACTCCTTGCCAGCCGGGCGCGAACGGGTCCTCGACCTCGCGCTGCAGTACGAGCCAGGCACCGGCCGCCGGCGTGCCGTCCTTGCGCAGCACCCGGCAGCGCAGCCGCCCGTAGCGCGCCAGCCGCACGACCAGTTCCTCGGTGCGCACGCCGAGCTCGAACGGGCCGACCGTGGTGCGCGCGAAGCCCTCGGCGGTGAACACGAACCAACTCCGCCCCTCGGGTGCGAGCGGACCGAGGCGGAAGCTGCCGTCCTTCGCGCGCCCGACCGGGTCGATGCTGCCGGATGGCCGTTCGGCGAAACGTCGTTCGATCTCCACGTCGGCCACCGGCGTGCCGTCGGCCTCGGCCACCACGCGCCCCGTCAGCACGAAACCTTCGGCATCGCGCGCCCGCACGACCAGCACGACGTCTTCGGCCGGAGTCGTGAACGGCTCGCTGCGCGACCACAGCTCGCGGTGGCCGGGCACAGCCGAGGTGATCGCCCGGCAGCGCCAACCGGCGGGCACCCGCACTTCGAAGCGCCCATCTGCGTCGCTGGTCGCCCGGGTCCCGCCCTCGAGCATCTCGAGCTGCCTCTGCACGAGTTCCGCCGCGTCGGCATCGCCCGCACCGGGCTGGGCGAGCAGCTCCGGTTCGATCGCGACGAACCGGCCGGCGAGCGGAGCACCACGCTCGTCGACGACCCGACCGCGCACCGCCACCAGCGTCGTCATGCGCAACGTCACGTTCGCAGCGGGGCGCGCCGCGTCGACTTCGATCGCGGCGATCGCCGGAGCACGGCCCGCGGCCCCGCCGACCAGCCGGTAGCCACCGGCGAGATCGACCGGGAACTCGAACTTCCCGTCGGCTCGGCATTCGAAACTCCAAGCACCTTCCGCCGTGGCCGTGCCCGGGCGGCCCTGCATGTGCAACTTGCCGGCGCTCGGCGCGCCGTTCTCGTCGAGCAGAACGCCACGCACGACGAACTGTCCATAGAAGCGCAGCACGAGCTCCAGGGTCTCGCCAGCGACGAACGTCACCTGCTGCGGTCGGTTGTGCTCGGTGCCGCGCGTGGCCATCAACCAGTAGTCGTAGCCGCCCCGCGAACCGGCCAGTCCTTCGAGCTCGAAGCGACCCTCGGCGTCGGTCGTGACCGGTGGCAACCCGCGGAACTCGACGGAGTACCGCAACAAGCGAGCCGCGACCGAAGCACCTGCCGCCGGTTCGCCGTCGGCGCACAGCACCCGCCCACGCACCTTGCCGGTCGGCTGCAGCACCAGCAGCAGCTCGCCGTGCGACGCTTGGAGCTCGGGATGCACCAGCCGATCGCCCGACCAGCCGAGCCCGGTCTTGCGCGCGCTCAGCAGCGCAGGCCCGTCCAGGGTCAGGCGAACGCGTCCCTCGACGTCGCTGGACGCGGTCTGGTGCAGCACGCAGGAGTCGCGGCCCTGCGGCGCCACGCGCGTGCCGTCGGGCAAGGCCTGGATCTGCGACACGAACACTTCGACGTCGGCTCCGGCGATCGCTGCCCCACGCAGGTCGAGCACCCTCGCGACGATCGCGACGGGTTCAGGAGCCGGTGCTGTGGTCGCAGCCGAAGGCGAAGGGGCCGGCGTGGCGACCGGCTCCATCGCCGGCACCCGTTCGCGGCTGGCTGGCGTTCCGTCCAGCGACCCGGCGACGACGGCAGCGGCCGGAGCGGTGCCGATGGAACCGGACGGGGGTGGCGCCTTCTCGGCGGCAGGCCACACCACCACGACGAGAGCGGCGACGAGCAGGGCCGGGCCGACGACGAACTTCTTCATGAGACCTCCGAACACGAGGGCGGCCGCCACCGGCAGCGCACCCGTTCCCGCAGCACCCGCCAGCACCCGCTGGCGCACCGCCGCCAACGGCGACTGCGCCAGCACCGACGCCGCGAGCCCGAGGGCCAGTCCCTGCGGCAGGCGCTGCCGCAGCAGGTCGAGCCCGCGCCAGAGCTGCGTGCGCACGCTGCCCGACGAACGCTGCAGGCGCGCCGCGATCGCCGCCGGCGGCAGCGCCTGCACGAGGTGCAGGTCGACGACGCAGCGATAGGGCTCCGGCAGTTCGCCGAGGGCCGCACGCACCGCGTCGCGCACTTCGGCGGCGAGCAGAAAGCTCTCGGGTGGTTCGCTCGGCTTGGCCGCGACGCGCGCCGGATCCGGAGTCCGCCGCACCCGCCGGCGTGCGACCTTGACCTCGCGATGCAGTATGCCGAGCAGCCAGGGCCGCAGCGGCCGGTCCGGCTGCCAGCGGTGCGCCCGTTCGATCGCCACCAGGAACGTCGCCTGCAGCACGTCCTCGGCCATCGCGTGGTCGCGGGTCAGGTGCAGCGCCAAGCCGAACAGGTCGTCGGCGGTGGCGTCGAACACGGCCCCGAGCGCGGCCGGCTCACGGGTGCGGCAGAACTGCTGGAACGTGGCCTCGAGGTCCATCGCGGGTCCCCACCATCGCCAGACGCGCGGGTTTCGTCACGGAATCCGTGCCGGGCACCGCGCCCGAACCCGGGAACGGCCTCTGAGCAGCGGCCGGCGTGGGCGCGCGTCGGGTATGAAGCTCGCGCGATGCTCGACGTCCAGGCCCTCTCGACCCCGTTGGCCGCCCTCGTGCTGGCCCTGGCGATCGCCGCCCTGGTCGGCGGTGCCAAGTGGTTCACCGGTGCCGCGGAGCGCACCGGCCTCGCCCTGGGGCTGTCGCCGTTCGCGGTAGGCATCTTCATCGTCGCGATCGGCACGTCGCTGCCGGAGCTGGTCGCCTCGGTGGTCGCCGCGGCGCACGGCACCACCGAGGTCGTCAGCGGCAACGTGCTCGGCGCGAACACCGCCCTGCTGCTGCTGGTGCTCGGCGTCGTCAGTGCGGTCAGCAGGCGCGGCATCCACCTCGGCGAACGCTACATCGCCATCGACCTCAACTTCATGGTGGGCGCAGCCGCGCTGCTGTCGCTGGCGATGTGGGACGGCGGCGTCGGGCGGCTGGAGGGCGTGTTCCTGCTGCTGTGCTACGCCGCCTACACCGGCTACCTGCTGACCGACGGACGCACCGCCAGCGCCGACGCCTCGTTCGACGCGGCCTTGCCGGACGCGCCGAAAGCCGGCGTTCGCGCGAAGGACGTGGCCACCCTGGTCGCCGCGGCCGGCGTGATCTTCGTCGGCGCGAACCTGACCCTCGACGTGCTGATCGAGCTCGCGACGCGCCTCGGCATCTCGCCGGCGATCGCCTCGATGACGATCCTGTCGCTCGGCACCACGCTGCCCGAACTCGCCGTCAGCGTCACCGCCGCCCTCGCCGGCCGCGCCGAGATGGCGGTCGGCAACATCCTCGGCTCGTGCATCTTCAACTCGTTCGTCGTGGTCGGTGTCGCCAGCCTGATCGATCGCGTGACCGTGCCGGCCGAGTTGATGCGGTTGCCGCTGCCGGGTTTCCTCGGCGCCGCGCTG
This sequence comes from Planctomycetota bacterium, assembly GCA_016793305.1. Next base: position 24,171 of record JAEUHU010000386.1, read on the forward strand.
CTGTTCTACCTGCTGACGCAGGACCGCCGCGTGTCGCGTTGGGAGGGCATCCTGTTCGCGACCGGCTACGGCCTGCTGGTCGCGGAGCTCGCCGGCCTCGCGTGACGCGAGACCGCGCTCAGCGGGTGGCGCGCTGCTCGCGGCGGATCTTGGCGCGGTGGCTGAACGACGCCTTCACGTCGGGCCGGCCCATGTTGGCGACCGAGCAGTTGGCGCAGACGTCGCGCAGCTCCATGTTGTAGAGCTGGCGGCGCAGCTCCTTGTACTTCGGCCCGGTCCAGATCTCGCGGAACGTCTGCGTCTTGAAGTCGCCGAAGGTCGTGAACTCGAACCAGCAGCCGCACGGGAACACGGTGCCGTCCGGGTTCACGTGGATGTAGTACCAGGGGAAGTAGCACGGCCGGTTGTGGAAGCGCTTCTCCGGCACCTTGAACAGGAACTCGCGGTTCTTGTGGTTCAGGTAGTCGGCGACCTCCTTGCTGTCGGCGAGCGACTCGAGGTCGGCGCTCGGTGCCACCAGGGCGAAGCCGCCGCCCTCGTCGCTGCGCGACTGGTCGGTGACCTGCCCCGCGTCGGCGAACGTCTCGGCGATCGGGATCGGCATCATCACCTGCATGCCGACCTCGTCGGCGATGCGCTTGGCTTCGGCGAGCGTGTCGTTGCACAGCTTGGCGTCGTTCATCAGCGACTCGTTCTCGATGCCGAGCCCGCCCATGACCGCCATGTGCACGAAGTTCATGTACTTGACGCCGCGCGCGTGCCAGAACCGGATCATCTCCGGTACTTCGCGGATGTTGCTGCGCATCAGCACGCAGGTGACGCTGAGCGCCGGCCGGTCGACGCCGCGCTCCTTCTTGCGCTGGTTGATGACGTCGAAGCGGCGCAGGAACGGCTCCCACTTCGCCGGCTTGCGGATCTTCTCGAAGGTCTCCTTGGTGATGCCGTCGCAGCTGACCGTCAACAGCGGCATGCCCGAGTCGATCACCGCGTCCATGATCTTGTCGGTCATCGCCAGCGCGTTGGTGCTGAAGTGGAAGTTCGGCACCTCGTACTTCTTGCACAGCTCGAGCGCGCGCGGCAGGTCGGGTGCCAGCAACGGCTCGGCGCTCGACGACAGCGTCACGTCGTGGGCCCGCGGGAACAGCTCGGCGGCGACCTTCTCGAGCAGTTCGCCGCCCATCGTCACCGGGTTCTCCTGGAACTCGGGGTGGGCGAAGTGGCACATGATGCAGCGGATCTGGCACCGCGTGACCATGTCGACCTTGACGCGCAGGAAGCGGCGCTCGTGGCGGAACGGCATCGATCCAGTGTAGCGCCCCACGCGCCGTGATTCGTCGCGCCACTGCGCGTCTTCGCCGAGGCTTCGTACACGTCCGGCCAGGGTCCGCCCCCGATGGCGCCGGTGCGACCGGCGGATCCGGTGCAGGGCCGTCAGCCAGAGGGCCGTTCGTGACGCGGATCGGGCCGCGCCGGCAGCAGCTCGGGTTGTTCGGGAGCCAGCGCCGCCTCGATCTCGAGCTCGAACAGGTCGGCGACGAGGCCCGAGGTCCGCACCTTCGACCAGATCTTGCAGCCGGCGACCAGCGCATCGCCGGTCGCCGCACAGCGCCCGAGCTCGGTGAACCCGTCGCTGCCGGCGGGGCGATGGAATGCGATCACCTCACCGCCGGACCGCACGAGCCGCAGCCAGCCGTCGCCTTCGGTCGCCCGTCGCCCGACGACCTCGCCCTGCAGGCCTGCGGCGGCGAACCGCAACTCGGGAGCGGCCGCGGTCGACGCAATCTGTGCGTAGTAGCGGGCGGTCGACGCCTCGTTCTGCAGGAACAGACCGAGGCAGGCCGAGTCGGGGCCGCTGTGCCACTGCCGCAGCACGTAGCGGATCGTCAGCACGACGTCGCCGACCAGGCGCGTCGGCACGTAGAACCCCGACGAGGTCACGGCCCCCAGTTCGCCGGCCCCGAACGCGATGCGCATCGCCGCTCCGACCGGGCCGACGTCGACGGGGGCGCGCCGCGGATAGCGATAGAAGGTCAGGCCGCGCGCGCGCAGCCGTTCGTCGCCGCCGGGGAACGGCCACGGCAGGCCGCCGGACAGGTAGGAGTTGTACTCGACGAACAGCACGCGCAGCCGCAGCAGCGCGTGCGCGAACGCCGCCGCACAGCGCTGCCGGGCGCCCGCTTCCCGGCACAGGTCCGCCGGCCACAGCAGCGGCCCTCGCACGCGGACACCGGCGTCCGCCAGTTCGCGCCGGAAGTGCTCGTCGATCAGGTCGGGAGGAGCGTCCTCCTGCCCCGCGAACGAGACCCAGGGCATGGCCGGAGTTCCGTTCACGACCAGCCGGATGTCGTGCGCCTTCGCGGCCACCACGATGGCAGCGAGGATCTCGTCGCCGGTCGCGGCCAACGCCACCTCGCGCGGCACCGATCGCAGGCACCGGAGCACCACCGCGGCGACGCTGCGCGTCACGGGATCGAGCTCGTCGTACTCGCGAGCGCCGACCACCGCATGGCACGGCAACCCGGCGGCGATCGACGGGCCGAGCACCACGAAGTCGGCGGAGTGCCAGGTGTCGTCGATCGCCTGCGGGCCAGCACGGAACGCCGAGCGGCTGGCGTCGACCGCCACCAGCGCGCCCATGGCGTGGGCCATCGCGGCGAGCGACGGCGCGGCCGGAGCGAACGGCTCGACGACCACCAGCGCCACGGGCGTGCCGCCGGCCTGCGCGGCCTCGGCGGCGGCGTGCAGAGCCAGTTCTGCGCCCTGGAGCGGCAGGCACTCGCAGGTCGGCGCCTGGGCTCCGGGCAACGCGTCGCCGAACACCAGGATGCGGCCGGTGCGCGCCGCACCCGCGGCCGCGAACAGCGCCGCGGCCGCGCCTTCGGCGCTCGCCAGCAACGCCACGGACCAGCTCCGCCCGCAGCTGGCCGCCACGAGTGCCGGGAGATCGTCGACCGGCGCTCCGTCCGCAGCCTCGGTCAGAGCCTCGCGGATGGCCGGCTCGTCGAGCGAGACCAGGGTGCCGGCGCGGGCGAGATCGATGGGCGCCGCGTTCGGCGTGGGCGAAGGCGGCGACGCAACCCCGTGGCGGCGGGCGAGCCGCTCGAGCAGCCGGAGGGACGAGGCGGAGAACGTCACGCGAACGCCGATCGTGCCACACCGATGCAGCTCGCGCCATGCACGCTTCCCGCGGCCGCAGGCTCCCGAAAGGCGCCACCAGCCACTACCGTCCGCCTCGATGAGTTCCGTTCCCTCGCTCCAGGGCCGCGTCGCGATCGTCACCGGCGGCGGCTTCAACGTCGGTCGTGGCGTCGCCGAGGCGTTCGCCGCGGCCGGTGCCCACGTGGTGCTCGCCGCCCGCGACGAAGCGCGCCTCGCGGCGACCGCGGCGGCGATCACCGCCGCCGGCGGCAGCGTGCGCTGGCAGCGCGCCGACGTCACCGAGCTCGCCCAGGTGGAGGCGCTGGTCGCGTTCGCCGAACGGGAGTTCGGGCCGGTCGACGTGATGGCCGCGATCGCCGGCGGCGGCTGCAGCTACCAGCCGTTCGACGCGATGGCGCCCGACGCGTGGGACGCGACGTTCCGCACCAACGTGACGTCGGCCTACTACGCGGCGCGGGCGGTGATGCCGACGTTCCGCGCGCGGCAGCGTGGCAGCCTGATCGTCTGCACCGGCGGTGGTGCCTTCTACCCGGTGCTCGGCGCACCGATGCTCGCCTACGCGTGTGCGAAGGCGGCGTTGAGCCGCTTCGTCGACCAGCTGACCGCCGAGCTCTACGCGACGCCGATCCGCGTGCACGGGCTCGACCCGGGGCTCGTCTGGTCGCCCGAGGAGCAGGCGCGGGTCGCCGCCGAGGAACGGCGCACCGGCACACCCAACCCGGAGCGGGCCAAGGTGCGTTCGCCGGCCGACGCGGGCGAGCTCGCCACGTGGCTCGCCAGCGACGCGAGCCAACCGCTGCGCGGCCGCTGCCTGTCGGTCTACGACACCTGGTGGCGCGACCCGGCGATGGTGGCGCGCGTCGACCAGGACCTCGCGGCGAGCCGCGTCTGGCGCCACGAAGTGCGCTGATCGCCGCGCGAACGCGCTACTCGTGCCGCAGCGCCTCGACCGGATCGAGGCTCGCGGCCTTCCACGCCGGCCACAGCCCGAAGAACAACCCGACGCTGGCCGAGCCGGCGAACGCGAACACGCGCGCCCACAACGGCGTCACCGTCTGCAGCGACGGTGCGGCGAGCCCGACCAGCGCCAGCAGGCCTTCGCCGACCAGCAGCCCGAGCACGCCGCCGATCGTGCACAGCACCATCGCCTCGACCAGGAACTGCATCAGGATGTCGGCCCGCCGCGCCCCGACCGCCTTGCGCAGGCCGATCTCGCGGGTCCGTTCGCGCACCGACACCAGCATGATGTTCATCACACCGACGCCGCCGACCAGGAAGCCGACCGTCGACAGCAGGAACATCACCGCCAGCACCGCGAACACGATGTCGTCGAAGGCGGAGATCAGCGTGTCGGCGGTGTTGATCTCGAAGTCGTCGTCGGCGTTCCAGCGGACGCGCCGCTGCTTGCGCAAGACGGTCGAGATCTCCTCGATCGCGGCCGGCAGCTCGCCACGCTTGCTGCGCACGGCGAGGAAGTGGTCGTCCTCGGCAGGGTAGAAGCGGCGCATCGTGTGGTACGGGGCGAGGAACAGCGCGTCCTCCTCGCTCTGCCCGCCGAGCGGCGAGTCCTTGCGCTTCTCGAGCGTGCCGACCACGGTGTAGCCGCGGCCGTCGACCAGGATCTGCTTGCCGACCGCCCCACCGCTCGGGAACAGCGCCTGCGCGCTCGCGAAGCCGAGCACCATCACCGGCACGCGGTGCTCGTTCTCCTGTTCCGTGAAGAAGCGGCCCTCGGCGAGCACCCGGTTGCCGACCTCGGCGTTGTCCGGGAACACGCCGCGCACGCGCGGCGAGTCCACCTCCTCGCGGCCGGCGACCGCACGCTTCAGGAACATCGGCACCTGGATCGCCGGCGAGACCAGTTCCACCGACGGGCAGTGATCGCGGACCGCCCACGCGTCCTCCAAGCGCAGGGGCCGCCGCGAGCGCAGTTCGCGCGACGTCGGCCCGAGCTGCAGGAACGGCACCCGGTAGACGTAGACGTTGTCGGTGCCGAATTGCTGGACCTGGTCGACCACCGACTGCCGGAAGCCGTTCAGCACCGACGCGACGCAGACCACCAGCAGCACGCCGATGAAGATCCCGAGCACGGTCAGGAACGACCGGAAGCGGTTCGCCGCCAGCGTGTCGAAGGCGAGGCGCACGTTCTCCCGCAGGGCGACGAAGCGTCGGGACATGGTCACTCCGTGCGCAGTGCCTCGATCGGGTCGAGGCGGGCGGCGCGACGCGCCGGGTGGATGCCGAAGAACACGCCGATCATGGCGCAGATGCCGAACGCCAGCAGCGGTGCCCAGACCGGGAAGCGCGCCGGCAGCGGCGTGAAGGCGACCAGCAGCTCGGCGGCCCCGTAGGCGAGCGCGATGCCGATCGCCCCGCCGAGGCACGACAGCAGCACCGCCTCGATCAGGAACTGCAGCACGATGTCGCGCTGGGTCGCACCGACGGCCTTGCGCACGCCGATCTCGCGGGTCCGTTCGATCACCGACACCAGCATGATGTTCATGATCACGATGCCGCCGACCACCAGCGAGATGCCGACCACGAACATCGCCACCGCGAAGATCGTCCCGGTCAGCGTCCCCCACAGCGAATTGAGCCCCTCCGCGGTCAGGAACGCGAAGTCGTCGGGATCGCCGGGCTGCAGGTGGTGGCGTGCGCGCAGCACCCCCCGCACCTCGTCCATGGTGACGTCCATGCGCTGGTCGTTAGCCGCCTGCACGCTGATGTTGACCGAGCGCTGGCTGCCGAACAGCTTGCGATGCAGCACGAACGGGATCTTCACGAAGTTGTCCTGCGACACGCCGAACAGGCTGCCCTTCTTCGCCGCGAGCCCGACGACCTGCAGCGGCACGCCCTTCACGCGCAGCTCCTTGCCGATCGGGTCGAGACCCGGGAACAGGAACTGCGCGACGTCGTGGCCGACGAAGCAGACCGGCGCCCCGCTCTGTTCCTCGTGTTCGGCCAGCAGGCGTCCGTCGGCGACCTCGTACGGCTCGATCTCGAGCAACCGGGCCGTCACGCCCCCGACGTCGACGTCGCGGATCTCGTGGCGGTCGCGCCGCAGGTCGACGGTCGCGTGCACCTCGTAGCCGACCGCCTTCGCGGTCTCGCAGCGTTCGACGATCATCCGGGCGTCGGCGGGCTCGAGCTTGCGGTTCTTGCGCGCCGCGTCGAGGAACTGCTGCCGGTTCGTGACGATCCCGAAGCGCTGCACGACGAACACGCCCTTGCCGAGGTTCGAGAGCTTCTCGCCGACGTAGGTGTTCAGGCCCTGGATCACCGCCCAGGTCGCGGTGATCGCGGCGATGCCGATGATCACGCCGAGGAGCGTCAGGAACGAACGCAGGCGGTTCGCCCAGATCGACTCGAGTGCCAACCGGATCGCCTCGGCCAGGTTCACGTCGGCACCGCGCGCGGACGCGCCTCGTCGCTGGCGATCCGGCCGTCGCGGATGGTCACGACACGCGCGGCGTGGTCGGCGATGTCGCGCTCGTGCGTCACGACCACGATGGTGTTGCCGGCGCGGTGCAGGCGGTCGAACAGCAGCATGATCTCGTGCGAGGTCTTGCTGTCGAGGTTGCCGGTCGGCTCGTCGGCGAGCAGCAGGGCCGGGTTCGTCACCAGCGCCCGCGCGATGCTGACGCGCTGCCGCTGGCCGCCGGACAGCTGGTTCGGCCGATGGTCCATGCGGTCGGCGAGGTCCACCTCGCGCAGGGCCCGCTCGGCCCGTTCGCGGCGTTCGGCCGGCGGCACGCCGCCGTAGATCAGCGGCAGCTCGACGTTGCGCAGGGCGGTGGCGCGGGCCAGCAGGTTGAAGGTCTGGAAGACGAAGCCGATCTCCTTGTTGCGGATCCGCGCCAGCTGGTCCTGGCCGAGCTGTGCCACCGGCTGGCCGTTCAGCCAGTACTCGCCGCTGCTCGGCGTGTCGAGGCAGCCGATCAGGTTCATCAAGGTCGACTTGCCGGAGCCCGACGGCCCCATGATCGCGACGTACTCGCCGCGGCGGATCACCAGGTCGACGCCGCGCAGCGCCTGCACGGTCGTGCCGCCCATCGGGAACGAGCGCGCCAGCGCCTCGGTGCGGATCACTGCGTCGGGTTCGTTCATCGGCGGGCGCTCAGCGGGCCTTGCCGTCCTTCCTGCCCATGCGCTTCTCGTCGAGCGCGATGTGATCCCATTCCTTCAGCGTGCGCAGGACCGAGTTCGGGCCGAGCACCACTTCGTCGCCTTCGGCGAGCCCAGCCAGCACTTCGACGTCCTGGCTCTCGCCGATCACGCCGAAGGTCACCGGCACGAAGCGCGCGCGGCCGTCGCGGCGCACGAACACGCCCTTCGTCTCCTTGCGCCGCTGCCGCTCGGCCGCGGTCAGCACCCGTTCGTCGTCGCCCGGGGCCGGCTCCGGAGCGGGCACGTAGCGGCCGTCGGCGTCGAACTCGAGTTCGCGCGCGGTCTGCGCCTGGAACGGCACCACCAGCACGTCGCTGCGCTCGGCGGTGGTGATGCGCGCGTTGGCGGTGAAGCCCGGCCGCAGCGATGCCGGCGGATCCAGCAGCCGGACCACGACCTTGAACTCCTTGCTCTGCTGGTTCTGGTTGGCGGTCGACGTCGCCTCCTGGATCGGGCTCTGGCCGATCTCGGTCACGGAGCCGGCGAACTTCACGTCGCGCATCGCCTCGACCTCGACCTCGGCCGGGTCGCCGATCGAGACCTCGACGATGTCGGCCTCGGCGACGCGGATCTCGGCCTCGATCACCGACATGTCGGCGATCGTCATCAGCGTGGCGATCGGGTTGCTCTGGATGCCGGGCACGGCGCGTTCGCCCTTCTCGACGTTCAGCTTGGTGATCAGGCCCGACAGCGGGGCGCGCAGCACGGTCTTGCTCGCCATGTCGCTGGCGCGCGCGAGGCCGGCCCGGGTCGATTCGAGCCGCTGCCGAGCCGCCAGGAGGCCTGCCTTCGCCGCCGCCACGCGCGTCTCGGCGACCGTGACGCCAGCTTCCGACTGGACGATGCGCGCGCTGCTCCACTGCAGCCGCTGTTCGGCGAGCCGCGCCTCGGCGGCGCTGACCTCGAACTCCTCGCTGCCGATCAACTGCTTCTGGTGCAGCTCCTGCTTGCGCGCGAACGACGCCTTCGCCCGCTCCGCCGAGGTCGCCGACTGTTCGCGCTCGAGCCGCGCGTTCGCCAGCGCCTGCTTCTCGGCGGCGAGGCTCGCTTCGGCGGTCTGCACGCCGACCTCGCTGTTCGTCACGTCGGCCTCGGCGGCGCCGACCTGGGCGCGCGCCGACGCTTCCTCGGCCTTCAGCTGCAGGTCCTCGAGCCGCAGCAGTTCGTCGCCGACCCGCACGCTGTCGCCCTCCCGCACCTTCAGCTCCTGGATGACGCCGGCCACCTCGGCCTGGATGTCGACGAACTCCTTGGCGCGGATCTCGCCCGACGCGGTGACGACCGAACGCAGCTTCGCGAGCTTCTCGACCCGCGTGGTCACCACCAGGGTCGGCGGGGTGGGCTGCAGGACCTTCCAGGTGATCGCGCCGACCAGCAGGACGGCGAGGACGAGCAGGATCTTGGACGTGAGGTTCATGCCTACGGGCCGAGCAGGTGCGCCGCTGGATCGGCAGCGGGTCGGGCGAGTGGGCCCAGTGGCCGAAGGTTCCCGGAATCCGTCTGCGGAGAGGAACTCGGCGAAGCAGAACCATGATGGGGATCGGCATCGCGGATTCCAGTCGGCTCGTCGGTCTCGTGCCCAAAGCGCCTCGCCGACGCGGTCAGCCCGGTTCGAACCAGTGCCGCGTCCGGTTGCACCAGGCCACCAGCGACAGCATCACCGGCACCTCGATCAGCACGCCGACCACCGTCGCCAACGCCGCTCCGGACGACAGGCCGAACAGCCCGATCGCCACGGCGACCGCCAGTTCGAAGAAGTTCGACGTGCCGATCAACGCCGCCGGGGCGGCCACCGGGTGGGGCAGGCGCAACCACCACGCTGCGGCGTAGGTGATCGCGAAGATGCCGTAGCTCTGCAGCAGCAGGGGCAACGCGATCCACAGCACCCGCCACGGCGAGCCGAGGAT
>JAEUHU010000404.1 GCA_016793305.1 Planctomycetota bacterium
CCGGCCGCTGCCCTGCGCCATCGCTTCGTTGCTGGTGTCGAACCACTCGTCCTCGTGGTCGTCGCCGGTGCCGAGATACAGCGTCAGTGGAGCCGCGAGGTAGGCGCGCAGCCGCGCTTCGTCGGCGAGTTCCTTCGGCAGCCCGCCGAAGCCGTAGCCGAACGGCACGTCGGTGGTCGGCAGCAGCACGCTGCCCGGGTTGGCGGCGACGAGCCGTACGGCGCCGGTGTCCTGGAACGCGCTCATGCGCAGCACGAACTGGCCGCCGGCCGAATGGCCGATCACGTAGAGCTGCGCGTCGGCCCGACCGGTGCGCGTGCGGATCGCTGCGGCGAGTTCGGGGATGCGCGCGTAGGTCCACTCCGCCGGCGGTGCCGCCGAGCCGTCCTCGCGCAGGATCCCGCCGCGCTGGTAGGCGCGGCTCGGGAAGCGTTCGCTGTCGAACTTCGGCGCCACCACCAGCGCGTCGAAGCGATCCGCCATGCCGACCGCGTGGTCGCGGTACTCGTCGGCGTTGCGCAGCACGCCGTGCATCACGAACAGCAGGCGCTGCCCGGACCAGCGCTCGGGCCGGTAGGTGAACACTGCGAGTTCGTGGTCGCCGGTGGTGATGCGCAGCTCGGCCTTGCCGACCGGCACGTCGTCAGTGCGGTGTTGGGCCGACGCAGCAGCCAGGGCGCGCTCTGCGACCACGCCGGGCACCGGCACCGGCGACTGCTGGGCCGGAGCGAACAGAGCGAGCCAGAGGCACGTCGAGGCAGTGCGCATGGGCGCTGCTTACCGCCCGGCCCCGACCTGGACTAGGAGCTCTCCAACTTCCAGTTGCGCGGCTTGCCCTCGACGATCCACGCAACACCCTGCTCGATCCGGCGACGCCGCGTCTCGGCGCGCTTGGCGTCGCGGATCCAATCGAGGTACTCCAGTCGATGCGAGGCAGGGAGCGCCTCGAAACGCTGCCTGGCTCCCGCCTTCGCGAGCGCCCGCGCGAACTCGGCCGGCAGCTTGCGCTCCTCGGGTTCGTTCGCGGCGAGCTCGGGCTTCCCCCCGGCCAGGTTCCACTGCACCAGTTGCCGAATCGCGGCGACGAACGCAGCCGAAGGCGGCAGCTCGTCCGGGCGCTCGAGACGCCCGCACGCGCGGACCACGGCCGCGAACTCGGGCGATTCAGCGACCAGCAGCCGTTCCTTCCAGAACGTGAAGGTGCAGTGGCGCTGGAAGGCCGCCATGCCCCCGAGCAGGCCATGGCACGCGAACGCGGGAGCGCGCCCCCGGATCGTCTCTTCGACGTCGGGGCAGGCCGCGTGGACGCGGGCGCGCAGTTCGGTCAACAGGGAACGAAGCGGCGGAGGCGCGGACGCAAGGTAGGCGTCCACGCGCGGATCGGTGGCTGGCATGCGGCGAGAACAAGCCTGGCGAGGCGAGGACCCGAATCATGCCAACGCGCTACCGCAAATCGAGTTCGATCTGGCGCAGCGGACGCGCGCCGGTCAGAACAGGCGCACTTCGGCCCCGCGCGAGCTCGCCACGCCGAAGGGCGTGCCGCCGTCGAACACGAACCACTGCGCGAACAGGCTTAGGCCAGCCAGGGTCGGATCCGCGGGGATTGCGACCTGCACGGTGCCGTGGCCCTGGCCCGCGACACCGGGCGCGCCAGCGAGGTTGACCGGCAGCAGCAGGTTGCTGGCATCGAACAGCACGTGGATGTTGACCCCGTTCCACTGGGTGGCATCGGACTGGAACCCAGCCAGCAGCGCCGCCGACGCCCCACCGACTGCGTTGGCGAGGCCGACCTTGAACTCGTAGTTGCCGAGGTTGGCCGGCACGCCGGCCAGCATCTGCGGCAACCGCCCACCGGTGCCCGCCGACGCCGCCCCGTAGAGCAGGCCGGCCTCCGGCAGCAGCTGGCTGCGCAGCGTCGGGCGATCGAACGGCGGCAGCCCGGCGGCGACGCGCGGATCGGTCAGGCCGTTCTGCACGAAGTTGATCAGGTCGTTGGCGGCGGGCGGCGGCACGCCCTGCGGCGGCGGGCCGTTCAGCGGCAGCAGCAGCGGGTCCTTGTTCTGCAGGTTCGGGCCACCACCACCGATGTAGAAGCCGACCACCTGGGGCACCGAGGTGAACTGGCCGTTGTGCATGAAGCTGGTGCGCAACCCGACGTTGCGCAGGCTCGGCACCTTGAACTTGCCGCCGTCGGCCGGATTGCCGGTCACCGCCTGGCGCCCCGGATCCTGGGCGATCGGGCGCAGGCCGAGGTTGCGGAACTGGCCGTCGCTGAACAGGCCTGGCGTGTGGCACAGGTTGCAACGGGCCGGGCCGTTGAACACGTTCAAGCCGTTGCGTTGCTGGGGCGTCAGCGCGTTCTGGTTGCCGGCGACGAACAGGTCGTACGGAGTCTGGTTCGGCACCAGGGTGCGCTGGTAGGTCGCCAGCGCGAAGGCGATGCGCCGGGCGGTGATGTCCGGAGTGCCGAACGCCGCCTGGAACAGCTGCGGGTAGGTGGTGCCGCCGGCGATCGCCGCCGCCATGTCCGCCGGCAGGTTGGTCGCGAGCGCCATCGGCTTCGACCAGGCCAGCTTGGTGGTGACCTCGGCGAACAGCCGCGCGTCGTGCGCCATCTCGTCGGCGGCCAGCAGCGGGCCGAGCGCCTGGTTCTCGAGCGCGCCGCCGTTCGGGATGACGGTGACCCCGGTGTCCGGATCGACGAAGTTGGTGTGCGCGCGGCCGTCCCAGAACAGCTCGGGGAACCACGCCGCGGTCAGGAACGACGGCGAAGCCCGCTTGCCGACCTGGGGGGCGGTGCCGAACACGGGGTCCGGCAGGTAGGCGTTCGCGGCGTCGCTGTGCGGGATGCCCGGCGAACCGAACGAGTCGTCGGGCGACGGAACCACCCCATCGGCCCCGGGGTTCACGACGCGACGCAGGTCGCCGCCGCCAGCGCCGAACGTGTGGCAGGTGCCGCACGCGACGCGGTTGTTGCTCGACATCTGCTCCTCCCAGAAGAGCAGCTTGCCGAGGATCGCCTTCTGCGGCGTGATCGGGTTCTGGGCGGGAACGGGCTGGACCGGCAAGCCCTGGGCACACAAGGAGCCGGCCAGCAACAGGAAGAGGGGGCTTCGCATGAGAGCTTCGAGGGGACCCACCGGAGAGGGCATCGCCGGCAGGTCGGGACTGTCCCGACAACGTCCCAGCGGGCACACTGCACACCGCGCGCGCAAGAAAGGGAACCCAGCCGGACTCGCGATGGCTCCGCAACCCAACGAACGACCAAGTGCCCACCGGCTCGTCGGCTTGCTGGCGCCCATCGCGCTGGTCGGTGGACTGCTGGTCTGGCTCGTCCCGACGGTGACCCCGCTGCCGCGGCCCACGGCCGCGCCGGAACCAGACGCTCCGGCCGCGGTGCCGGCGACGACCCCGAACTCCGCCGAGCCCCGCGGCGAGGTGGCGAGGATCGTGCGCGACGGGGCGTGGTGGATGGACCAGTTCGCCCTCTCGGACCAGGAACCGCTGACCGCCGAGCCGGGCTCGCCGCGGCTCGCGACCCTGCGAGGCCGCCTCGCCGTTCGCCAGCAGCCGTGGGTCCACCCGGCCGGCGTGCCGATCCGGCTGACGCGCAGCTGGCTCGACAGCGTGCTGCCGGTCGAGACGGAGGGGGCGGCCGCCATGGCCCCGCAGCGCGACGAACCGCGCACCGAGACGGATGCCGACGGCGTGTTCGTGCTGCAGTTCGTGCCGAGCAGCGACGAGTTGTTCTTCCTGATCGACCCCGACGGCGCGTGGCAGGACTTCCAGAAGGTGCCGAACCAGCCGCGCGCCGGCGAACTGCTGGACCTCGGCATCGTCTGGCTCGACCAGCGTGGTGCCGTCACCGGCATCGTGCAGGATGCCTACGGCAAGGGTCTGGCCGGCGTCGAGGTGCGCGCCGTCGACGAGCCACTGAACGGCCTGCTCGCCGGCCTGAGCGAACTGCAAGGGTCGCGCACGGCCGGTCTCGAGCTGTGGCAGCCCGATGGCAGCATGCGCGGCGGTCCGGTGCCGGCGTGGCTGGCACACCGCGATCGCTGGCTGCCGTTCCCGAGCACGACGACCGCGAAGGACGGTTCCTTCACGCTGCAGGGACTGCGGCCGGGTCGGCACGATCTGTTCGCACGTGGGCGAAGCCACCTGCAGCTGGCCGGTGTGCGCCGCGACGTGGTGGTCGCGCCAGGAAGAACGACCAGCCTGCCGGTGCTGTGGGCCGTCGTTTCCGAGACCCGCCAGCTGCGCTTCGTCGACGAAGCGCAGCGACCGTGGGCCAACGCCCAGGTGGCGCTGCTGCAGGGCCGACAGATGTTCGGCAGCCGCCCGGTGCGCACCGACCGGAGTGGATTCGCGGACCTGATCGTGACCGGCGACGAACCGGAGCAGGTCCTGTTCGCGTATCCCGAGGGTGGGCCGTGGATCGAGCTCCCGGTGCAAGGCTCCACCGTCGCCGTGCCGAAGCCGGTGCCGCTGTGGATCCGCTTGTTCGACGACCGCGGCGGCGTGGTGGCCGGCGCCGAAGTGCGCTGCTACCAACAGGGCCGCCTGTTCCGCCCGGTCGATCGCACGCTGCCGATGACCCAGCAACCGCGCGAAGTCGAAGCCGGAGTGCACCGCGGTGAGTGCGCGTGCCCGCTGGTCGTCGTCGCCGCCGCTCCTGGGTTCGCCCCGGCGGTCGCGGTCGCTTCGCCGAGCCAGTCCGACCTGCTGGTGCGCATGCTGCCGATCGGCACGTTGACGGTGCACGTCGTCGACCCCGAACAGCGCCCGATCGCCGGCGCGACCGTGCGGGTGCACGTCGGCGAACACGAGGCCCTGCAACACATCGGTGCCCAGTGGGCCGCGGTGGCCAACCACCGGGTGCGCCTGGGCACCACCGACGAACGCGGCGAGCTGGTGATCCCGGCGTGGCCGACGACCTTCTCGCTGCAGGCGAGCCATCCGGACCATGCGCCGAGTGCCGGCCCGCCGTTC
>JAEUHU010000428.1 GCA_016793305.1 Planctomycetota bacterium
TCGCGAAGTTCTTGTCGTGGTTGGCCCCCTTGCCGACGTTGCCGGGGTTGATCCGGTACTTGTCGAGGGCCTCGGCGCAGGCCGGGTACTTCCGCAGCAGGACGTGGCCGTTGTAGTGGAAGTCGCCGACCAGCGGCACCGAGAGCCCGCGGTCGGTCAAGCGCTGCCGGATCTCCGGCACAGCCGCGGCGGCCTCCTGGGTGTTCACCGTGATGCGCACGACCTCGCTGCCGGCGAGGAACAGTTCGGCGACCTGTTCGGCGGTGGCCTTGGCGTCGGCGGTGTCGGTGTTGGTCATCGACTGCACGACGACCGGGTGACCGCCACCGACGGTGACGTTCCCGACCCGGACCGGGACGGTCTGCTTCCTTTGCGGCACGAACATGGGGGCGGGCAGGATAGCCGGGTCCATTCGCCAACCGCCAGTCGCTCGCTACTGTCTCGCGCATGGTGCGCTGTGCGAGCCCGTGGGGCCTTGCCGTCGTCGGTCTTTGCTTCTGGACCCCTCTGTTGGCCCAGGAGGTGCGCCGAGCCGGGAACAAGTTCGAGGTCGTGGTTCACGGTGGCGACCTGCCGCCGGACCTGGTGACGGAGCTCGCGGACGCGGCCCTGGCTGCGGTCGAGTCGGCACAGCCCGTCCACCAGGCGTGGCAGATCGTGCCGGCCAAGAAGGTGGTCGTGCACCTCTATCGCGACCGGAAGGACTACGGGAAGTCCGAGCGGTCCTTGCCATCCAGGGCCGAGCACCATTTCCGAGCCAACCGGGCCGGGGAAGCGCACGTGAAGATCCTCCCGGAAGCACCCGAAGCGATGCTGCGTGCAATCCGTCTGCCGCCGGCGACCGAGGATGCCCTGGTCGTCGCTTCGACGATGGCCGCGGTGATGCAGCGGTATCCGATCGCCGTCGAAGAGCCCTGGCTCGCCGGTGTCGTCGGTTGGGGTGTGCTCGAGCAGCTGCGCAACCCCGACGATCGACCAGGCGTCGATCCCGCCGGCGACGCACGGCGGTGGTTCCACTCGAAGCCGCCGGACGACGCGACGACGCTCGGCCAATGGCTCGCCTCTTCGGATCCCAAGGACGCGAACCAAGCCACGTTCTCCGTGGAATCGCAGTGCCTGGTCGCGCAGTTGGGGCGGGCGACGGGCAGCGGGTGGGTGAAGAAGATGCTCTCAGTCAAGCGGAAGACCGGGCAGCTGACGCCATGGCGCGAGCTGGCCGTCGAGGCCTTGCTCGGCGATCCGAAGAAGCGCGAGGACAAGTGGCGCAAGCTCGTCACCGGACTGGCGCCGCAGTGGTGCGTGCCGAAGGGAGATGCCGGCCTGCGGGCTGGTCGCTTCCTGCTCATGGGCTGCGGTGACGGGACGAACCTGAAGGCGCGCAAGCCGATCCCGGACCAGCCCTATGTGCTGCGAGGGCGTTGCCAGATCGACGGAACCACGGGCCCCACGGAAATGCCGGCGCAGATCGACTTCGCTGAGGTCCGGGGCGATCAGGACCAGTACGAGTCGAGCCTGGTGGTCGGGTTCCAGATCGGCACCGTCCGCGTCCTCGATGCGCAGAGGGACACCTCCGAGACGTTGGCTCGCGAGCAGGTCGACATCAAGCCAGGGGTGCCGTTCGAATACGCCATCGAGGTCGGGCAGACCCTCCGCGTGAAGGTCGACGGCGTCACCTGCATCGACCTTCCAGCCTGCAGGCAGCGCGCCGGCAACTGGCTCGTCAGCGGCTACTTCGTCCCGGTGTGGTTCGACTCGCCGCGAGTGGAGCTGCTCGACGGCGCGAAGTGAGGCGTCGCGCTGGCGACGTCGAGGTCGGCCGACCACGAGGCCACCGACTTCCGATTCGGTCGACGGCCTGCGGGATGGAGCTCGGCGAGGAGATGAGAGGCTGGCCCTCTCATCTCCTCTCAGTCGCGGCTCTGCAGCTTCGCCAGCAGGCGCAGCGTCTCGAGGTAGAGCCACACCAGCGTCACCAGCAGGCCGAACGCCGCGTACCACTCCATGTGCTTCGGGGCCTTGTTCGCTTCGCCCTGCTCGATGAAGTCGAAGTCGAGCACGAGGTTCAGGGCGGCGATCAGCACGATGAACAGGCTGATGCCGATGCCGATCAGCCCGTTGTCGTGCAGGAACGGCATCTCGACGCCGAACATGCGCAGGATCCAGCTCGCCAGGTAGAACAGCATGATACCGCCGGTCGCGGCGACGACGCCGAGCTTGAAGTTCTCGGTCGCGCGGATCAGGCCCGAGCGATACGCGGCCAGCAGGCCGAGCAACGTCGTCGCGGTGATGCCGGTCGCCTGCATCGCGATGCCGGGATAGTGCTGCTCGAACAGCGCCGAGATGGCGCCGAGGAAGACACCCTCGCACAGCGCGTAGGCCGGTGCGGTGACGAACGCCGCCGACTTCTTGAAGTGCGTCACGAGCGACAGCACGAGGCTGGCGAGGATCGAGCCGATCATCCACGGGTAGACCGCGGCAGCGCCTTCGGCGGCGAGCTTGTTCCACGACCAGATGGCCGTGCCGAACACCGCGAGCACCAGCAGCGCCGTCTTGTGGACGGTGCCCATGATGGTCATGGTCTGGGCGCCCGCTTCCGCGGTGGTCTCGAACGTGTTGGCCGTCAGCAGGGGATTGGAGGTGCGCATGGGGTTGTGGGCGCCGGCTCGGCGCGCTGGTCCTTCGGTGGGCGCGGATGCTACCGTCCGGGCCGATGCCCGTGTCCAGCCCCAACGCCCCGGAATCGTGGACCGGTATCGGCAGCCGCAGCCGGGCCGCTGTGTTCTGGTTCTGCTGGCTCGGCTGGGTGTTCGACTTCTACGACCTGATCCTGTTCGCCTTCACGAAGCGCACCATCGCCGACGAACTGGGCCTCCTCGATCCGGTCGGCGAAGTGGCCTGGATCGAAGGTTGGTCCCTGGCGGCGACGGCGGTCGGCGGCGTGCTGTTCGGCCGACTGGCCGATCGAGTCGGCCGGCGCCAGGCGATGGTGGCGAGCATCCTGCTGTTCTCGTTCGGAGCGCTGCTGACCGGGCTCGCACAGGGCTTCTGGACGCTGCTGCTGGCGCGGCTCGTCACCGGGCTCGGCGTCGGCGGCGAATGGGGCATCGGCCACGCGGTGGTCGCCGAGACCTGGTCGGGGCGCGCGCGCGATCGTGTGCACGGCCTGCTGCAGGCGGGCAGTCCGGTGGCGATGGCGTTGGCGGCGGCGGTGGGGTGCTTCCTGGCGCC
>JAEUHU010000429.1 GCA_016793305.1 Planctomycetota bacterium
ACGACCGGCTCGACGACGGCAAGCGGCCGGACTACGCCGAGCTCGAGCAGTCGCGTGGCACCGACGTCGGGCAAGGCGGGGTGGCCTACCTGCTGCCGCCCTACGAGGAGATCCACCGGATCGGCAACACCAGCAACAAGCCGACGATCTCGCTGCACGTCTACGGGCGCGACCTCGACGAGGTGAACGTGTTCGACCCGGTGTCGGGCAAGGTGAACCCGATGCGCATCAAGTACTACTCGCCGGAGTGCGGCAAGGCGCCGTTCGTGATCTGAGATGAGATGAGAGGGCCGGTCCGCTCACGCAGTCCACGACAATCGCGGCTGCAAGTTCAAGGAGCGCAACCGACCCATGACTCACTCTACCTCAGTGTCCTCGATCACCGTAGGCCTCGACGTTGGCGACCGGCAGACACACTTCTGCGCGATCGACGCATCGCGCAAGGTTGTCGCGCGCGGCTCGTTTGCGACGGGGCTGGCGCCGCTCGCCGAAGGCATGCTGCCGTTTGCCGGCGCCAAGGTGATTCTCGAAGCTGGTTCGCAGTCGCCGTGGATGGCACGCACACTCCGCACCAAGGGCCACGACGTGTTGGTCGCGGATCCACGGCGGGTGCAGATGATCTCGAAGGACCCTCGCAAGACGGATCGGCGTGACGCCGAGATGCTGGCGAGAATGGGCTCGGCGATGCCTGAGTTGCTGGGCAGCGTGCACCACCGCGGCGAGCAGGCACAAGGGCACTTGGCGATCGTCCGCGCTCGTGACCTCGTAGTGAGGATGCGCACCATGGCGGTGCAGCAGGCGAGGGGCATCTGCAAGGCATTCGGCTTGCGGTTGCCGTCAGCGACGACCAGTGGGTTTGCCAAACGCGTCGAGGCCCTGATCCCGGAGGTGCTGCAGTCGGCTCTGACGCCGATCCTCGAGATGGTCGCCGAGTTGACGCGGCGCATCCGAGCTTTCGACAAGACCATGGCGAAGGTCGCGCAAGAGCACTACCCGGAGGTGCAGCACCTTCAGCAGGTTGACGGCATCGGCCCTGTGATCTCCGTTGCCTACGTGCTGTCCGTCGAGGATCCCAAGCGCTTCCGCAGCAGTCGATGCGTTGGCTCATGGCTTGGCCTGTGCCCGCGCAGCCAGGCTTCTGGTGACAGCAACCCACAACTGCGGATCAGCAAGGCAGGCGATCCACGCCTGCGCCGCTTGCTCGTGCAAGGGGCGCATCGAATCCTCGGCCCGTTCGGGGCCGACTGCGACTTGCGCCGCTATGGCCTGCACCTCGCAGCCCGCGGCGGCAAGGCTGCCAAGAAGCGCGCCGCCACCGCAGTGGCACGCAAGCTCGCCGTCCTGCTGCACCGCCTGTGGGTGTCTGGGGCGGACTACCAGCCGCTGCGCAATGCCAACAAGACCGCGGTCCCCGCCACCGCCTGATCACGTTCCGCTGTTTCCAACCACCTCCAGATTCGACGAAGAACCAGGCTCCCTGCCTGCCTCCGTCACCGAAGACTCACCGCCCGATCCCGGCAACTGCGACCCGCGCTCGACCCTCGAGGTCGTTTCTGAGATAGCAGTGCTGGATCGGACGGATCTCATCCTGCACCGGCTCAACCGAAGAGCCTTCAAGAGTGCGTATGGAAGCCTGCGGAGTCCGCGGTGTTCGGCGAGCTGGCGCCAAGGCGCCTGAGTCCTTCGAGGAGTAGTTCTCAAGACCACTGGCTATTGACGGGCCCGGCCCTCTCATGGAAGGCGGGTGGAGCGATCGACCGCGGCGAACGGCTGCTTGCACCTCGGCTTCCAAGTGGCGTGGCACCGACCGGCGGTGCAGGGGCTCGGCAGGATCCAACGGCGGCTGCTCGCCGGCGCCGTCTGGCTGCTCTTCCGGCTGGTGGGCGTCGTCGTGCTGCTGCAGCACGGCAAGGCCCTCGGCATCACCGGAGGCCGGTGGTGCTGGTGGCGACTCACCGGCAGGCTGTTCGCGCACGTCGTGGCGGCGCTGCTGCGCACGCCGTCGCCGGCGCGCGCCCTGTCGCCAGCGGTGGCCGCCGCTACGTCCCGCCCCTGAAGCCCGGCCAGGAACGCGGCTTCGTCACCGGTCGCCCGGCTTGCCCTTCGGCGCCTTCTCGGACGAGGCGGGCTGTTCCGGCGGCTGCTTCTGCGCCGGCCTCGGCGGTTCGGCCTGGTTGCTCACCAGCTGCACCCAGACCTTGCTGCGATTGCCCTCGTCCTCGCTGACCCGGAAGCGCGCGCAGCTCGGCAGTTCCTGGAACACCAGGGCGCGCGTGCGCTGGTAGTTGCACTCGTGCCGTTCCGTCGGCAGTCCTGGCAACACCGAGTACTTGGCGTCCTCGAGCCACGGTACGAACAGCGCGAAGCGGATGCGGTCGTGGTAGTCGTCCCACCCACCGATCACCTCCCGATCGTCGGCGCCGAGCTTGCCGTGCGTCAGCAGCTTCTCGACCAGGGCTGCGCAAGGGATGTCGAAGTCGAGGTCGTAGGTCACCGGCCCTGGCGAGTTCTCCGGCTCGCGGCGCTTCATGACCATGGTGTGCAGCACCACGGTGGCCGCGGGATCGAGCAACTCGGCCGGAGCCGGCGCCGGCACCTTGTGGGCGTGCCGATCGAGGTAGGCGATCAAGTAGCCCTGGTAGGCCGCGTGGTGCTGCCCGCCTTCCTTGGCGTACTGCACGTGGATGCGCAGCCGGTCGTCGGCCGGCTGCTCGGCGCGTACGACGCGCATCGACACCTCGCTGAGGTAGGTCTGGTAGAGCGGGGCACAGTGCTGGGCGGGCAGCACAGCGAGCAGGCCGAGGCACGCGGCGAACGGGAAGGAACTGCGCATGGCGACTCCGGGGTGGATGCGCCAGCGTAGCCGCGCAGCATGGCCTGCAAGGGCAACCGGCCGAGTCGGCGCGTCGAAGCGATTCCGTCGCCCCGACACCGGACACGTGACCCGGGCCCCGCGGGCGGAGAGGATGGCCGCCGATGGCTCGCCAACTCCGCGTCGAACTCACCTTCCTCTCGACGCTGCAACAAGTCGCCGGCCGCGGCACGCTGTGGCTCGAGGTGCCCGCCGGAGCGACCGTCGACCGCCTGCTGGCGCTGCTGCGCGAGCGCCACCCGCAGTTCCAGGGGGTCGCGATGCAGACCAACGTGAACGGCGCCCCGGTCACCGGGCAGCACGTGCTCGCCTACGGCGACGGCTTGTTCCTGCTGCCGCCGAGCTGATCGCGGATCGACCTGCGCGCGACTGTGCCGTCGCGACCCTCCCGCGGTGCGCAGACCCGAGTATGACCCGCGGCCATGCGACTCATACCCTGGCCGTTGCTGCTCTCGCTGATGCCCGCGCTGGCCCAGGAACCGGCCCCGCCACCCACCACACCTCCGGTCGAGGTCGCTCGGGCGAAGCCACTTCGCTTCGTCTTCCAGTGGCCCGAGTCGGGGCGCGTCCGGGTCACGAAGGAAGCCTCGAAGCTCGGCGACACGACCGTGATGGACTACCTGCTGGAATGGTCCCCTCGCGACGGCGGTGGCCTGCGCTTGCAGCACTCCGACTTCCGTTTCCGGTCGGTGAACGGCATCGACGCAACCACGGCCGACCGGCAAGAGGAGCTGGCACCACTGCTGTTCTTCACCTCGATCCTGCCGGAGCTCCACGTGGATTCGCGCGGGCTCGCCGTGGGCGTCGGGGAACTCGGCCCGATGATCGCCAAGGCCGAGGCGAGGATCGCGGCGCAGGAGAACGAAGCGAAGCGGGCGCAGCTCAACTAGCTGGTCGCGGTGCTGCGCACGCCGACGGCCGAAGAAGCTGGGAAGTCGTCGTTGATGGAGGATTGGTCGACGTGGGTGGATGCGTGGGCTCTAGACCTGCCGGAAGCCGGGGCACAACGGAAGTTCGCAGGCCACCTCGTGCACCTCGGCGCCAGGTTGCCGGCGACAGTGACCCTGCAGAACGATGGCAGCGACGAGGTCCATCCCGACCACGTGCGACTGTTCCGCGTCGCCCTCGCCGAAGGCGATGCCGCGAAGGCCGCGTTTGCCGAGTTCTTCGCGACGAAGTTGGCCGAAGCCGGCCAGGAGTTCGACCTCTCGCGAGTGCTCAACGTGCGGGTCGAACTCACCCACGAGGTCGTGACCGACCCGAAGACCCTTCGCCCGCTGACTGCCAAACGCACGCGCACCGGCCAGATCCGTCTGAAGGGGCGGCAGGCACTCACGGTCGACGAGACGTCGACCTTCACCTTCGCCTGGTGATCGCTGGAACCGGTTCCTTGCGTATCGGTGCTGCCGCCGCCATTCCCCGGAGCTCCGCCACCCCGATGCAGCAGCCAAAGCCGCACGCCCTGGCGGTGTGGCTCCTTGTCGCGATTGCCGGACTGAGCACTGCCGGAGCTGCGGCGCGAAGACCATGAGCTGCCCCGACAATTGCGAGGCGGGTGCCAGGTGTCTCGTTCGGCTCGGCGGTCGCAGGGTTCGTGGGAATCGGCTGCGACCCCACGCACGGGATCCGTTCCGGATCCACGAGATCCTGGGGCCTGCATCCCACGCGAAGGGGGCCTTGTGCGAGGCGATGCGGCCGCGGCGTCGGCCTACCTTCCGGGCATGAACCGAACCAACCTCGGTGCGGCGTTCTCGAGCGTTCTCGTCGGGACCGGGCTCGCAGCCCAGGGCTTCGGCGCCCCGATCGACGTGGCTCTGCCGCCGACCTTCGTGCAGGCGGCGGCGATGGCGGTGGGCGACACGAACGAAGACGGGGCACCCGACCTCGTGGTCGCCGAACAGGGCCAGTACCACGTGCTGCTCGGCAACGGCCTCGGCGGCTTCCCGTGCGCGACGACGTACTCCTTCCACCCGATCGACGTGGTGCTCGTCTCGCGCCTGCACCTGCTCGACTGGAACGACGACGGCCACCTCGACCTGCTGGTCGGCCACATGCAGGGTGCGTCCGTGCTGTTCGGGGACGGGACCGGCCTGTTCGTCGACGGCCCGACGATGCCCGACGTGCGGCCGAACTTCGCGTTCGCCGACCTGAACCGCGATGGCCGGCCGGACTTCGTCGGCCTGCGGATCAGCGACCAGCCCGTCGTCGTGTTCGGCGGCGCCGCCACGGTCTTCGGACCGAAGGTCCCGATCGGTCCGTCGCTCCTCGGCGGTGGCCTCGTGACGACCGGAGACGTCGACCGCGACGGGGACGTGGACGTCGTCGTGCAGAACCAGTTCGACGGCACGATCACCACGCTGCTCGGCGACGGCACGGGCTCCTTCGCGGCACCGCTCACGTCCCCGCCGCCACCGACCTTCTCGTTGTACGAGAGCGCCTCACTCGTCGACGCCGACGGCGACCAGTGGCTCGACGTCGTGTCGGGCGCGGTCGGCGCCGGGGTCGCGACCGTGCGCATCGCGGCCGGGAACGGCAGCGGACTGTTCGCCCTGCCGACGCTGTTGCCGGGGCCGGGCAAGAACCCGCTCGCCTTCGCCGACGTCACCGCGGACGGGCAGCTCGACCTCGTGGCCACGGGAGACGATGCGATCGTGCTCTACCCGGGCACCGCGAACGGAGCCTTCGCCGATCCGCTGGTGACCGCGACGGCGCACGACGTCCTCCGGCTCGTGCTGGCCGACCTCGACCGCGACGGTCGGGTGGACGTCGCCGCGGCCGGCAGCGTGCTGCAGGTCTGCCGCAACGCACGGCCCACGCCCACCGGCGTCGTCGCCTACGGCACCGGCACGCCCGCGTGCAGCGGCACCATCGGTATGCACGGCACGCCGCGGCCGGCGATCGGCGAAGGCTCGTTCCGCGTGCTGTGCAGCAACGCACCGCCGGATTCGGTCGGCTTGCTGGCAGTGGGCACGCGCGTGCTCGGCGGCTGGGATCCGCTCGGCCTCGGCCTCGAACTGCACCTCGGGCTCGCGTTCCCCGTCACGGCGATGCGCAGTGACGTCGGCGGCGTCGCCGGCGTGGCGCTGCCGATCCCGAACATCCCGTGGTTCGCCGGGCTGACCGTGCACCTGCAGTCGTTCTGGATCGGCGATGCCGGCCGCGGCGACACGTGCAGCAAGGCGACGTACGAGCTCGCGTCGTCCCGCGGCCTGTCGATCACGCTGCAGCCGTGAGCGAGGAACGGGGCTCGGGCTGCGATCGGCGCCACCACTGCCGACGCCACCCGACCGACCCCGCGGGTCGTGGTCGCCAGCCGAGCGGCTTGCCCGTTCCATCGACCCCGCTTCCAATCGCCCGACCGTGGCATCGCATCGTCAAGGCCGCTGGCAGGACCATCCCCGGTTCGGGCGCATCCCGCTGATCCCGCATCCGGACGGTGGACTCCAGTGCGACCCGGGCCACGAGCCTCCGCTGCCCCCGGGCGCCGTGCGCGGCGACATCCGGCGCCAGGCCTACTGCCGGATGTGCCACGACCCGCTCTACTTCTACGTCGACGAGCCGCGCACCTGCGTGCAGTGCGAGGAGCCGTTCGTGTTCTCGGCCGGAGAACAGAAGTACTGGTACGAGACGCTGCAGTTCTGGGCCGACTCGACGGCGATCCGCTGCCTCGACTGCCGGCGGAAGCAGCGCAGCAAGGTCGCGATCCAGCGCCAGCTGTGCGCAGCCCTCGCCGCACTCGCGAAATCGCCCGACGATCCCGGGCACCTGCTCGAGGTCGCCGAGGCGCGCGTGAAGTACCGCGAGGCGTTCGGCACCGGCGACCTCGACAGTGGGCTCGCGGCCGCGCGCCGCGCCTTCCAGCTCTGGCCGGGCGAGCCGCGTGCCCTGTTCTGGGAAGGGCGCCTGCAGGAGCTGGCGGGTCGACCGGCGAAGGCGCGCGACTGCTATCGAAGGTTCGTGGCCGAGGCACCCGACGGGCGCGGCAGCGCGAGATTGCTCCGGCACGCCGAGAAGCACCTCAAGTCGAAGTGATGCGAGCACGACCTTCCAAACCACCGGCGCGTTCCTTGGGGGCTCGAACGATTCGCGCATCCCGCACCGGGAACTGTGCGATCTCTGCCTGTTCTTCGCGATGTGGTGGCGCCACGAGGCCAAGCACCTGCTGCGGCGCCAGGCGTTTCTCGCCACCTCGCCCATGAAGACGAACGACGATCGAGCACCCACGATCCGAGGCAAGGTCGTCGACGCGAACGGCGACCCGGTCGCAGGGGCCAGCGTGCGGCTGTTCCCGGTCGACCAGCCCTTCGTCGCAGGCGTAACGAGCGCCGACGGTTCGTTCGCCATCCAGAAGCCTGGACCCTGCCACGACCTCATCGAAGCGATCGCCCACGGCTTCGCGGACCAAGGCTGGCCGATCCCGCACGACCCCATGGTGCTCCGCCTGCGGCCCGGGGCGGAACTGCGGCTGCGCTGCACCGATGCGAGCGGGGCGGAGATCCCGGGCGTCGCCATGTTCCTGTCCCGAGCCGACGGCGGTGGGTACGGATTCACCTCGGACCAACCTCCCAGCGAACGACCGGCCCGGTTCGCACTCGGTGCGCACACCCTGCGCGCCTTCGCCCGCGGCTTCCAGTACGTGCGCCGCGAGATCGTGCTCGCTGGACCGACCGACCTCGAAGTGCGTCTGGAGCCAGCCCACGAACGCACCGTGCGCTTCCGGATCCGCGGTGCGGACGCAGCACGGCTGCAGCAGGCCCAGTGCCGCCTCGGCCTGCTGGAGAACGAGCACCACACCGCCTTCTCCTTGCCGTCGTTCGAGGGCCGTCCCGACGCCGACGGCGTCTTCGAGATCGCCGGGCTGCCGAAGGACGTCCCCCTGCAGCTCCGCGTGGAGATCCCCGGCATGCGGGCCCACCCGAACCCGGCCATGGTGTGGCCCGACCCGCGCGATGGTGTCGTCGAGGTGCATTTCGCGATGCGAGAGCGGCCGAAGCGAACCGTGCACGGTCGCTTCGTCGACGAGGCCGGACGTGGCGTCGGACCACTGCAGTTCCTCGTCTACGAAGGCCATGCTGGACACCAGGAGGGCACCACCGACCCCGAAGGCCACTTCGTCGTCACCACCACACTGTGCGACGGCGAGAGGCTGCGCGTGTGGCTCGCCCCGGGACCGCGCGTGGTCGACTCGCCGACGTCCCTCCACCGCACTGCCAGATCGCGCCAGCTGCATGCGCTGGAGATGCCGTGCGACCTGCCGATCGAGATCCCGACGATCCCGTCGCCGCCGCTCGATGGGGATCCGACGGCGCCCGATCCCCGGATTGCGACCTGAGGCGAACGGGACTGCGGCACTTCGGTGCGGCGGCAGCCGGAGCAAGGTCGACGCGGCCAGCCTGTCACACGCGTTCCGCGAGCGCGGTGGCGTGGATCGCCGCATGCACGCAGTTCCGGAGCCACCGGTGCGCCGCGTCGCCATCGAGACGCGGGTGCCACAGCAGCGACACCTTGATGGTCGGCAGCTCGATCGGCAGCGGGAACGTGTGCACGCCGTCGAGCAGCACGCCGGAGTGGCGGAACGGCACCGTCGCGAGCAGCTCCGAACGACGTGCGACCGCGATCGCGGTGGCGAACCCGCCGACCACCACGGCGATCCGCCGCTGCAGGCCGAGCGCCTGCAGGGCCACGTCGATCGGTCCTCGCTCGAGCAGACGGCGCGACACGGCGATGTGCCCACAGGCCGCGTAGCGGGCCGGCGTGACCTTGCCGCGGGCGAGCGCATGGCCGGCGCGCACCACCCCCACCAGGTGGTCCTCGAACAGGGTCTGGGCGCGCAACTCCGGACCGGTCTCGTCGTCGATGACGCCGGTCTCGAGGTCGACCGTGCCGTCGCGCAGCAGCGTGCTGTCCTTGCCGATCTTCGGCAGGAAGCGCAGCGTCACGCCCGGCGCCTCTTGCGCCACGCGCGCGAGCAGCGCCGGGCCGAAGTTCTCGACGAACCCTTCGCTGGTGCGGAGCGTGAACGTGCGCTCGAGCCGCCGCAGGTCGAGCCGTTCGCCGGGCTGCAGCACTTCGTTCGCCTCTTGCACCAGGCGCGCGACGCGGTCGCGCAGCTCGAGCGCGCGTGGCGACGGCACGAGCTTGCGCCCCGCCTGCACCAACAGTGGATCGCCGGTGGTCTGCCGCAACCGCGCCAGCGCGCGACTCATCGCCGACGGGCTCAGCTTCAGCTTCCTGGCGGCGCGCACGACGCTCTGTTCGGCGAGCACCACGTCGAGCACGACGAGCAGGTTGAGGTCGGGACGGGTCACGCGGGCCCAGCATAGGAGCAGGCATGGCGCCGTACGCACGGCTGGCGTGCGTACGGCGCGCCTTCCGCCGATCTCCCCGCGACCTAGGGTGCACGCGATGGAAACCACGCAGAAGGGCAGCGCGTCGATCGCTGCGTTCGAACGAACCCGGAGCCCAGCGATGCCGTGGAGCCTCTTCGGGCTGGCCCTGGCGATGCTGTCGGCCTCGCTCGGCAGCAGCATCGTGAACGTCGCCCTGCCGCACCTGGCGACGACCTTCGGGGCGCCCTTCCCTGCCGTGCAATGGCTGGT
Source organism: Planctomycetota bacterium (assembly GCA_016793305.1). The sequence goes on from JAEUHU010000429.1 coordinate 9,472, forward strand.
GCTCGCCTACCTGCTCGCCAGCACCGCGGCGGTCGTCGCCGTGGGCAGGCTCGGCGACGTGCTGGGCGCCCGGCGGCTGTTGCTCGGTGGGCTCGCCCTGTTCGCGATCGCCTCGTCGACCGCGGGGCTGGCACCGACGCTGCCATGGCTGATCGCGGCGCGCGTCGTGCAGGGCCTCGGTGCCGCGGTGCTGATGGCGTCGTCCGTGTCACTCGCGCGAGCAGTCGTCGGCAAGGACCGCACCGGCTCGGCGATGGGCCTGCTCGGCACGATGTCCGCGCTCGGCACGGCACTCGGTCCGACGGTCGGTGGCGCCCTGGTGACGACGGTCGGTTGGCGTGGCGTGTTCTTCGCCACCACCCCGCTCGCAGTCGCAGCCCTCGGGCTCGGCGCCCTGCATCTGCCGCGCGCGCTCGATCGGGTCGAGGAACGCCCCGCCCGCTTCGACCATGCGGGCACCGCGGTCCTCGCCGCAACGCTCGCGGCGTTCGCCCTCGCGGCGACCTTGCGTGGCCCGCTCGCCTGGCGGATCGGCTTGGCGCTCGCCGCTGCGGTCGGCTTCCTGGCGTTCGTCGCGATCGAGCGGCGGGCGACGTCCCCGCTGGTCCCGCCCTCGCTGCTGCGCGAACCAGGCCTCGCCGGGGCGCTCGGCGCCAACGTCGTGGTCTCGGCGGTGATGATGGGAACCCTGGTCGTCGGTCCGTTCCACCTGACCCACGCGCTGGGCCTCGAACCTGGTCAGGCGGGTCTCGTGATGTCGATCGGCCCGGCGGTCTCGGCGATGGTCGGCGTGCCGGCCGGCCGCCTCGTCGACCGCCTCGGTGCGGGCCGCGTGGCGACCAGCGGGCTGCTCGGCGTCGCCGGCGGAACGGCGGCGTTCGCGGCGCTGGCCGGCTCGGCCACGGTGCCTGCCTACGTGGTGCCGCTCGCCGTCACGACGGCCAGCTATGCCCTGTTCTCGGCGGCGAACAACACCACGGTGATGGCGGATGCGAGCGCTGGTCGACGCGGCGTGCTGTCGGGCTTGCTGAACCTGTCGCGGAACCTCGGCCTGATGACGGGCGCCACACTGCTCGGCTCGGTGTTCGCCGCGGTTCTCGGAGTCGACGAGCTCGGGGACGCGTCGCGCCGCGCGGTGGCGCACGCCACCGGGATCACCTTCGGCCTCGCATCGCTCGTGGTGCTGCTCGTCCTCGGCATCGCCTTGCTGCGCGGCCGCGCCCGGCGACCGTGACCGCACGCGAGCAGCCTCCGAACGGGCCCCGGCCGGGCACGGGGGCGCCCCACCGGCGCGAATCGGCGGCGCGGCCTTGCGACGGTGCGCCGCGGCGCCAGACTCCCCGTTCGCCGTCGTTGTCGGCCCCGGAGGATCCACGATGCACACCCGCACCATCTTCGCCACGTTCGCCTTCCTGCTCGCACCGCTCGCCGCCCAGGAGAAGTACACGCTCCGCTACGACTTCCAACCCGGCACCGCGTGCTGGACGCAGTTCGACCAGGAGATGGCGCAGAACATGGACATGGGCGGCCAGAAGATGGAGATCGCGATGCGCTCCTCGACGTGGATGGAGAGCAAGGTGACGGGCGTCGAGAAGGGGCTCGCGGCGATCACCAACCGGTACGCCCGCGTGAAGGTGAAGAGCGACGCACCCGGCATGAACGTCGACTACGACAGCGACGTCGCCGGCAGTGACCCGGGCCCGCTGCGCGCGATGGCCGACCTCGTCGGCAAGGCCGCGACGATGCAGATCGACGCACGCGGCAAGATCGTCGCGATGAAGCTGCCGGAGGGTCTCGGCCCGCAGTTCGAGCAGGTCGCGGGGTCGCTCAAGACCAGCATGGAACAGTCGTTCGTCGCCTGGCCCGAAGGTCCGGTGGCGATCGGCGACACCTGGCAGACGCAGCTCGAGATCCCGATGCAGCAGATGGGCTCGATGAAGGCCAGCGTCACCAACAAGCTCGTCGCGGTCGAAGGCGACGTGGTCAAGCTCGGCGTGACGATGACCTTCGACACCTCGAAGCTGCAGATGCCCGGCGGGATGCAGATGAAGGCCAAGGACAGCACCGGCACGATGACGGTGTCGTTGAAGAGCGCGATGCCGCTCGAATCGACGATGACGACGGCCTTCGAGATGGGCATGGACGACACGGTCGTCATGTCCATGACGATGAAGCAGACGATGAAGCAGGTGCCGGCCCCGGCGCCGAAGGCCGAACCGAAGAAGGAAGCCGCCCCCAAGTAGCGGCGGCCCCCGCAGCGGCGCATCGGGTTCGCTGCGTCCCCGCCGCCTACCGTGCCGCCGACTTCGCGACGTCGGTCCGATACTCGTCGAGCACACGCTTCAGGATGCCGACGTCCGACTCGAACGACTCGGGCGGCAGCGGGCCGAACGAGAACCGGAAGAACGACGCGTACGGCGAGCGATAGCCCGGGTCCTTGCTGTGCGGCCGCGCCATGTCGCAGTCGAAACCCTTCAGGATCGCCGCCCCGTGCTGGAAGAGCCGGCGGTTCAGTTCGTCGGCGTCGAGGCCTCGCGGCAGTTCGAGCCAGTGGTAGAAGCCGCCGTCGCCGGTGTGCACCTGCAGCCCCATCGCCGCGAACGCGCGGCCGTAGCGCTCGCGCTGCATGCCGTAGTGCCGCGCCACCGCCTCGCGCGCTTGCGCCACGCGCTGCTTCTGCAGCAGTTCGACCGCGTAGAGCTGCGACGGGTGGCTGACGCCGCCCATGCCGAAGCTCGAGAAGTTCGACAGCGTCTCGATGTTCTTCTTGCTGGCGACGATCCAGCCGATGCGGATGCCGGGGCACTGCAGCCCCTTGGTGCAAGCACCGGCGAGGAACACGTTGCTGTTGTCGAGGTCCTTGACGTAGCGGATGCCGCTGACGCCGCGGCTCTCGTGGAACATCTCGTAGGCCTCGTCGAGCAGGATGCCGTTCGTCGGCTGCTCGGCCATCGCCACGAGTTCCTCGAGCTCAGCACCCGCGCGCGTGTGTCCGGTCGGATTGCCGGGGTTCGACAGCACCGCCAGCAGGTGCGTCTTCGCGTTCAGGCCCTGCCGGTCGAAGTAGGCCGCGTTCGCCGGATGGAAGCCGTTCTCGCGCGTGAACGGCACGACGCGCCAGCTGGTCGCCGTCTGCGTCAGGATGTCGAGGTAGGCCGGCCACTCGACGTTGCCGATGCGAACCTCGACGTGCTTCTTCAGGAACGCGAGCACCGCGTAGATGCCGGGCCGGCCGCCGGCGAACACCATCACGTTCTCGGGGGCGATGCGCGAGCCGTAGAAGTCGTTGTAGTGCGCGGCGATCGCCTCGCGCAGCAGCGGGTGCCCCCACGCCTTCGGATACAGGCGGTCGTCCGGGGTCACGGCGACGCTGCTCGGCAGGGCAGGGCCGCCGGGCAACTGCGTCGTCAGCGGGAAGCCCTGCGACCACGGGTGCGTGCCGGGCGAGCCCATGAACTTGCCGAAGGCGTCGCGGAACGCGTACAGGGTCTCGTAGATGCCCATCGGCGGGCAGTCGTCGGACAGGAAGGAGGCGCGGTTCATGGCGAGGTCTGCGGCCTAGCTGTTTGGTCTGGGCCGTTCGAGGGCGCGACGATGTCCGCAGCGTCGATGCGGGTCAACGACGAGGCGGGACGCGTGGACCCGCCGGCGAGGTCCCGGGGCGGAGCACCTCACGATTCGAGCAGCACGAGGTCGCCCCGTGCGAATCGGCCCGGCTCGACGACCGAGCCGTAGACGCCGAGGCAGCCTTGCCGCTCGGCCGCCACCGTGCGCAGGATCGCCGGATCGCGCTCCGTGGTCACGGGATCGATCGTGATCACGGCACAACGCCCATCGCGCTTGTCGACGCGCAGTCGCAGGCTGCCGATCCGCAACACACGGCCGACCCAGAGCTCTTCGGCGAACGGGCTGCCGGCCTCGGTCTCGACCAGCACGTTGGGACGGAACCGCGCGACGTCGAGCGGCCGGCCGACCCGTTCGCCGAGCCACGCGAGCGTGGCCGTGCCGAGGACCGCCAGCGGGAAGGTGTCGAACGCGCCGCGGTCGAGCTTGATCGGCCGCGCCCCCTCCGGATGCAGCAGCGTCGCCAGTGCCGGGTCCACGACGTCGAACACCGCCCCCGCGGGCGTGTGCACCAGCACCGGCGATCGGTCGGGCTGGGTCGGATCGGTGAACACCGGCCGGAAGTGCACGAGATCGCCGCGTTCTCGCAGGGTCAGCCAAGGAAAGCCGCTGCGCACGGCGTCGTTGCGGACGAAGGCCCAACGACGGTCTCCCGCGAGTCCGTGCCAGGTGGCGTGCGCTGCATCGAGCGGCTCGGCCGCCATCGACTTGACCGGGTAGCGCCACGAGCCGGCGACCCGGCCGACGGGAGTGAGGTTGGTGGTCGTGCTCATGCTGGGCGTTCGGGACAGGGCAGCGCGGGCGCTCGTGGGCCCCGGTGCGGGGATCGCCTGCGGCGGCCCCCCTGGCGAAGGGCTCGGCAGCTAGGCATCTCCCGGCAGCTTCTGCACGACCAGCACGTCCTGGTGGTCGTCCCACCAACGCTCGGTGAGGCCGACGACCCGCAGACCTTGCCAGGTGTGCAGTTCGCGCAGCACCCACGCCGGCGAGCAGACCGAGACGCCGTAGCCCGGCTGCCAGTCGTAGTCGGCGTAGCCGAACCCGTCGCGGCCATAGGCGTCCAGCACGCTTTTCACCGCGGCCTCGGACAAGCCGTAGCGATGCCCCTGCGCGAGCAGGTAGGCGACCCAGCGGCCGTGGAAGGTGACGATGGCGATCCCGCCCGGACGCAGGGCGCGCAGGAAGCACTGGAACGTGTCGAACCAACCCTTCACGTCGAGGTGCGTGACCAGCGAGCCACACCAGACGAGATCGAACTGCCGGTCGAAGTGCAGGCTGCCGAGGTCGGTCGTCGAGTAGACGGGCTGCGCTCCGAACTCCTTCGCGCAGAAGTCGACGCCGTCGCGATCCAGGTCGCAGGCCGTGAACTCGGCGCCGGGAAAACCGCGCTGCAGCACCCGCAGCACCCGACCGTGGCCGCACGGCAGGTCGAGGATCCGCCGTGGCTCGGGCACGCCGGCGACCAGCAGCGATGCGGTGATGCACCGCCACGCCGACATCCCGACCTGGTGGTACGAGTCGGCCCGCCCGGCGAACATCAGGTCCGCAGGGTCCATGCGGTCGTTGACGTCCGGCAGCGCCTGTCCGAACACGCGCTGCAACCTGAGGAAGGGGTGTCGGGTTGGATCCACTTCGTCCATTCGCTCCGCAGGCTACCGCCCACCGAGCCACCGCGCATGGCTCCGCCAGCGACCGACCACGAATCCCGCGCCTGCGTGCCGGCTCACACACACCCCGTCTCGTGCCCAACGTCGCGAGCCCACCGGCTCGTTCGGGCCGGCCGCTCACGCGGAGCTCTGGCCGACCGAGGTGCCGTCTCCAGAGCGGCGCTCGCCGCGCACGGCGGGATGCGGTGTTGCACCACCGCCGGACAACCTCGGAAAGTCGCGCGCATCCGCCTTCACGCCGCCGATCATCACGCCCCGATGGCAACCAGGAAGCTCGCCCCGCTCGCCCGCCAGCTCGACGAACGCCCCGAGGCCGTCGTCGAACTCGCCGCCGCCCTCAGCGACACCACGCTGGTCGAACTCGGCGCGGCGATCCGCGACGAAGTCGCCCGGCGCGCGCGTTCGGCCGGCGACCAGGACGCGATCCTCGCCGCGGCGTTCGAACGGGGCTTCGCGCGCGACGGGCTCGGCGTGCTGCCGTGGATCGAGCCGCCGTTCGTGGTCTGCCCGGGCGGCCTCGTCGCGAAGAACCGCAGAAACCATCGCTGCCAGTTCGTGTCGGTCGACGATCGCTGGGTGTGGGAGTCGGCCGACCTGATCCGCGAGGACAAGCGCAGCGTCGGTGCGGCCGACGAGGGCTTCCGCGCAATCGCCCTGCTGCCGATCGCCGAAGGCATGGCGCTCGACGTCGTGCGCGCGCGCATGCGGCAGGGCCAGCACAGCGTCGAACGGGTCACCAGCCTGGTCGTGCGTTCTGGGCGGCTGGTCGAGGTCGAGCGGCGCGAGGTGGCGGCGCGGCTCGTGCGCTAGCGCGCGGGGGCGCGGGCGGCCGGATGTTCGGCCACTCGGCCCATCGTCAGCGCTTGGCGGGCTGGCCCGGCTTGGTCGTGGTGCGGACGAGGAACGCGCGCACGTCGTCGTTGGCGCGGCCGAGGTCTTCCTGGCGCAGGTACATCATGTGGCCGCTGCGATAGCCCTTCCAGGTCATGCGATCCTGGAAGCGGCCCGCCGGGTCCATGTTCCACAGCGTGTACTTGGCGTTGAAGTAGTCGGTGCCGCCGTCGAAGTAGCCCGACTGCACCAGCACGTGCAGGTAGGGGTTCTGGCCCATCGCCTCGCGCAGGCTCTCGCCGGTCGTGTCGCCATCCCGGTTCCAGGGGCTGACCGGGCCGAACAGCCAGTACTGCAGCTCGGTCCGGTAGCCGAGCACCTCGCGCAGGTAGTGGTTGATCGACGGCGCGAACGCGTGGTTCCACGACGCGAGGGCCGGGTCGAAGTCGGGTCGCGAGCCGGCGTCGACGCGGTCGAGGCCGCGGTAGCGCGAGTCCAGGCGGCCGATCGTGAAGCCCTGGTCGCGCAGCAGTTCCTTCCAGAAGAACGACGTGGGCACGGCGAAGTGGTGGTTCCGCACGACCTCCTGGTCGAGGCCGGAGTAGCGCGCGTACTGCACGGTGAGCGCCTCGCGCCGCGCCGGGTCGAGCGATCCCCCACGCGCCATCGCCGGCAGCAGCTGGTCGAGCGTGAAGGCTTCGACCTCCGGCAGCAGCTCCTCCAACTCGCGCGCCAACAGCTCCGGCGCCAGCACCCGGTGGTACCACGCGGTGGCCGTGTAGTACGGCAGGTAGAGGGCCTGCTCGACCACGCCTTCGCGCCTGATCCCAAGGCCGGTCGGCGACACGAGCACGACGCCGTTCAGGAACATCCACTGCGAGCTCTGCAGGCGCGCCGCGAGCCCGGCGACCCGCGTCGTGCCATAGCTCTCGCCGATCAGGTACTTCGGCGACGTCCAGCGGCCGCGCCGCGTCACGAAGGTGCCGATCCAGCGGGCCAGGTAGGCGATGTCCTCGTTGACGCCGAAGAACTGCTCGCGGCCGGCTCCGTTCAGGATGCGGGAGAAACCGGTGTTGACCGGATCGACGTAGACGAGGTCGGTGACGTCGAGGATCGAGTGCGGGTTCTCCTGGATGCCGTAGGGCTGCACCGGGTGGCCCTCGGCGTCGAGGCGCAGGAGCCGCGGGCCGGTGTAGGCGATGTGCATCCACACCGAGGCCGAGCCCGGGCCACCGTTGAACGAGATCGTCAGCGGCCGCGTGCTCTTGTCGGCGACGTCGGTGCGCTCGTAGTACGTGTAGAAGAGCGACGCGATCGCCTTGTGCTCCTCGTCCCAGACCGGTTGCGTGCCGACCGTGACCCGGTACGGCACCTTCTGCCCCTGGATCGTCACCACGTCTTCGCGCGAGGACGACGCGTCGGCGACCACGTGGATCGCATCGGACGGTCGGGCGTCGGGTTTGGCGGACTGCGCCTCGTCCTGGGCCACCAGGGCACCGACCAAGCAGGGCAGGAGCAGGGACGGAAGCGAATGCGAGGCCTTCATCGATCGTCTGGCGAGAGTCGGGTCGGAGGGCGCGCGAGTGTAGCGCCGAGGTGCTGGGTTGCTGCGGCAGCTGCCGCCCACGCGGCCCCCGGTCGCTCGACCGGATCGCGCGATCGAGCACCGTCCCGGAGTCCTCGGCGCCGACCGCGGCAACTAGTCTCCCGCCATGGCCTCCCCGGACCACGACCGCAGCCGCCAGCTGCTCGCCGAAGGAGCGGCGCTGCGCAGCCTCGCGCGTTCGCTGCTCGGTGGTCACGCCGACGCGGAGGATCTGGTCCAGGACACCCTCGTCGCGTCGCTGCGGAGCCCGTGCACCAACGCCGGCCGGCGGCCCTGGCTCGCAGGCACGCTGCGCAACCTCGCCCTGCTGTGGCGCCGCAGCTCGACCCGGCGCGCGGCCCGCGAAGCGGTCGCCGCCGCGGCCGCTTCGCCGGGCGACGGCGACCCCGCCGCCATCGCCGCGCAGGCGGAGGCGATGAGCGAAGTCGCGACGGCGGTGCACGAGCTGGAGGAACCGTACCGCACGGTGGTCGTGCTGCGCTTCTGGCGCGGCCTGCTGCCCGAAGCGATCGCGCAGCAGCTCGGCGTGCCCCGCAACACGGTGCGCTCGCGGCTGCAACGTGGCCTCGAGCGACTGCGCAGGCACCTCGACCGAAGCTTCGGCGACCGCCGTGGCTGGCAGGCCGCACTCCTGCCGTTCGCGACGCCGATGCCGCTCGTGCCCCACGTGGCACTCGCGGCGTCGGCTGCACCGGCGGCGACCACGACCTTCGGGGCGATACTCATGACGAAGCTGCACGTCGGATTGGCGGCCACCGCGCTCGTCGCGGTCGGCATCCTGGTCTGGTGGCTCGGGCCCGCGGCGACGAAGCCACCGACGACGACACCAGGCGGTCGTGGCGAGGTGGCTGCAGCAGACGGAGCCACCACGAACGCGGCCCGCGGTGCCGAGCCCTCGGCGGCGGCCGGGGCGATCACGCCGCGGGCGGAACGCCAGGCCGCCGAGCCTGCCCCCGGCCTCACGGTGCTCGGCAGCGTGACGCGGGCGAACGCCCCGTGCCCGGACTTCGTGCTGACGCTGCAGTGGTTCGACGGCCTGGCGACGAACGGCACACCGGCGGCGCAGCACGAAGTGCGCAGCGACGCGTCGGGCCAGTTCGTCTGGCACGGGCCCGTGCGCACGACGACCGGCACGCTGCTGGCCGTGCGCACGGGATCCGCTGTGGACGCCAAGATCCTGGGCACGCCGGAGCCGGTACACGCCGGGCAGACCACCGCCAAGCTGCCGGTGACCGTGCTGGCGCTCGATCGCACGGTGTTCGGCCGGGTGCACGACGTGCGCGGGGCGCCGATCGCCGGCGCCGAGCTCACCGTCAACGGTTGGCACGACGTCAGCACCTTCAGCGATGCCGACGGCCGCTACGAACTGAAGGTGCCGGGCCCGCCCTATCCGCTGCTGGTGCAGAAGACCGGCTATCGCGAACGGTTCCTCGACGCCTACCTGGTCGAGGGCACGCCACGCAACGAACTCGACATCGAGCTGCTGCCCGGCGCGGTGTTCACCGGCCGCGTCGTCGACGAAGCCGGCGCACCGATCGCCGACGCCATGGTGCGCGCATCGGGCCTCGCGCGCGGCACCGAGACCGACGCCACGGGGCAGTTCGTGTTCGGCGGTGCGGCGCCCGACGCGAGCCATGGACTCACGGTGACCAAGGCGGGCTACCAGCCGACGACGAAGTCGGCGACTGCGGGAGCGGCACCGGTGGAGATCGTGCTGCGCCCGGGGCTGGCACTGGCGGTGCGGGTGGTCGGCGAACGCGGCGAAGGGCTCGCCGGGGTGCGGGTCGGCGTGAAGAGCGAGCCCTTCCGGCCGATGGAGAACCGCGGCTACACCGACGCGCAGGGACGGCTGCGCGTCGCCGACCTGCCGACGAAGGCGATCGACGTGCTCGCCGACAAGGCCGGCTTCGTCTCGGTGCACACCGAAGTCGACGTGCCCGCCCAGAGCGGCGAACTCGTGCTGGTGCTGCGTCCCGGTCGCACGATCGCCGGACGCGTGCTCGACCCGAAGGGCCTGCCGATCGTCGGCGCCTCGGTCTACTGCCAGACCATCGCCCCGAGCGGCGAACCGCGAACGGTGGGCAGCCGGGCTTCGAGCGACGGCGAAGGTCGCTTCGAGATCCGCGAACTGCCACCGGAGCCGTGCGACGTGCGGGCCCACCACGACGACTTCCGCCGGACGACGTTGCCGGCGGTGGCCGGTTCTCCCGCGGACCTGCTCGTGCGCATGGAGCCGGCAGCGAGCGTGGCCGGCCGCGTCGTCGACGGCAGCACGGGCGCGCCGATCGCCGCGTTCACCATCGCCTTGTCGGCCGACCACGAACTCCACCCGCTGCAGTACGTCGATCCGGTGCGCTTCGCCAACGCCGACGGTTCGTTCACCGTCAAGCACTGGCAGCTGCAGCCGGGTGTGGCACTGTTCGTCGACGTCGCCGCGGCAGGCTACGCGCCGCAGCGAGTCGTCGGTGCGGTACAGGTCGATGCGCCGCGCGACCAGCACGTGATCCGCCTCGTCGCGGGCACCACGGTGCGAGGCGTGGTGCGCGATGCCGTGACGGGTGCGCCGGTGCCAGAAGTCGAAGTCGTCCTGCAGTCGGGGGACCCGACGGACGCCACCCGCCGCTCCTACCTGACCGCGACCGACGAGGGCCCCAACAAGTCCGCCGCGTTCACCGACGCCGAAGGGCGATTCGAGCTGCCATGCGTTCCCCCTGGTGAGAACCGGCTGCTGCTCGCGCATCGCGACTTTCCGAAGCGCACGTTCGGTCCGTTCGAGGTCCCAGCCGGTATGCCCGTGCTCGAGGTCGAGCCCACGCTGAAGCCCGGTGCTACCCTGCGCGGCCGCGTCACGGGCGTGCCGCAAGTCGCCGGCACGAAGCTGGCCGTGCGAGGCTTCGGCGACCGGACGATCGAATGCGTGCTCGGCGCCGACGGCAGCTTCGAAGTGCCCTCGGTTCCTGCCGGCCGGGTCGAGTTGGCGTTCACGCCGGCGAAGGGCACGTGGCACATGCTGCAGCTGGAGATCGGCGACGACGACGCGTCCGGCATCGTGTTCGCGGTTCCGCAACCCGGCACCGGGTCCGTCCGTGCTACCGTCGCCGGCCTCCTGCGGGGCAAGGGCACGGTCGCGAGCCTCGGCGTCGCGAAGGGGCAGTGCAGCACGGTGCGCACGTTCGACTTCACGGACGCGAGCTTCGTCGTCGGCGACCTGCCGCCGGGCCGCTACGAGGTGGAGGTCTACCCAGCCGAAGGTGGCGGCAGTGGCAGGGCCGAAGTCGACGTCGGCACCGGCGAAGTCGCCGTGGCGGTCGAATTCACACGCAGGTGATGGCGCAGCCACGCGCTCCCGTCCTTGTCGCGCTGCACGGGCGGGCCGGTTGTGGGGACAGGTCCACGACGCTTCGATGTGTCGATGCCGCGATCGCTCGTCGCTCCGTTCCCGGCCATCTCCTCCCTGCTCGCATGCGCGGTGGGTGCGACGGCGCAGACGCCGGACGACCGACTGGTCCCGTCGCCCCCGAAGGCATCGACCGCGTCCCCCGAGGGCATGGTCTGGATCCCGGGTGGGGAAGCCGTGCTCGGCAGCCAGAACGGCGACGACGACGCGCCCCTGCATCGGGTGCGCCTGCGCGGCTTCTGGCTCGACGAAACCGAGGTCACCAACGCACAGTTCGCCGCATTCGTCGCCGCGACGCAGCACGTCACCGATGCCGAGAAGAAGCCGACCGCAGCCGACGTGCCCGGCGTGCCCGAGGACCAGCTCGTCGCCGGCTCGTTGGTCTTCACGCCGCCGCCCGATGCCGTCGACCTGCGCGAGTTCTGGCGCTGGTGGTCGTTCGTGCCAGGCGCCTGCTGGCGAGCACCCGAAGGGCCGGGCTCGTCGATCGTCGGCCGCGAAGAGCATCCCGTCGTGCACGTCAGCTGGCGCGATGCTTTGGCCTACGCGAAGTGGGCCCACAAGCGGCTGCCCACCGAGGCCGAATGGGAGTTCGCCGCGCGCGGCGGGCTCGATCGCAAGCGCTACGTGTGGGGCGACGACGCGCCGACCGACGACGAGCAGCCCGCGAACATCTGGCAGGGCACGTTCCCGCACACCAACACCCTGCTCGACGGCCATCGCGGCACGGCACCGGGGCGCGCGTTCGCAGCGAACGGCTACGGCCTGTTCGGCATGTCGGGCAACGTCTGGGAGTGGTGCAGCGACTGGTACCACCCGCAGGGCTACGGCGACGGCACGCAGGTGCAGATCGATCCGCAGGGGCCCGCGACGAGCTTCGACCCGCTGGAGCCAGGCGCGCAGAAGCGTGTGATGCGCGGCGGCTCGTTCTTGTGCAGCGATTCCTACTGCCTCGGCTACCTGCCGGGCACCCGCATGAAATCGACGGTCGACACCGGCCTGTGCCACACCGGGTTCCGCTGCGCTCGCGACGAGCAAGCCCCGGCGGATGGCGCCGGGTCCTCGACCCGGTGACGCTCGCCCAGCCCGCCACCGTCACCAGACGAGACGCGCTTCCCCCGGCTCGAGCCGTCCTGCCGGCCGAACGCCGTTGCCGACGGTCTTGGTCAGCGTGTCGCCGAGGTCGGCTCGCGCTTCCTGCGCCAGCTGCTGCAGCCGCGCCACGACCTCGGGGTGCGTGGCGGCGACGTTCGTGGTCTCGCCGGGATCGCTGCGCAGGTCGAACAGCTCGAGGCCGATCCTGGCCGTCGTGTAGGGCGCTGGCGACCCGGCGCGGCCACCGGGCTTGCCGGCGAGCGTCGCGTAGTCGTGCGGAAAGTGCAGCTTGAAGCGGCCGTCGCGCACCGCCTGCAGCTGGCCGCCGGCGTAGTAGCAGCAGAACAGCCGGTGCGGCGTGCTCGCCCCCGCTCGCCCGAACAGCAGCGGCCCGATGTCGAGCCCGTCGATGCGCCGCGGCGGCAGATCGGCCCCGACCAGCTTCGCCACCGTCGGCAACACGTCGATGGTCGCCGCGAACTCGTGGCACGAGGCACCCGCCGGCACGCGGCCCGGCCAGCGCGCGATCGTCGGTTCGCGGATGCCGCCCTCGAACATCGTGCCCTTGCCCTCTCGCAGCGGTCCGGCACTGGCGGCGTGTTCGCCGTACGACAGCCATGGCCCGTTGTCGCCGGTGAACAGCACCAGCGTGTGTTCGTCGAGGCCGCACTTCGAAAGCGCCGCGAGGATCTCGCCGACCGACCAGTCGATCTCCATGACCACGTCGGCGAACAGCGAGCCACCGCCCTTGCCCGCGAACGCGGCGGACGCGAACAGCGGCACGTGCACCATCGTGTGCGGCAGGTAGAGGAAGAACGGCTGGTCGCGGTGGCGCTCGATGAACTCGACCGCTCGCTCGGTGTAGAGCCGCGTCAGCAGCGCCTGCTCCTCGCCGGTCACTTCCGCGTCGACGACCCGATCGCCCTCGAGCAGCGGCAGCGGCGGATAGCCGCGTTTGCGCCGTTCGGCGTCGGCGGGCAGGTTCGCGTAGGCCGGATGCAGCGGCCACATGTCGTTGCTGTAGGGCAGGCCGAACCACTCGTCGAAGCCGTGTCGCCCCGGCAGGAACTTCGGGTGGTGCCCGAGGTGCCATTTGCCGAAGCATGCGGTCGCGTAGCCGACCGACTTGCACAGTTCGGCGATCGTCGTCTCCGCGTGGTGCAGCCCGATCTGCGCGTCCGGCCCGAGCGCCCCGGCGATGCCGACGCGCTGGTGGTAGCAGCCGGTCAGCAGTGCTGCGCGCGACGCCGAGCACACCGCCGACGACACGCTGAAGTCCGTGAAGCGCATGCCCTCGCGCGCCATGCGGTCGAGGTTCGGCGTCGGGATCGAGCCGCCGAACGGCCCGATGTCGGCGTAGCCGAGGTCGTCGACGAAGATCACCACCACGTTCGGCGGACGCTGCGCACCGGCGTTCGCAGGCTTCGTGGGTGCCGTACCGACACACGCTGGGAGCAACAGCGAGAGGGCGAGGGCGAGCGATCGCATGCCGCCATGATGCTCGACAGGAGGCGGTGCGGGCACGGGCGAATCCGCAGTCCTCTGCGGCCGAGGCAACTCGCACAGGCCCGCGATCAGCGCGCATCGATCGCGCTCAGCGGGAACGCCGCCGAAGGCACGTGCTCGCGCGCCGCGATGGCCAGCAGCCTCTGCACCACGTCCGGGTTCGCCGCGGCCAGGTCCTTCGTCTCGCCCGGGTCGGCGGAGAGGTCGTAGAGCTCGGTGGTCGCCTTCTCGGGCGACTGCAGCTGCCGCCGCAGCAGCTTCCACCGGTCCTGCCACACCGCCTGCCAGCCGCCGTAGCCGGAGAACTCGCGGTAGAGGAACAGGCGGTCCTCCTGCGGTTGCCCGCGCAAGGTCGCGGCGAACGACACGCCATCGCCGCCCGTCGCCTCCGCGCCACACAGCTCGGCCAGCGTCGGCAACCAGTCCTCGAAGCCGGTGATGCGCTTCGCTTCGCAGCCTGCCGGCACGTGCCCCGGCCAACGCACGATCGCCGGCACGCGCACGCCACCCTCGTGCAGCGAACCCTTGCGACCGCGGAGCGGCCCGCACGAAGCGAAGTAGTCGACGTCGGTGCCACCGACCGGGCTGTGCGTGGCGCCGTTGTCGCTGGTGAACACGACGATCGTGTCGTTCGCGAGGCCCAGTTCGTCGAGCAGGTCGAGCAGCGCGCCGACGTCGCGATCGAGGTGCGTGATCATCGCCGCGTAGGCAGCCCGCGGCGTGCGATGCGGCGTATAGCCGTGCTCGCCGCGATAGGGCGTCTCGGCGAAGTCCGAAGCGTATTCCTGCACTTCGGCATCGGGCACCTGCAGTGCGAGGTGCGGCAACGGCGACGGGTAGTACAGAAAGAACGGCTGTTCACGGTGGCTGCGCACGAACGCCAACGCCTGCTCGAGGATGCGCGTCGGTGCGTAGTCGCTGCCGACGAACGCGGTGTAGGCAGCCGCATCGTCCGGCTTCGTGTCGGCGGCGAGCTTGCCGTGCCCTGGCACCGGCAGCTCGTTCGCCAGCGGCAGGCGCCGTTCGTCGTCGTACAGGAACGCCGGGAAGTAGCTGTGGGCGTGGCGCTGGCAGAGGTAGCCGAAGAACCGGTCGAAGCCCACGGCGGATGGCGCACCGGTGCTGCCCAGTGGACCGAGCCCCCACTTTCCGAACGCGCCATTGTGGTAGCCCGCGTCGTGCAGCGTGCGCGCCAGCGACGGTTCGCCGGCAGGCAACGGCCATTGGCCCTCGGGCTGCACCTCCTTGTTGTCGCGGATCGCGGCGTGGCCCGGGTGCTTGCCGGTCAGCAGCACCGCGCGCGACGGCGCACACACCGGCGCACCGGCGTAGTGCTGCACAAAGCGCGTGCCCTCCCGCGCCAACTGATCGAGCCGCGGCGTGCGGATGCGCTGCTGGCCGTAGCAGCCGAGTTCGCCGTAGCCGAGATCGTCGGCGAGCACGAACACGACGTTCGGCGGGCGTCGGGGCGGCGGCGACGGCGGCTCCTGCGCCGGGGCGCGGATGGCCACGACGACCAGAACGAGCAGCGACGACGCGAGGCGCATTCTCGTACCTTACTGCTCCCACGACCTCGGGCAGCACAGTGGTCCGATCGGCACGATCGCGGTCCTGCGGGTCCTTGGGTTGGACGGAGGGTGGTCGTGCGGCGTCGACGCGGCGTATCGTCCCGAGATGCACCGCCTGCTGCTGCTCGGCCCCCTGCTCGCCATCTCCAGCATGGCCGTGGCCCAGCAGTCGCTCGCCGGGTCGCGTCCGAACATCCTGTTCGTGTTCTCCGACGACCACGCCTGCCAGGCGATCTCCGCGTATGGCTCGCGCCTCAACCAGACGCCGAACCTCGACCGCATCGCCAGTACCGGGGCGTTGTTCACCGCCAACTTCTGCGGCAACGCGATCTGCGGTCCGTCTCGTGCTTCGATCCTGGCCGGGCTGCACAGCCACCAGAACGGCTTCTGCCGCAACGGCAACGTGTTCGACGGCAACCAGACGACCTTCCCGAAGCTGCTGCAACAGGTCGGCTACCAGACCGCGATCGTCGGCAAGTGGCACCTCGAGTCGACGCCCACCGGCTTCGACCACTGGATGGTGCTGCCCGACCAGGGCCAGTACTACAACCCCGACTTCCTGACCGACGACGGGCGCGTGCGCCTCGCCGGCCACGTCACCGACGTCACCACCGAGCTGGCCCTGCAGTGGCTGGAGGCGTGCGACCCGAAGCGGCCGTTCCTGCTGATGTGCCAGCACAAGGCGCCGCATCGCAACTGGCTGCCGGCGCCGACGGAACTGGGGCTCTACCGCGACGCCGACCTGCCCGAGCCGGCGACGCTGTTCGACGACCACCGCGGACGCATCGGCGCACGGGCGATCACCGAGATGGAGATCGCGCGGCACATGACGCTGCACTACGACCTGATGGTGCCGCCACCCGGCGGCGACCAGGATGCGCTGCAGGGCCTCGACCGCGCCTGGATCGCGCAACGCGAACGCATGGACGATGCCCAGCGCGCCGCGTGGGATGCGGCGTTCGCCGCGGAGGACGAGGCGTTCTGGCGCGAGAACCCGCAAGGCAAGGAACGCGTGCGCTGGTTCTACCAGCGCTACCTGAAGAACTACCTGCGCTGCACAGCCGGCGTCGATCGCAGCGTCGGCACGCTGCTCGACTGGCTCGACGCGCATCCCGACGTGAAGGCCAACACGCTGGTGGTCTACGCCAGCGACCAGGGCTTCTTCCTCGGCGAGCACGGCTTCTACGACAAGCGTTGGATGGACGAAGAGTGCCTGCGCATGCCGCTGCTGATCAGCTGGCCCGGCCACGTCGAGGCCGGCCGACAGATCGCACAGCTGACGCAGAACATCGACTTCGCGCCGACCTTCCTCGATCTCGCGGGAGCACCGATCCCGGCCGGCATGCACGGCACGAGCCTCGTGCCGCTGCTCGAGGGCAAGCAGGTCGCGTGGCGCGACGCGATCTACTACCACTACTACGAGTCGCAGGCGACGCACATGGTGCCGGCGATGTACGGCGTGCGCACGGAACGCCACAAGCTGATCCGCTACTACGAACCGCAGTGGAACGGCTACGAACTGTTCGACCTCGTGGCAGATCCCGACGAGCTGCGCAACCTCGCCGACGACCCGGCCCACGCAACGGTTCGCAAGGAGCTGGAGAAGCGGCTGGTGCAGCTGCGCGCGCATTACGGCGACGACACCGGCGAGCTGGCGGGCGACACGTTCCCGATCTCGGCCGGCGTGACGCGCGTTCGTCGAGACGGGAATGGCCACGGCGTCTGGGCGAACGCGCAGGAAGGCTACCTGCTGCGCGAACGCGCACACTCCGGCACCGTGACGTTCACGACGACGCTGCGTTCGCTGGCGGCGCGGCCGCTGCGCAACGGCTTCGTCGTCCTCGCCGGCGAGGCCCCGCGCGGTCCGCACGTGCGCGCCGGGATCGAGTTCGGTGCGCGCAAGCTGGTGCTCCTCGGGCTCGCCACCACGCCTGCTCCTCGGGAGACCGCGATCGAGTGGGACGGCAAGAGTGCGGTCGAGCTGCGGGTGACGGTCGACCTCGACGCGCACACGATCGTCGCCGAGGCCGCCGGGAGTCGCGTCGAAGGGGCGCTGCCGGCCGCATGGACCAAGCTCACTGCGGCAGGGTTCGGCGGCAGCAACACGGAGACGTGGTTCGGCGACCTGCACACGCGATGAGCCCGCCGCAAGGCTCACCCCGAGGTTCCCCGCTGCCTGCCCAGCCCGCGAGCGCGTGCTCCCGCCACCGCAACCGAGTTCGCGCCGCGACTCCCGGCCTCACGGATCGACCCGATCGGCCGCCGCGAGGTCGGCGACGATGCGGTCGGCGAGCCGGCGGAATTCGGTGTTCTCCGGATACAGCGCCGCCAGTTGCTCGAGCCCGACGACGCCGTACTGCGCCAGCAGGCCGTTCAGGTTGACGACCACCGACTGGGCGAGATCGCCCACCGTCATCCGCTGGGCGAGCGTGGCGTGGAACACGCGCGCCCCGAGCCAGCACTTCGGTCGCCAGTCGCGCGCGATGCCCAGGCGCAGCCGATGGCCGAGCAACAGACTGTCGTCCTCGTAGCCCTGTTTGCCGCGCAGGAACCTCGTGTCGTAGCCGCCGATCGCGCGCAGCGCGTCACTGCGGTGCAGCACCGGATGCACGAAGGCCTGCACGCTGCGCGGCTCACGCCACTGCCCGAGCGCCACCACGATGGACGCGCGCTGCTCCCACCACGAGGTGGCGAGCGCAGCGACGCGCCGTCCGTCGGGCGCGAGTTCGCCGTTCGCCATCAGGATGCCCGGCGCCACCAGCGGTTCGTCGGGGTGTGCATCGAGGAAGGCCGCCAGCTCCACCGCCCAGCCGGGCGGGAACAGCATGTCGAGGTGGATCTCGCTCAGGTACTGCGGCGGCTCGTGCTGCCACAGCCACTGGAAGCAGGCGCTGCGGCCGGCGGCGATGCCGACGTTCTGGCCGCTGCCCACGACGACCACGTCGAGTTCGAAGGCCCGCAGCCAGGCCTGCAGATCCGGCGTCGAGAGGAATCCCTGGTTGCAGACGACGAGCCGGGCGCCGGGTTCGGCGGCCGCCAGCGACGCGAGGCACGCGTGCGCCATCGGCAGGTCGTGCGGGCCACGCAGCAGCAGCGGCAACGTGTGGGCGATGCGACGGGAGTTCATGCAGCATGGGCTCCGACACATGGAGGCCAGCGATCCGGTCGCGGGACCGGAGTGCTCGGCGACGAACCAGCTCCGACTCGGCGCGAGACAGTAGCAGGCGGGCGAGTCCCGTGCGCGCCGTCCGCACACCGCGATGCTCGGCGAGCTGCCCGCACCCGCCGCCGAGAGCGTGGGCACGGCCGGAGCGAAGTTCGACTTCGGCTCCAACGCGGTCGCCGTGACGGTCGACGGCGTGCGCAATGGAAGGAAACGACGCGCCAACCCCGGTCCACGCGGCAGGGCCGACGCGACGACACACCGATCAGCTGCGTCGCTGCACCTGCTCAGAGACGCCCGGATCGACGCGATACTGGGCACGCGCGAGCCACAGCAGCGCCCGCTCGAACTGCTCGATTGCCTCGATCTGTTCGTCGGAGAAGCGACGGTACAGTCCTCCGCGGGCATCGATCAGCAGGGCCAGGTCCGCGGCGGTGGCGGCGGCGAGCAGATGCCGTGCTTGCACCCATTCGAACGGCTCTGGAACGCGCCCAAGCTCGGCCGTTGCCGTGCAAAGCTCGCGCAGTTCGCCGCGGGTCAGCTGACGATCGCCCTGCGGCACGCGCAGTTGTTCGCCTTGGCGAAGGCGCAGCTGCGTGATCCGCAGCCGACGCTCTTCGACCGGGAGCTTCTCGTAGCTCTCCGCTGCGTCCAGATCGCCGAACAGCAAGCTCACGCGGTAGACGATCTCGTCGTGATGCTCTTGCTCTGGACCATCGTAGGTCCTGCACCAGGCCAGGACCGCGTCGAGGCCCTCGCACGTGGGCAGTGCAACCAGCGCCCGCAGGGCCGTCATTCGCACCCGCTCGTCGGCGTCCTTCAGCCGCTCGAGTACGTGCGGCACCGCCCGCAGGTCGCCGAACGCCGCGACGGCGGAGAGGTGGGCTGTGGCGAGCTCCGCGTCCTCGGAGGCGAGCCCGGCGAACAGCCATTCCTGGTCGTCCGGATGTCCGAACCGACCGACCGAGCGCAGCGCCTCGAAGCGAACTGGACCATGGCCTTCGCGGGCCAGCGTGCGCAGCTGCGGCAACGCTGCTTCGTCATAGAAGCTGGCGAGCAGGTGGGCACACGACGCCGCGGTGGTCGGATCCGGAGGTGCGGCCAACAGCTTCGACAGCGTCGGCGTGGCCGCAAGGCCGAGCGGCGCCCAGAGCATCAGATGCGTGGCCGGCCAGCCGATCGTCATCGCATGCTGAGCGAGGGTGTACTCCCCACGCTGGTCGCGCAGCAACGCCACCAGCAAGGGCAGCGCGCGCGGGTCCTTGCTCGTCATCGCCTGTCCCGCGACCTGGAATGCATAGGAGTACTTCACCGAGAAGTCCGCGTCCGCCCACAGCGTGAGGATGTCGTCGACCCGGGCGAGCCCGCCGATCCTCCACACGACCGCGCCAGCCCCGAGGCGAAAGCGGTCGTCACGTTCTCCGTTGGCGGCCAGCTGACGAGCTTCCGCCAGCAAGGCCTCCGCGCCGGCGTCCTTCGCGGCGATCAGGGTGTCCCACGCCTTCTGGATGCGCGGACCTCGTTCGGCCGCTTCCGCACCTTCGAGCTTCTGCGGCAGGTTCCGCATCTCGGCGATCGCCTTGGCAAGGTCGTCGCTCGGCGTGGGTTGGCCAGTCTGGATCGCTGCAACCGCGCCGCAAGACACGAACACCAGGCAGACGGCGAGGCGAAGTGGGATCGACATCGCTGGCCATTCTGCAGTCTGCCGACGCTCGTGTCGCTGCCGGGCCGGGCACTAGGGCGAGATCCCCGGGATGGCGGCTTCCACCCTGTGGGCCGCCGCGATCGAATCGACGCATGCCGACGTTCCGCCCGTGGCCCGTGGCTTCGCTCCTGCTCGTCGCCTGTGCCTCGCCGCGGCCCTGGCGGCCGTTCGGCAGCGAGGTGGCGATGTCGACGCCGAACGCCCAGCTCGAGGCCCAGTGGGAACGGCACTTCGCGCTGGTGAACGTCCGCCTCGACGGCGGCCCCGCGCAGCGCTTCCTGCTCGACACGGGCGCGTCGGCGGTGGTGCTCGCGCAATCGGCCGTCGACGAGTTGCGGTTGCCGACGATGGCCCTCGATCCGGCGAAGGGCGGCTTCGTGCTCCAGGGTGCCGACGACAGCACCGCCCGGGTCCAGCGCATCGTGCCACTGCGATCGCTGCAGTGCGGGCCGCTGTCGATGCGCGACGTCGACGCGCTGGTGCTCGACCTCTTGCCGCTGCAGCAGGTCTGCGGGCAACCGGTCGCCGGCGTGCTGCCAGCGACGATGTTCCGCGACTGCGTGCTGACGATCGACTATCCGGCGCGCCGCGTCGAGGTCGCGAGCCAGGACGCGCTCGCACCGGCCGAACTCGGCAGCCGCGGCACGATGCCGCTGCTCCAGGGCGCCCTGCCGCACGTCGAGCTGGCGATCGGTGGCAGGGCGATGCCCGTGCTGATCGACTCGGGGAGCTCCGGCCCCCTCGCGATGCCGAAGAGCCTGCCGCTCGAGTACCAGGGGCCGCCGCGCGAGACCGGCAAGCACATGACGATCGGCGGGGTCCTGCCGTCGTTCCAGGCACGGCTCGCCCACGACGTCGACTGGGCCGGGCACGTGCTGCATACACCGATCGTCGACCTCCAGAACGAAGACAGCGCCGCGGTCGGCACCGCGGTGCTCGCGCAGTTCCGCATGGTGCTCGACCAGCCGCGGCAGCGGGTCACGTTCGCACGCAGCAGCCGCGAGCCGATCC
>JAEUHU010000469.1 GCA_016793305.1 Planctomycetota bacterium
TGCTGCCAATGCCGCCAGGCGTCGCTGGCTCCGCCAGTGCTGCCGTCGTCACCGGAATCCTCGTGAACAAGCTGCTCGTCGTTCTCTTCGCCCTCGTTGCCTTGGCGGTGCTGTTGCCGCACCTGCTGGAGCCGTCGGCAGCCCCGGCGGTCACGCCGACGCCGCACACGCCGGACCGGGCCTTGGTCCAGGTTGCCGAAGACGGAGGTCGTGCGGCGACAGCCACCGGTGGCGGTGGGGCCGAGGTGGACCAACCACGCGAACGCGAAGCCGCGGTCGCGCCACCGGCCAGCCTCGCAGCCGACGCACCGGTGCGCGGCCGCGTGCTCTACCAGAGCACCGGCCAGGGCGTGCCGTACGCGCCCGTGTCGCTACGCACCCAACAGAAGGTGACCTTGGTCCGCACCAACCGCGACGGCTCGTTTGCGGCGCCCGACGTCTGGCCGGCCGATGCCGAGATCGCCGTCATCGGCGCGCCGACCATGAAGGGCTCCGAACCGGAGCGGGACGATCCGGCAACCTCGGGCCTGGCCAAGCCGGAACTCGCCACGGTCCAAGGGCTCCCCTTGCTGGTCGATCCCGACCGCAAGGGCACGGCCACCTCCGCCGGGAAGGTCCCGGCCACGCAGACGCACTTCCAACCCCTCGCCTCCGCCGCGGTGCGCGAAGGCGACGGCTGGTGCATGGTCGTCGAGCTCGGCCCGACCTACCTGCTGAAGGTCGCCGACGACGCTCGCGTCCAGGGTCTGCAGCTGCGTGCGTTCCTGCGCGACGACGACGACGCGCTCGCCACGAGAGTGCAGCGCTCGGCGGCTTCGACGTCCGCGTGCGAGACCGCTCCGGACGACCGGCTGCAGTGGTGCCGGGTCCCTGCCCCACCATCCCACTACGGCGATCGTTGCCGGCTCGTCGTGCTCGCCGAGGGCGGATTCTGGCGCGCGGAGATCGCCGACGTGGGCACGAAGGGCGTGGTCGGACCACTCGACGTGACGCTGCACGAGCAAGGCCACGTGCGGGGCACCGTGCGCGACGCGTTCGGCGCACCCATGGACGCGGTGCAGGTCGTGGTGACGATCGGCGACGGCCCGCGCGCGCTGCGCTTCGCCACCCGCACCGACCCGCAGGGTGATTACACGCTCACCGGGGTGCAACCGGGCGAAGGCCACGCGAAGGTCGCCGGTGAGGAGTTCGAGCCCAACGCAGCCGCCGTGCAGGTACAGGCCGGAGCCGTCGCGCGCTGCGACCTCGTCGTACGGCGGCGCGCGAAGGGCGGCCGCATCGCCGGCACGATCACGACCACCAGCGGCAAGTCGTTCCCGATGGTCAGCGTGCACCTGACGAGCCACCAGGACGGCACGATCTGGCGCACTGCGAACATCGAGTGGCAGGAGGTCGACGGCAAGCAGCAGGCGACGTTCGGGTTCGCCGACGTGCCGTTGCTCGAATGCGCAGTGCAGCTGAACCCGTTCGCGCCGTGTCGACTGCAGGCCCGGCGGCAGACGGTGACGCCGCCGCAGGAGCACGTGCACTTCCGCATCGACGACGTGGTGCAGGAACGCGACCTGTCGATCGACGTGCGACAGCGCGACGGCACGCCGTGTCCGAGCTGGACCTTGCGGCTCGTCGGCGACGACGGTTGGCAGGTGGACGTGCGGGCGCAGGACTCAGGAAGCCCCGTGCGCATCCCGCAGCTGCCCGGCACGTGGCGCCTGCTCGGACCCGCCGTGCGTGGCCACACCGGCCGCCTCGAGGCGATCCCCGGCGATCGACTCGTGATCCAGGCCGAACCGGGCTGGTCGATGCAGCTGGTCGTGATGGACATCGCCAACTACTTCCCGGTGCGGGGTGCGCCGGTGTTCGCCGACGGCCAGCAGGTCGGCGTGCTCGACGACGAGGGCGAACTGCTGCTCGACCTCCCGGCCGCTCC
>JAEUHU010000555.1 GCA_016793305.1 Planctomycetota bacterium
CACGACGGCCGACACCGCCGTCCTTCTTCGCCAGACCACGGCGCTTGACTTTGTGACCAATGCGGGTGCGACGACCAGTGACTGCGCAGACTCGGGACATGGCGGCTCGGAAGGAAAAGGGGCGGGGAGGATAGCAGCCCGACTCGCCGAGGCAAGCCCTGTTGCCGCCTTCCCCGAAGGAGTTCGCAGCGCAACGGGGGCCAAGGCCTGGTCGGCCAACGGCCCGCACGAGGGTCGCTGCCGCGGCTCAGCGCGCCGGGCCGGCCGCCGGCGCGTCGGGATGGGCGGTACGGGCCCGCGCCACGGCGAACAGGTCGCGCGCGCGCATCCGGTCGATCAGCTCCCCCACCACGCCCTGCAGAGCAGACGACAACCCGTCGACGGCGACCTCGACGCTGCCGCCCGCGAGCTCCCGCTCGGCGACGAACTCGTCGTGGAACACCATGCGACCGTCGACCTCGAGCCACAGCTCGAGCGCAACGCGCGCCTTGGCGCCCTCCGGCTCGAGCACCTCGGCGAAGTCGACGATGCGGCCCCGCAGCGCCCAGTCCTCGCCACCGGGGTCGGCCGCGCCCTTCACGAGGTCGCAGACGCGCGCCCGCGACAGGCCGAGCACCATCGCGTCGGTGACCAGCCGGTCGAGCGGAGCGATCCAGCGGGCCAGGGGGCGCGGCTCCAACTGCACCCCGAACTGACGCATCAGGCAGTCCGAGTCCAACGCCGTGCTGAGCTGCAGGTCCTGCACGCGGAGCACACCCCCTCGAGACGCCTCCGGCTCGGCCGGAGCCGGTGCTGCCAGTCGGTAGAAGCGCTCGCTCGGAACGGCGACGCTGCCGCAGCCGGCGAGCAGCGCCGCGATCCCCGCAGCCACCAGGAATGTTCGGGTCCTCATCGTGCACCTCCACTCGGGGCCGCCGGCTGCACACCGAACAGCAGGCTGTCCGGGGCCAGCTTCAGTTGGCGGGCGAGCCCGCGCAGTTCGTCGAGGCTGGTGCGCAGGCCGGCGAGCACGTTCAGCACCGGCCCACGCGCCCCGCCGACCAGCGCGGTCGTCTCGTGCAGCAGACCGTGCAGGTCGTGTTCGACACGCTGCAGCGACGCGAGCGTCGCCTGCGCCGCCGCGGCGGCGTCGGTGGCCGCCGCGACCGTGCCTCGCGCCTCGGTCAGCAGCGAGGTCGCCGCCGGCACCGTCGCGTCGGCGAGGCCGAGGCTCGCCCGTTCGGCGTTGGCGAGGATCGCCGCCACGGCGCGCCGGTTGTCGGGTCCGAGCAGGTCCTCGGCGCTCGCCAGCAGGCGGTCGAGGCGCGCCAGCACGTTGCCGGCCCGATCGACGACCTCGGGCAGGCTGCTGGTCAGCGAGTGCATCGGATCCTCCTTCGGCTGGATGAACGCACCGCGCGCCAGCGGCTTGCCCTCGCGCCCGTAGCCTTCGAGTTCGACGGTCACCTGACCGGTGACCAGCAACCGGTCCATGCGGGCGCGGGTGAGGTCCTGGATGTTGGCCCGCGTCGGATCGACGCGCAGCTCGACCATCGTCTGCCCGTCCTGGAAACGCATGTCGGCGACGACCCCGATCGGCACGCCCTGGAAGTTGACCTTCGAGCCGACCACCATGCCCTTCACGTTCTCGCGGAACAGGATGAAGTAGGTGGCGCGCTCGCTGTGCAGGCTGTTCTGCAGGATGAAGGCCAGCAGGGCCACGAACAGGGCGCCCGTGCCCAGCACGAACATCCCGAGGCGGAAGCGGCGGCCGTGCGGGTGCATTGCTCAGACCTCGAGGTGGGCGATGACGTCCATGCCACGGCTCTCTTCGGCCGGCAGGCGCCGTTCGATGAAGTCGCGGATGCGTGGATTCGGGTCGTGCCAGACGCGGTCGCGTTCCCCCAGGGCGGCGACCTTGCCGTCCAGCAGCACGACGATGCGGTCGGCGATCGCGTGCGCCGACGGCAGGTCGTGCGTCACCACGACCATGGTGATCCCGAACACCTTGTTGAGCTTGACGATGACGTTGTCGATCTCGGCCGCGGTGATCGGATCGAGCCCGGCCGAAGGTTCGTCGAAGTAGACGATCTCGGGATCCAGCGCGATCGCGCGGGCGATCGCGGCGCGCTTGCGCATGCCGCCCGACAGCGAACTCGGCATCAGCTCGGCCGCGTGCAGCAGGCCGACCATGTCGAGCTTCATGCGCGCGATCTCACGCACCACGTCCGGCGGCAGGTCGGTGTTCTCGCGCAGCGGCAGCGCCACGTTGTCGAGCACCGACAGGCTGCCGAGCAGCGCACCGCCCTGGAACGACAAGCCGGTGCGCAGCCGCAGGTGCTGCAGCAGGTCCGGCGACGCTTCGTAGAGGTCGTGACCCGATACCGACACGCTGCCGAGCGTCGGGCGCAACAGCCCGCAGAGATGCCGCAGCAGCGTGGTCTTGCCACAGCCCGAAGGCCCCATGACGACGAACACCTCGCCGCGGCGGATCGCCAGGTCGACGCCGTCGAGGATGGTGCGTTCCCCGAACTGGGTGGTCAGTGCCAGCGCCCGGACCAGGTCGTCGCTGGGGCGAGCCCCATGGCCGTCGAAGGCGCGGTTGCCGGTTCCGGTCACGAGCCCACCACCATGCGCTGGCAGGTCACGAACACCGCGTCGACGACGATGATCAGGAAGATGCCGAGCACGACGGCGTTGGTGGTCGCCCGACCGACACCCTCGCTGCCGTCCTGGACCCGCAATCCCAGCGCGCAGCCGACCACGCCGACCGCCGCACCGAACGTCAGACACTTCGTGGTCGCGACGACGAAGTCCGACAGCGACAGGGCCGTGCGCAGCTGTTCGCCGAACGCGTCGAGCTCGATGCCGGCGACCGCCCACGCGAACAGCCCGCCGCCGCACATGCCGACCACGTCGAACACGATCCCGAGGGACACCGCGGCGAACGCACACGCGACCACTTTCGGGGCCACCAGGAACGCGATCGGCCGGATGCCCATCTGCTCGAGGGCCGCGATCTCCTCGCTGACGACCATCGCGCCGAGCTGGGCGGCGTTGCGCGAGCCCGAGCGCGCCGCCAGCACGATCGCCGTCATCAGCGGCCCGATCTCGGCCATCACCGACACCCCGACCATGTCGGCGATGTAGATCTCTGCCCCCCAAACGCGCAGCTGCACGTAGGCCTGCATCGCCAGGATCAGGCCGAGCAGGAACGCGATCAGGGCGACGATCGGCAGCGCTCCGGCAGCGCAGTGGTCGACCTCGAGCGCGGTCCGGTCGAGCCGCAGCCACCGCCGCCGGAACGGGCCGGCGAGCAGCTCCTGCAGCGTCTGCAGCCCGGTCGCGAAGACCGCCTTCGCGCCGTCCAGCATCGGCTCGACGAACGCCCCGAGGCGGGTCACCGGATCGAGGCTCGGCGGGCGTTCGTCCGCGCGCACGAGCCGCTGGACCGACACCAGCGAGAAGAAGTCGAGCATCGACTGGCTCAGGCCACGCAGCTTCAGCTCGACGCCCACCGCGTGCGCCTTGCGCATGCCGGCGACCACCCCACCGAGCCCCGCCGAGTCGAACGCCTCGACGGTGCTGAGGTCCACGTAGAGCCGGGCCGGCTTCGCCCGCAGTTCGCGGTCGATGTCGGCGACGAGACGGCCCACGTTGGTGCGATCCAGCGTGGCCGCCACCGTGATCGTCGGGTGGGGCAACGTTCGGACTCCGATCGACCGCTGCTATCGGGCGTTCGCCCCGCACCACTGAAACGCCGGTGGCCAGGAAGCCTGGCCCCCTTCGGCCTTCCCACCGGACCGGGCCGCCGCCACAATCCCCGCGGTCGCTCACCCAACCCCTCCGGCGCGCCCTCATCCCAGCCGCCGACGCGGTCCTAGGCCGCGGTACGCAATCGCCATGAAGATCTCGACCCTCCTCTGGTGCGCCACCGTCGTGGCCGCCTGCGCCAACGTCGCCCCGCCGAACCAAGCCGAAGCCGAGCGCCTGGCGACCGCTCGGACCTTGCTGGCCCAAGACCCCCACGCCGCCTGCCGCATCGCCGACGAGCTGCTGGCCGGCAACGACGCCTTGCGCGAGGCCAGGCTGCTGCGCGCCGACGGAGCGATCCGGATCGCCGCGAGCGACGCCCGCAATCGTGGCAACCTGCTGCTCGATGCGGTGAGCGACCTGCAGAAGGCCGTGCAGGGCATGAACGACGACGACGCGGCACCCGCGCTGCGGCAGCTCGCCGAATGCCACTACGAGCTCGGCGAATTCGAGGCCGGCAGCGACGCTGGCACACGCGCCGCCGCCGCGTATGCGGCCCTGCAGACGCCATCCGCCCGTCGCGACGCCGCGGCGGCGATGCTGGTCGCCGCCCGCTGCGACCTGCGCCTGTTCACGGCCGCTCGCCAAGCGGAGCTCGACGGAGGGACCAAGGACGCCCAAGGGCGCGTGCCCGTGGGCAGCGACACCGCGCGCCTGGCGACCAACGCGGCCGCTCGCTTCGCCGCCACCCGCACCACGTTCCCGGGCGAATCGGTGACCAGCACAGCCCTGCTGCACCGCTGGCTCGGCCAGACCAGCGAGGTCGGCGTCGAGTACGAACGGGGCCTGCGCGACTTCCCCGACGAAGCGCCCATCCACGATGCCTACATCCAGTGGATGCTCGACAGTGGCCAGCACCAGGCACTGCTCGGTTCGTACTCGTTGCTGCTCCGCGCCAACCCAGGAGTCACGGCGCTGCGCTGGCACCACGGCAAGGCGCTCTACCGATGTGCCGACCTGGCCCGCGACCAGGGCGACTACGCCGCCGCGAAGAAGGGCTACGCCAGGTCGGAGGCCGCGTTCGCCGAGTACGGCGCGATGGCTCCGGCCGGCCGCGAGGGTGCCGACCAGTGGCGTGCACTCTGCGACCTCGCCACCGCCAAGGTGTCGTTGACGATGGGCGACACGGCGGCCGCCGGCGACGAACTGCTTCGCGCCGCCGATCGCTCGGCCGCGACCACGACCTACCAGAACGGCGCGCCGGTGCTCTACGACAGCTTCCACGAGCACTTCACCGGCTTGGTGTTCGCGATCCACCGCACCCTGAACGAGACCGACGACGAAGCGCTGGCGGCGACGCTCGCGTGGAACGAACGGGTCCTGCAACGCTTCCCGGACCGGTTCGGCTTCGTCTACAACAACGCGGCCCTCGCCGCGCGCGACCTCGGCACGCGCAAGGCCAACGAAGGCGACCCGGCCGCGGCGAAGCAGCTCTGGGAGCGCAGCTACGCGCACTACGAGAAGGCCCTCTCGCTGTCGCCGGACGATCCGCGCATCGTCAACGACTGCGGCCTGATGCTGATCTACCACCTCGAGCGCGACTACGACCGCGCGCGCAGCCTGTTCGACCGCGCGATCGAGCTGGGCGAGCAGCAGCTGCAGGCCCTCGGTGCCGACGCGCCGCGCGCCGAACGGGAGAGCGTCGAGGAGTCGATCGGCGACGCCTACCAGAACATCGCCGTGCTGCTGCGCACGCGCCTGGGCCAACCGTTCGCCAGCTACGCGCCGTTCTGCGAGCGATCGGTGCGCTACTACCCGTACGAGCGCCGCGAGGCGGCCGCCCTGCTGCGCAGCCAGGGCCGCGACGACGTCGCGTCGACCGCGCGCGCCGGCGGCCCGGCACCGGCCGCGGCGAGCCAGGGCGGTGCCGCGGAAGCGCTCGAGAAGCAGCGCGCCCGCATCGAGCAGAAGGTCGCCGACGACAATCTCGACGGCGCCCTGGTCGTGCTCGACGAACTGAGCAAAGAGTGCCGCGAGCATGCGCCCTACCACGCCCTGCGTGGCGATCTCACGCTGCGGCTCGCCCGCCAGGCGGCGGCCGAGCAACGCAAGGGCACCGAGCTGTTGTTCCAGGAGGCGGTGGCGGCACTGACTCGCGCCGTCGAGCTCGATCCCGAGCCGGTAGCACCGCGCCTGCTGCTGGCCCAGGCCCAGTTCGATTCCAACAAGGCCGAGGACGCCGTCGTCTCGGCGACCCGGCTGCTGCTGCACATGCAGTCGCAAGGTGGCGGCAAGCCCGAAGACCTGCTGGCGCTGCACACGCTGCGGGCGCGCGCCGCCGGCGCCGTCTACGCGCAGAAGAAGGGCGGCGGCACCGAGGACAAGGAGCTGCTCGACGCCGCCCGTGTTTCGTATCGCTACCTCGACGACAAGGGTGCGCTCGACGCGGCCCAGCGCACGGCCTGGTCCACCACCGAGGAATGGGCCGGTGCCGGCGCCGAAGCGACCAACGTCTTCCTGCGCGGGATCCAGAAGAAGCCGGACGACCAGACGCTGCTCGAGACGGTCATCACGGTCGGCTACCGCACGCAGCAGCTGCCCGCGGTGGTCGCGGCGCTGGCGAAGAGCGACGATGCGGTGACGCTGTGGTATCTGGGCAAGGCGCGCTTCTGGCTCGCCGACCAGGAAGGGGCCGCGAAGAAGCTCGCGGACGCCCAGGCGACCCTCGACCAGGCCAAGGCCGCGTTCGCGGCGTCGATGCAGAAGAACCCCGCGTTCCGCAACTCCAGCGAACAGTGGATCGCGATGGTCACCGGCAAGAAGGGTTACCTGGCGCTCCAAGCCAAGGACCAGGCCAACGCCGAGAAGTGGCTGCTCGAAGCAGCCAAGGCCCGCCCCGACCAGATCGGCGCCGAGATCGGCAGCCACACGTTCGCCAACGGCACGACCGTTCCGCTCACCACCAAGCTCGGGGTGATGCTGCTCGCCGAGACCGTCGGGCAGGACCTCGGCAAGCTCGAGGCGCTCTACCGGGCTGCGGCCGAAGCCGCGAACAGCGACGTGGACCTGCTGAACAACGCGGCCCTGTTCGCACGCGACCACGGTGAGGCGCTCGCCAAGAACGGACAGAAGGAGCAGGCCAGCGAGCTCTACGAGCGCAGCTACCGCACCTACCAGCGGGCCGTCCAGCTGGCGCCGACGGACCTCGCCAAGCTCGACCAGGCGATGATGAGCGTGCGCCTGCGGAACGACCTCGCCCTGATGGCCATCCAGTACGTGGGACGCGACTGGGAGTCGAGCCGGCGTCTGCTCGACGGCGCCATCCAGGACGGCGATCGGGTGCTGGCGGAGAACGTCCCGGCCGACGACTACGAGAAGCAGCGCAAGGAACAGCTCGGCATCGCCGTCGGCGACTGCTACGAGAACGTGGCCCTGTGGCACCTGCGGCACAGCCAGGACTTCGCGGCCGCCAAGGCCGCCGCCGAGAAGAGCCTGACCTATCCTGGGCCCCGCGGTGGCGCCCGCGCGCACCTGCGCGAAGCGGAACGGAAGCTGCAGGGCAAGTGACGATGCCCGACCGCCGAGCCCTGTCCTGGTTCCTGCCCCTCTGCGTCCTCGCCACCGCGACGGCGCAGCAGGAGGCCGACGGCAACACCCTGCGCCAACGCGCCTTCGCCGCCGAGAACGCCGGTCGCTTCGGCGAGGCGGCCGACGCGTTCCTGCTGCTGCACAAGGCCGAGCCGCAGCGCGTCGACTGGATCGTCGCGGCCGGACGCTGCCTCGGCCGCGGCGGCCGCCGCAACGAAGCACTCGAGTTGCTGGACGGCGCGCGCCGCACGTTCCCCGACGCCGTCGAGGTGCGCACCATGCTGGCGCGCACGCTGATCCTCAGCACCGAGGCCGGCGACGCCCTGCATCCCGAGATCCGCTGGGCGGAGGCTGCGGAGATCGCCGAGGGCGTGCTGGCCCAGGTGCCGAACGACGAAGAAGCGCGCCTGCTGCTGGCCCAGGCCCGCTACCTGCAGGGCGATGTAGCGGCGGCGGAACGACACGCGCGAGCCTGTGCCGAACGGCACCCGGCCCGGCCCGGAGCCCACGTGCTGCTCGGGCGCATGGCCTTCGACCGCTTCCGGTTCCTGCTCGAACAGAAGCACGCCGGCACCGCCGACGGCAAGGCGGCCGCCGAACTCGACGCGGCGGTGGCGACGGCGCGCCGCGACGCGACCGCCGCCCTGACGAAGGCGAGCGAACTCGACCCCGCGCGCGCCCATCCGCACCTGCTGCTCGGCCAGATCGCCTGGCTCGACAGGCAGCCCGAAGCAGCGCGCGAGCACTTCGCCGCCGCCCTGGTCCGGGAGCCGAACACCCCGCTGGACCACGACCGGCTGACCGAGGGTCTGACCTGGCAGCAGCGCGCCGAGCTCTACCGGGGGCTCCGGGAACGCCACCTCGCCGGCCCGAATGCCAGCCCCCGGGCGGCCGCGACGTTGCGCTTCCAGGAGGGGCGCGCGCGCTTCTTGGGCCGCGACTGGCAGAGTGCCGCCGACTGCTTCGTCGCAGCCCTGCAGGACGACCCGGCGGCGACCAACAGCCTCTACTACGCGTTCCTCTGTCGCTACGAGCTCGGCGACCACGACGCCGCCGAAGCGTTCGCGGCCCGCTACGCCGCCGATTCCGCACCGAAGTTCGCCGACGTGCTGCGCGCCCTCGACGGCGACCGGCGCGGCGCCATCGCCGCGGTGCTGCGTTTCCTCGCCGATCGCGCCTACCAGGCCGGCCGCCTGCCACCGAGCCGCGACCTGAACCACGTGATCGCCTGCCTGCGCGACGACGCCGATGCGTGGAACAACCACGCGTTCCTGTGCCGCGAGACCGGGGACTTCGACGCGGCGTTCGCCTCCTACCAGCACGCGATCGAGAAGGAACCGGACTCGCCCCAGCTCTGGAACGACGCCGCGGTGGTGCTGCAGCACCACCTGAAGGGTGCTTCGAACCTGGCCAAGGCGCGAACCATGTACGAGCGCGCCCTGCAGCTCGCCGACAAAGCGCTCGCCGACGGCAAGCTGCCCGAGGTGGCGCGGCAGCGCGCGGCGAAGGCCAAGGCGGACGCTGTGGCGAACCTCGCCGAGCTCGGTCCGTAGGGCCGGCACCTGATCACGTCACCCCGATCACGTCACGAGGACCCGGAGTCCGGCAGCAAGCGCCGCCCGAGGTTGCCGTAGTTGCGATACTCCGTTCGGTCGGGCGACCCGGGCGCGTAGCGCCACACCAGCTGCTGCGGGTCGACGGCCGGCACGGCCAGCAAGGAACTCGACACGGTGCCGTAGGCCTCGCCGACCTTGCAGGCGGCGTGATGATCCTGGTCGCCAGGGTCGCGCAGCACGACCGCCAGGGCGTCGAGCCTCTGTTGCAGCGGGATCGCCGGAGCGGTCGCCGCCGCGAGCCCACGCAACACCGCGCGCCCGGGCTCGTGTTCGTTGGTGACCACCAGCACCGGATCGGCCCACTCGACCACCCGCACGTCCCCTTGCCGATGCCGCACGACGAGCGTGCGGCGCCCGTCGCACAACACCAGCTGGAACCCCGCGTGCGCCTCGGCGCGCACCGTGGCGACGATCGCCGCCAGGGCGGCGTCGAGATCCGGTTGGTCGAGCGCCAGGTGCGGCAGGTGGCCGCGCGAAGGGGCTTCGGGCACCGGCGGGGTCCCGGCCAGGTTGGTGAGGCCCGCGAACCGGCCCTGTTCGTCGATCGCGAGCCACGTGCCGCCCGCCTCCCGATCCCGCGGCGACAGCACCCGGTGCCGTTGCCCGCGCCACAGGCCCGGCGGCGCAGCGGGCCGATCGCGCCGTTCGTCGCGGTTCGCCGCGACGACGATCGGGTGGTCGGCATGGAATCCGCGGAGGACGACGAGCGAGCACATCGGGGAACGTCGATGAGCGGGGACCGCGGCGAGTCTAGTGCGCGGAACGGCGCCGACCGCGCAGAATCACCCGACCGCCGAATCGGGCACCTCGGGCCGTGCCCCCAGGCCGCGCCGACCTGCTCGTCGCAGCCACAGCATGCCGACCCCGGCCGCGGCACACAGCACGGCGGCGACGACGAACAGTCGCGGGAAGTCCGTGCCCCCGTCGGCCCGCGACGCGACGCTCGCCCCGAGCAGAGGCCCGAGTGCGAGGCCGAACTGGATGCAGCTCTGCACCATCGCGAACGCCAGGGTGCGCTGCTCGTCGGCGACGCGCACCGAGACGGCCGCATAGGCGAGCGTCATCGAGCCCGCCATCAGGCAGGCCGTGCCGGTGCGCAGCAGCAGGAACACGTCGACGTCGTGCACGAACACGAGCGCCCCTTGCAGGCCGGCCAGACCGAGCGCCAGGGCGGCGAGACAGCGCAGCGGACCGTGCCGGTCGGCCATGCGTCCCCACCACGGCGTGCAGACCCACTGGGCGACCGCCAACACGGCGAACGCGACACCGACCGTGCGGTCGACGGCGAGGGCTTCGGTGGCGCTCTGCGCCGCGATCCAGCCGGCGGGGCCGAGTTCGTGCACGAACAACGCCAGCAGCGGCTCGAACATGTTCTGGCCCAGGCGCAGCATCAGCACCAGCAACAACAGGCCGGCGAACACCCGCTGGCCGAGCAGGATCCGGCCGTCGGCGGCGAACCGGCGGAGGAACGCCCGCCCGCCGGATTGCGCAGGCTCGACCCGAGCCTCCTCGGCGAACACGTGCAACTGCAGCGCCGCCAGCGCCGACAACAGGCTCGCGAACCAGAACAGCGCGTCGCGGCCGAACCAGTAGGTGATCTCGGCGCCACACAGGGGCCCGACGAAGCTGCCAGTGGCCATCGCGACCTGCAGCTTCGCGATCACACGCCCGTTCATGCGGCGCGGCAGGCCCTGGGTCACGAGCGACATCGCCGGCGCCACGTAGCCGGCCAGTCCCCCTTGCAGGATCCGCATCGCGAGCAGCCACTCCGGCGACGGCGCGAACGGCATCAGCGCTGTCGTCAGGGCGATCGCCAGGTTGGCGCGGATCGCCATCGGCTTCTTGCCGCGCTGGTCCCCGAGCGCCCCCCACATCGGGCCGAACACGGCGGCCGTGAACGGCGCCGCTCCGTAGATCAGGCTGGCCCACAGCACGAGCCCGTGCGCTTCGTCGATGCCGAAGCGCTCGTGCACGTGCAGCGCCAGCACGGGCAGGAAGGCCATCAGCCCCATCGACGTCGCGAACAGGCTCGGCCAGACCGCCAGGAAGTTGCGACGACCAGGGTGCAAGGCCTGCGCTTCTACCGAGCCCCCGGCGGCGAACCACCGCGGATTCGCCTCGTTCCGCCGGCGGCGGCGGCAGCGCCGCCGCTCACCGCACGAACCGGAACTGCAGGAGCAGGGAACGTTGGGCGCCCGTCGACCCGGCCCCGGGGCCGCCAGGGCCTGCGTTGCCCTTCGGCTGCTGGCCTTGCGGAGCCTTCGGCCCCTCGAACTCGCCGGTTTGCAACCGCCACCCTTCGGCGCGGACCTTCAAACCGAGACGGGCCAGCAGGATCTCGATGTCGGCGGGATCCCCGACGACCAACCAGGCGCGCGGCATCGGCAGTGGCGCGGCAGGAGATCCCCCACCACCTCCGGTCCCCGTCGGTTCGGCACGGCGTGCGTCGCGTTCGGCCGGCTTGGCCAGCAGGGCGGGATCGACCGCGCGCAACACCAGCGACCCACGCGCCGTGCGCCAGACGATCTCGTCGCCGGCACCGGCACCCGCCGTCGCGAGGAATCGATCGACGAGTTGGGGCAACTCCGTGGCGCCTTCGGCGAACCGCAGGCGCACTTCTTCGCCCTTGGCGCCAACTTCCGCAGGCGGCAGAACGGTCGGCGAGGGTGCATTCGGCGACGGAGCGCTGCGTTCGACGGTCAAGAACGGCAGGGGCTCGGCGAACGGGCTCGCGGGGGCGCGACCTGGCGACGGAACGCCTCGGCTGCCGGCCGCGGGGGCGCCTTCGGAGGAGGGCGGTGCCACGGCGCTGCCGGCAGGCTCGCCCGACGCTGTACGCGGAGCACCCGACAACTCGCGCACTCCGCCCACCGCGTCGGGCTTGAACTCTGGCTTGGGATGGCCTTCCGCATCGGGCTTGCCTTCTGCCTCGGGTGCGGCCGTGTCCCGAGGGGCAGGCGCAGACTCGCCTGCCTCGGGAGCACCACGCACCGCCCCTCCGGGGACGATCGGCGGCGGAACGACTGGGGCCGCCGGCGGCGGGACTTGAGCCTCCGCCTGCCGAGCAGAGTCTGCGGTCCCTGCAGCCTGAGAACGCGCGGCTGGCTCGTCGGGCATCGCCACCGAAACCGCTCCCGGCTCGGGCTCCCCGCGCGCGCCGAACTGCCCTCGATCCTTCGCATCGGCTCCGGGGCTCTTGGCGAGTCCTTTCGCACCCTCGCGCGACTGGTCCAGCTGCTTCTTCGCCTCCACGTCCGCCGCGTTGCCTTCCGCGGGCTTGGCGGCGTCGGTTTCGAGGCGATCCGGACGCAGAGACTCCTTGCCCTGCTCGGCAGCAGGCGCATCGGCTGCACCCCCCGTTCGCGCCAGGTCCTCGACGGGCGCAGTCCCAGGCGGCGGCGCACCGACCGCGGCTGGGTCGACCTGCGCCATCTTGTCGACCTGGGCCACCCTGTCGATCTGGGCCACCTTGTCGACCTGGCCGGTCGGGGTGACCCAGGCGTCGAACCACACCGCGACCGCCATCAACGCCGCCGCGGCGAGGCCTCCGAACAGGTAGGTGCCGAACGAACGTTGCTTGCGCGGCCCGGGCGGACTCGACGCCGCGGGGCTCGCCGCCTGCACGGCCGAGAGCACACGATCCGCGAGGTTGGTCGGCGCCGTCGGCGCCTGCAGGGCCTCGCGCACCGCCGCGACCGTTCGCTCGTAGGCGGCGAGGTCGGTGCGCAGCGCGGCGTTGACCCGCAGCTCGGCCTCGAAGCGCTCGCGGTCGCGCTGGCTCATGCAGCCGTCGACCCACTCGGCGAACCGCTCGTCCGGCGGCCGCGACGAAGGTGCGTTCATGGCCGCCACTCCTGCAGCATGTCCTGCAGCAACAGGCGACCGCGGTGGATGCGCGACCGGACCGTGCCGATCGGCAGGTCGAGCACGACCGCGATCTCGTCGTACGAGAGCGACTCCATGTCGCGCAACACCACCGCGGCCCGAAACTCGTCGGGCAGCTGCTGGACGCAACTGCGCACGCGCGAAAGGAACTCCTGGTGGTGCGCCCGATCCGGCGGCGCCTGTTCGCGGCCGGCCGGTGTCAGGTAGAGATCGTCGGTGCCGGCGAGCGGCTGGTCGATCGACAACGTCGCCTTGTCGCGCTTCTGGGCGCGCCGCCGCCGGTACTCGCTGATCGCCACGTTGCTGGCGATCGTGTGCAGCCAGGCCAGGAAGCGCACTTCGCCACCGAAGGTCGGCAGGCCCTTCCAGACGCGGAGAAAGACCTCTTGGGCGAGGTCCTCGGCCAGGGCTCGATCACATCGCAACACCGACACCATCACGCGCATCACCCGATCCTGGAACATCTCGACGATCGTGCGGAAGGCGTCCAGATCGCCACCGCGAGCCCGCAATGCCACGTCGCGAGCGGGATCCGGATCGGCACTCGCAGCGGCAGCGGCAGGCTCGCTCCGGTCGCGACCGATCACGGTGCGCAGCAGACGCACCGGCCGTGGCGCGGTTCCATCGGAGTCGGGCATTTTCTCGGCGGTCACGGCGGGGAAGGTCCGGTGCGGCGCGGGCGACGATAGCGGGGCCCCGGCAGCGGTGCGAGGCGGGCCGTTGTCACCGAGCCCACGCGACTCGATGATGATGGCGTCGCCATGACGGATCACCTCTTCGAATTCTCCTGCCCTTGTTGCGACAAGCGGATCGAGGTCGACACTCGCACCGGCAAGGCACGGGCGGTGCGGCCACAGGAACGGCAAGGCGGCCAGGATCTCGAGCAGCTGCTGCGCAAGGAGGCCAAGGACCGGACCCGCCTCGACGACCTGTTCAAGGAGGCGAGCAGCGACGAGGCGAAGCGGCGCGAGGAACTGGAGCGGCGCCTGCAGCGCGCCAAGGACGAGGCCAAGCGCGACCCCAAGGAACGGCCGCGCAGCCCGTTCGACCTCGACTGACGACTTGTGGGAGCGCGCGGCGGCGGGCTGCCCGCGCGCCCCGGGGCAGCCCAGGCGTCAACGAGCAGGGCGCAACGCGGCAGGGCTCAACGCGGATTGTTGGCCAGCACGACGAGGCGCTCGACGTCGAGCACGCTCATGGCGTCGCCGCCCGGCGCACGACGCGGGCCGTTCAGGCCGACCTCATGACCGACGAACAGCGCCAGGTCGTAGCGGCCGCTGTTGCAGGTCAGCACGTACTGCCGCTGCCCGCCCTTCTCGACGAAATACACGCCGGGCCCGCCGAGGCGGCGTTCGTAGCGCAACCAGCCGATCGCCTGCATGGTCTCCAGGGGATCGACCTTCGGCGGCGGCGGCTCTTCGACCGCGGGCGGCTTGCTCGCCTGGATCGCCATCGCTTCGGCGAGCCAGCGCTGGGTCTCGATGCGCTTCTTCAACACCTCGACCTCGCCGCGTCCGGCGGACTGTTCGTCGAACGTCGCCACCAGCTTGTCGAGCGTGGTGGTCAGCGGCTCGAACTGCTGCTCGCCGACCGGCTTCTTCATCTCGGCCTGGAACGCCTCGGCGACCTGTCGGACCTGGGCGATGTCCTGGGCGTCCTTGGCCTGCCGCGCGGCCTTGGCCGCGATCGCATCGAGGCGCGCCTGCACCTCGGCCAGCTGCCGCCCACGCCACTCCTCGTAAGCCTTCGCGGCGGCACCGTCGGTGGCGTCGATGGCCTGCACTTCGGCCTCGGCGACCCACGCTTCGATGCCCGGCACACGAACCTGGTACCAGTCGTCCAGCTCGCCGACCACGTGCAGTGCGGTGCCGTCCTCGAGCTGGGCGACCGGCGGCTCGGTCGAGCGCGGCTTGAAGCGGAACGAGACCTTGGTGCCCTTCGTCTTCACCTGCCCGTCGGCCGAGGCTTCCGCGAAGCGCTTGCTGACGTAGCCGAGCGGGCCGAGCGGCACGATCACGGAGCGGAAGCCGTTCTCGCTCCGGCCGAGCGACACCACCTGGTCCTTGGCGAGGGGATCCTCGTAGACCGGGGGCATCGCCACCGCACTCGGCCAGCAACGGAGCATCACCTTGTCGGCGACGACCCGTCCGTAGCCGACCGGTTGCTTGGCCGCGGCATCCTGGGCCGCCGGCGGTGCTGGCGGGGTCGTGGCTTCGACCGCCGGCGGCGCCTCGGCCGCAGGGGGCGTCTGGGCGGTGAGCGGCGTCAGCAGCGAGGCCAACAACAAGGCCCCCAAGAGCGACAGACCCGAAAGCGACAGGAACGAACGCCCAGACCATGCCCGGGCACCGAAGGGCGATGTACGAACGACCATGGATCTCCTCGGAAGGACGACCTCGAAGGACTGACCGGAATCACGCGTGCCGGTGACCGCCGGCGTCGCGAGCACGATGCTACCGGACTACGGGTCCCGGACGAAGCACCTTGTCGCGGGAACCTCGGACCGGTTCGCCCGGCTCGCCGTGGTGGTCGATAGGATTCGGACCGATGCACGTCCGCCCCTTGCTGCTGTTGCTGGTGTCGACCGGATCCGCATGCACCTGGTGGCGGAGCCAGGAGCACGTGCTGATCACCAGCGAGCCGCCCGGTGCCTCGATCGCGATCGACGGCCTCGAAACCGGGCACACCACGCCCATCCGCCTGCCGCTCGGCGGCAACTTCGGCAGCGACCACGAGGTCGTCCTGAGCAAGAAGGGCTACCGGCCGGCCCACCGACTGCTGGTGCAACACGTGCATGGCTACACGTCGCGCTGCATCGACGCCGGTTTCGAAGTCGGGCTGCCGGTGCTGCCGCCGTTCTTCTGGACGGCAGGCGACTTCCTGTTCCCGTTCGGCGTGCGCGGCGCCCTGCTGCCCGCCGAGCTGCACGTGCAGCTCGAACGCGACGACGCACCGAAGCTCGGGTTCGACCTGCTGGCCGAGCGCGCCGCGGCGGCCACCGACCGATGAAGCGAACGGTGTTCCTGGATCGCGACGGCACGCTGAATCGCGAAGTCGGCTTCGTGTCCGACCCGGCCCGCATCGAACTGCTGCCCGGCACCGCCGAGGCCCTCGCGAGGCTGCACCGGGCGGGGCACCGCCTCGTGGTCGTCACCAACCAGAGCGGGATCGCCCGCGGTCTCTACGACGAACGCACGCTGGCCGCGATCCACGCGCGCCTGCACGCCGAACTCGGCGGCCTGGTCGCGGCGTGGCTGCACTGCCCGCACCTGCCCGAAGGCGGCCACGGCTACGGTGGCGACTGCGCATGCAGGAAGCCTGGCGCCGGCCTGCTGCACCAGGCGCGCGAACTGCTCGGCCTCGAGTTCGCCGGCGGCTCGCTGATCGGCGACAGCGCGCGCGACCTGCTGATGGCGCGGGGCCTGCCGCTGCGCACGATCCTGGTGCACAGCGGCAAACCGGTCGAGGCCGAACGCGAGAAGCTCCGGGCCGCCGGCTTCCGCCCCGACCACGAAGCGGCCGATCTGCCGGGCGCGGTCGACTGGCTGCTCGCGTCCGCCTGATCGACACGCGTTGCCGATCGCCGTCAGGCCGCGGGCGGCCGCCGGGCCGCGGCCAACGAGACGAAGCACGTCACGATCGACACCCCCGACAGCACCGAACCACCGATCAACCAGGTCCGGTCGTGGAAGAAGAACCAGCCGCCACCGGCGAAGGTTGCCCCGAGCGCCACGCCGGCGCAGCTGAGATAGAAGCCGATCAGACCGGGCGACCAGCGGGTGTGCTCGACTTCGCGGGGATCACGCTGCGGAGACTGCGTCATGGGTTGGGCCGGAGCGAGCGTATCGCACCGAGGGCCTCGCCCACCAGTTCGGGGCCCGTACTGGACTCAGGGCAGGTGCCGCGACAACCGGGCGCCGAGGCCGTTGCAGACGGCCATCGGCAGCTTGGACCAGAGGCGGCGCGGCAGCGCCAGCTTCGGATTGCTCGGATGGAACTCGGGGAGCTTGGCGCCGCGCCCCAGCAACACGTACTCGTAGTGCAGCGGCTCGGCGGTGAAGCCCATGTTCTTCTTGAACTTCGCCGGCCCCGAGTCGACGCGGCTGCGGCCGAAATCGAAGCGCCGGTAGCCCTGCTCGACCGCCCACTCCATGATCGCGCAGTAGATCCAGTTGTTGACGCCGGTGACGTTGACGTCGCTGCGCGAGCCGGAGTAGTAGGCGTAGACGGTGTCCTTGAAGCAGAACGACATCACCGCGGCCAGTGTGCGACCGGACGGATCGACGGCGCGGTGCACGACCGCCGCGCGTCCGAACTCCTCCACCAGCCCCTGGAACCACCGCTTGGGCAACGACGGCGAGCCGAGCCGCCGCTTGTTCTCCGCGAACAGCGCGAACAGCTCGTCGACCGAACCGTCGGCGGTCACCCTGATGCCGAACGACTCGCGCCGTTTGCCTTCGATCGCCTCCGCCACGGGATCGCGGGCGCAACGCACTTCGGCGCGGGCCTTCTTCGGCACCCGCGCCATCACCTCGGCGGGGTCCTCGGGCAGCTCGCAGCGGAACGTCACGTAGAGCGGCGAGCGTGGCCGCTGCCCGCCGCGTTCCTCGAGATGGCGCAGCTCCACGTAGCCGACGTCGAGCTCGCGGCCGAGCGCCGTCGCATGGTCGATCAGGGCCTGCTGCGAACGTTCGTCCTCGGCGAGCACCCCGCCGTAGACCGCGTAGGGCACGCTCACCAGGTTGCGGCCGAGGAACAGGCTGCGCGTCTCGAACAGCGGCAGCACGCCGAGCCAACGACGCCCTTGCTCGACGACGAGGTGGTGCGCGTGGTGACGGAAGCGCTCGGCGACCGTGCGCGACCAGCCGGTGCGATGGAAGAACGTGCCGAGCCGATGGCGCGCGACGTAGCTGTCCCAGCGTGCGTCCTCGCCGGGCAACAGTTCGCGCACGCGCAACGGCTCCTCGGATTCCCGCTCGACCGGCGTCGCCGGCTGCATCGGCAGCAGCGCCGGTGCGGAGTGTGTCACCGTTTCATGGGCCGGCGCATACGCGTGCTCGGCCGGCTCGGCGCCGCCTTCGACGACGTCCTCGACCTTGTAGTCACGCAGGTTCGGCGCCTGCGTGAAGATGATGATCTCGCCGATCAGCCCGAAGCCGATCAGCTGCACGCCGAACGCCACCAGCAGCGCCCCTAGCACGAACCCCGGCTTGTCGCTGAGCGACTGCTCGAGCTCGAACTTCGAGTAGAGGTACCACAAGGCCAGGGGCAGGCCGACCGCGATCGAAGCGAACCCGAGGTAGCCGAAGAACCGCAGCGGACGCTGGGTGAATCGGGTCAGGAACGTGATCGTCAGGATGTCGAGCAGGCGCCGCAGGTAGACACCGAGCCCGTAGAAGCCAGCCCGACCCTTCTCCTCGCGGTGCCGCACGCGCACCTCGACCACCCGGAATCCTTGGCGCCGCGCCAACACCGGCAGGAACCGGTACTGATCGCCGTAGAACGACACTTCCTCGAGCACGCGACGGCGGAAGCCTCGCGTCCCCGAGTTCAGGTCGTGGAACGGCATGTTCATGATCACGCGCAGGCACCAGTTGAACAGCCGCGACTGCAGCTGGTTCAGCCACGGATCGATGCGCGAGAACCGCCAGGTGGCGACGCAGTCGGCCCCGGCCTCGAGCGCCTTGACCACCAGCAGCACGTCCTCGGGCTCGATCTGCAGGTAGGGAGGTGCGTTGACGACCAGGTCGCCCTTCGCCTTCGCGACACCTGCCGACAAGGCGATCGACTCGCCGAGGCCGCCTCCCTCGAGCTGGACCAGGCACAGTGGCCAGTGCGCGGCGATCTCGCGCAGTTCCTGGTCGTGGCGGCCGGCGGGCCCGTCCAGCACGACCACGAACTCGCAGCGATAGCCGCCGGCGACCAGGGCCTTGCCGAGACCGTCGACGACCGGCAGCGGATGCGCTTCGGGTCCGGTGATCGCGACCACCACGGAGACGAGCGGTGCACTCACCGGCTGGCCTCCCGCGCGGTGATGGCGATGCGCCGCCGGAAGAACTTGCTGACCTTGACCTGCAGTTCGGCGAGGAAGCCGAGCAGGAACACGTTCACCGCCACGAGCCACGCCACGGCTCCGGCGGCCACCGCCCCCATGTCGTAGCCGGCGAACCACTGCCAGTCGCCCGTGCCGCGCACCTTCACGAAGCCGAGTGCGAACATGCCGACCGACATCGCCAGCAACGGCAGCGACAACAGCGTGAACCAGCGGATCGGGTGGGCCGCGAACTGGATCAGCATCTTGATGCCGACCAGGTCGGCGAGCACCCGGAACACACGCCCGAGTCCATACTTCGACTTGCCGGCGCGCCGGGCGTGGTGGCGGACCGGCAGTTCGGCGATGCGCGCGCCGAGGCCGACGCCGAGTGCCGCGAGGAAGCGGTGCATGTCCGAGTAGAGGTGGAGGCTGCGCACGACCCAGCTGCGGTAGGCCTTCAGCGAGCAGCCGGTGTCATGGATGCGGGCGCCGGTGACCCGGGAGATCAGGAAGTTGGCGATGCGGCTCGGCAACAGGCGGGTCGCGACGCGGTCTTGTCGCCAACGGCGCCAGCCACAGACGACGTCGTAGCCCTCTTCCAGCTTCTCGACCAGGCGACCGATGTCGGCGGGGTCGTTCTGCAGGTCACCGTCCATCGACACCACGGTGCGGCCACGCGCGGCGCGAAACCCGGCGGCCATAGCGGCCGTCTGCCCGTAGTTGCGCCGGAACAACACCAGCCGCAGGTTCGGATCCGCCGCGGCAAGTTGGCGCAACACATCGCGCGTGCCGTCCTTGCTGCCGTCGTCGACC
The DNA here is from genome assembly GCA_016793305.1 of Planctomycetota bacterium. Next base: position 19,669 of record JAEUHU010000555.1, read on the forward strand.
AGCACGATCTCGTAGGGTCGCCCGAGTTCCTGGAGCGCGTAGGACAGGGCTTCGTGGAGCGGGGCCACGTTGTCGCGCTCGTTGTAGATCGGCACGACGACGCTCAGCAGAGGCACGGCACACACCTCGCCTTCGGGCGCGCTGACGGGGAACGGCATCACGGAGTCTCCCCGCATCGTGCAGGCCGACCCGCCCCCGCGCGAGCGTTCTCCGACGCGATTCGACGCGGAGCCAAGGCGTGCAAAGACACCGTCATGACTGCAGCCACACGGCGCACGCAACACCGACGAGCGCCCCGATCAGGGCGAGCAGCAGCACGCGCGGCCGTTGGGACCTCGGCGCCTGCCAGGGGCCTGGCAGCACCGGCGCGAACGCGCCCGGCATCGCCTGCTCGGCGGTCCGCCAGTCGCCTTGCTCCATCGCCGACAGCGCCGAGCGAACCTGACCAGGCAACCGGTCCGCCAGCTCATCGCGCAGGAGGTCGGCGACCGTCAGCCCCTTGAACTCCCGCAGCAGCCGCACCGGTGGAGCCGCCGGAGGCCGACCGGTCACCGGACCGTCGACCGCCCGCAGACGCGTTCGTGCGTCGCGCGCCGCGGCGTCGTCGTCCCCATGCTCGGATCCGGTCACCTCGTTGCTATCGACCGTGTCCGGTGTGGCCGTTGAGTCGTTGGCAACCCACGGTACGACCGCGAGCTCGTGTATGGTGACACCGGACTCCCAGCCAGTTAAGGTGCGCCGCGAAGCCCGCCTTCCCCCAACCCATCTGGGGATCGTTAGCCCTTCGCAAACATGGAGCGCACGCTGCGAGTTGCCGCGGTCGGAGCCCTGCCCGACTCCTTGATCGGGCAGCTGCGGGACCTGCCGCTGCGGCCGGACGTGCGGGCGTTCCACACCCTGGTCGGCGACAGCGAGGCCATCGCCAGGCTGCAACCAGACCTGATCGTGATCGCCTTCGGGGCCGACGCCGCGGAAGAGATCGGCGCGCTCCGGCTGCTGCGTCAGCTGTGGCCCACGGTCGGCGCGATCGTCGTCGCCGAACCGGCCAGCGAACTGCAGTGGGCGCCGGTCGCGGCGCGACTGCGGGCCCAACTGGTGGTCCGCACGGACCGGCCCGGCGAACTCGCCGCCGCCGTCGAACAGGCGCTGCTCGGCAGCGACCGGCCGCGTGCTTCGGCGTTCGTGGACCTCGCCCACGGGATCGCCGACGAGATCAACAACCCGCTGCAGTCGGCCGCCGGACACTTGCAGCTGCTGCGCGGCGGGCTCGAAGCGGTGCAGGATCGCGACCGGCGTGACCAGATCGCGGCAGCGCAGCAAGGACTCGCGCGCATCCTGGCCGCGGTCGAACGGCTGCGGCTGCTCGCCGCCGCCGCCGATGGACCCCGCCGCCGCGAGGCATTCGACTTCGGTGCCCTGCTGCACGAGCAGCTGACGGCCAGCGCCAACCTCGGGGCGCTGGCGGTGCACCTGCCGAGCACGGCCCAGGTCGTGCTCGGCGACCGCGAGCAGCTCACCGCGGCGGTCGCGGCCATCCTGCGCACGGTGGAAGCCGTGACGGCGACCGGTGCGGGCGCCGAACTGCGCCTCGAGCCGCTGCCAGGGGCCGTGGCCCTCCGTCTGCTCGCCAGGGGCAGCTCGCTGCAGGCCTGGCAGCTCCCCCACAGCTTCGAGCCCTACTACCCAGCGCGCGTACTCCGGGGGCACGGCCAGGGGCTCGGCCTGTTCTTGGCCCAGACGGTCGTGCTCGGCCACGGCGGGCAGGCGCGCGCGCAGCGGCTGGCCGACGGTTCGCTGCGCTTCGATTTCGTGCTACCGGCCCGCTGAGCGGCAACCAGGGCTCGATCAGAACGTCTGTGGAGTCATCGCCGCGACGTTCGGGTCGAGCGGGCCGAGGATGCGCTTGATGACCGCCGACTCGACGAACGTCCAGAGCATCGACGTCACCATGTAGACCAGCAGGGCCGCGGCGTAGTTGTAGAGCATCACGCCGAACAGGATCGGCATGTAGCGCATGATCTGCATCTGCTGGCGCTGCTGCGGGTCGGTCGGCAGCGGCTGGCGCAGCACCTGCACCAGCATCAGGCCGATCCAGAGCAACGGCAGCAGGTTGAACTGGTCGGGCCAGAACGGCAGCGCGAACAGCGCGTCCGGACGGCTCAGGTCCTCGACCCAGCCGAAGAACGGCTGCTGGCGCACGTCGTAGGCAGTGCGCAGCGCCGTGAACAGGCCGAGGTAGACCGGCATCACGGCGAACATCGGCAGGCAGCCGCCGAGCGGGGGCAGCAGCTTGTGTTCGCGCTGGAACTGGATCATCGCCTGCTGGTAGCCGCGCTGGTCGTCGCCGTACTGCTTCTTCAGCGCGTCGAGCTTCGGCTTCAGCACCGCCATGCGCGCGCTGTAGGCCCGCATCGACCGCTGCATGTGGAAGTTGACCGGCGCCAGCAGCCCGCGCACCAGGATGGTCAACATCATGATCGCGAGGCCCCAGTTGGCGACGACGCCGTGGAAGATGCCGAGCAGCCACAGCAGCAGCTTCGCCATCGGCCGCCCACCTGGCACCGTGACGCTGAAGCAGCACGGCGCGTTGAGGTCGACCTCCATGATCGGCGCGAACCGCGAAGGCTCGGGGAGCGAGTCGAACACGCGGTAGGACTTCGGGCCGAGGTAGAGGCCGAACACCACCTTGCTCTCCCCGTTCGCGGGCGGGATCGGCAGCGACAGCGAGTAGCGGGCCCGCAACGAGGTGTTGGCCGCGGTGCCCGAGTCGGGATCGGCGACCGCCGGCGTCGTTTCGAACTCGACCCCGCGCAAGGCCGCCTTCGCCGCGTCGTCGCGCGGCCAGACGAACGCGCCGAAGAAGCGGTTGCTGGTGCCGGCGAACTGGACCGTGCGGCCGTCGAGCGGTAACGTCTGCACCTGCCCGGCCACCGGCACCACGTGCAGTGGATCGCCTTCCGCGGGAGCGACGATGCCGGCGGTCGCCGACAGGAAGATCCCCGACTCCTGCGGCACGACCAGCATGGGCCCACCCAGCACGAGGTCGAGCGAACCGGCGGCCTGCGCAGAGCGGTTGCGCAGCACGATCTCGAGCGCGAAGCCGCGCTGCTTCGGCTCGTGGCGCAGCACCTTCTCGAGCACGAGGCCGTTGCCGGCGTCGAGCGTGAAGCGCACCACGTCACCATCGGCCTCTGCCTGCCATGCCGCCATCGACGGGTCGACCGGGAACACCGCGTTCGCGGTCGACAACGCGAGCCGCAGCGCGTGGTCGCCGCCGTGGAACGCGAGCATCAGGTAGTCGCCGGACTTCGGCGCCGAGCCCTGCGCCTCTGCCGCCGCGAAGTCCCGCGCGGCGTCGAGCGTGACCCAGTGGTCGGTGCTCTGCAGCAGCCACACCCCGGCCCCGTCCTTCACGAAGTGCGCACGGAAGCTGCCGGGCGAACCGGGCGCACCGAACTGGTGGACGAACGAGCGATCGTCCTGGGCCCGCAGCAACCCTGCGGCGAGGACGGCGAACAGCAGACGCAACAGCATCGTCATGGGGAAGAACGTGGGCACGCGGCGCTTGCCAGCACCAGGGCCAGCATCAGGGATCGGCCGGCACTCACCGCCCTTGGGCGAGGCGTTCGGCCAGGTATTCGGGCAGTTCGGGAATGGCGCGGATCTTCGCCATCGTCGCCTCCACGTCGTAGGCGAGGCGGTGGAAGCGCACGGTACCGTTGGTGCCGTCGCCGTCGTAGGTGACGAACGACGCCCGCGGGTCGCCGTCGCGCGGCTGGCCGACCGAACCGATGTTGACGATCGCCGGCTCGTTCACCTGCCACGCCATGCCGATGTCCGCCGGCAGCAGGAACGTGCCCGAGCGCAGGAACACGCCCGGCACGTGGCTGTGTCCGACGAAGCAGAGCTTCTGGTCGCCCATCTTGGCGAAGCACTCGTCCATCTTCGCCTTGTCGAGCGCATCGCGCGGCACCAGGTACTCGCGCACCGGATCACGCGGCGAGCCGTGCACGAGCAACATGCTGGCCTCGCGGTGCTCCTTCTTCATCTGGTCGAGATAGTTCCAGAAGCGCATGTTCTCGTCGCGCGGGCAATCGCGGCGGCTCAGCTGGTCGCGGGTCCAGTCGATCGCGGCGCGCGCCCTCGGGTTGAAGTCCGAGGCGTAGAACATCGCCCCGTGCTCGTGGTTGCCGAGCAGCGAGAACTCGCAGCGCTGCATGATCGTGCGGAGGGTGTCGCGAGGCTGTGGGCCATAGCCGATCACGTCGCCGAGGCACAGGATCCGTTTGCAGCCTAGGCGTTCGACCTCCTGCAGACAGGCCGTCAACGCCTCGACGTTGCTGTGGATGTCCGAGAGGAACGCGATCATGCGGGCGGAGAAGGCTACGAGGGCCAACGGCGACGCGGAAGGGTGCAGGCGCTAACTTCCTCGGCCGCTCGCCGTGTCGAAAACCCCGTCCACCCCACCGCTCTGGGTCGTCTCCGGCCCGACTGCCTGCGGCAAGACCGCCCTCGCCGTGCAGCTCGCCGAGCGCCGGTCGCTCGAGATCCTGTCGATGGACTCGATGGCGGTCTACCGGCAGATGGACATCGGCACCGCCAAGCCGACCGCGGCGGAGCGAGCCAGGGTGCCCCACCACCTGATCGACCTGGTGGAACCGCGCGAGACGTTCGACACGGCGCGCTGGTGCGAGGCCGCCGAACGCGTCGTCGCCGACCTGCAGAGCCGCGGGCGCGGCGCCCTGTTCGTCGGCGGCACGCCGCTCTATCTGATGGCGTTCTTCAAGGGGATGATGCAGGGCCCTGGGCGCGACGATGCCCTGCGCGAACGACTCGAAGCACGCGAGCTCGCCCAGCCCGGCTGCCTGCACGAGGAACTGGCCCAGCGCGACCCCGCTGCCGCCGCCCGCATCCACCACCGCGATCGGCGGCGGCTGGTGCGTGCGCTCGAGGTGCTCGAGCTGACCGGCAAGCCGATCAGCGAGCAGCAGGACCACTTCGACCGCGCTGGCTGGGCCCGCCCCTGCCGCATCGTCGTCGTGCACCGACCGCGCGACGACCTGCACGCGCGCGTCAAGCTGCGCACCGAGGCGATGCTGACCCAAGGCCTGCTGGCGGAAACGGAGGCGATCGAACGCAGCGGCGGCTTCTCGCTGACCGCCGGGGCGGCGATCGGCTACGCGGAGTGCCGCGACTTCCTGCGTGGTCGCTACAAGGACGAAGTGGAGCTGCGCAACCGGATCCGTCGCAACACCCACCAGCTGATCCGCCGACAGACCACCTGGCTGCGCCGCCTGCCCGACGTGCCCTGGGTCGACGCCGAACATGGCGTCGACGCGCTGCAGCGAGCCTTCGGCGAACCCGACGCGCCGACCGACCGCTGAACCCGCACCCCGCCGAGTGCCGACGAATCGGCGGGGCCGTTGCTTCGCGCGGGCGAGCCGCGAAGATCCGGCGCGTGATCACGACCGATGGTCCGCAGCTCGTCGAACGCGCCAAGGCGCTCGGCGTCACGATCGACGAACCTCGCGCCAGCCGGCTGCTCGCCTACCTGGACGCGATGCTGACGATCAACGAGCAGATCAACCTGACCGCCGTGCGCGACCGGGAGCACGCGGTGGTGCTGCACGTGCTCGACGGGCTCGCGTTCGACCTGCTGGGGCTGCATCCGCGCCACGCGCTGGACCTCGGCACCGGCAACGGCTTCCCCGGCGTCGCGGTCGCGACCCTGCATCCGGGCGCTTCGATGGTGTTGATGGACCGCACCGGCAAGAAGCTGCGCGCGATCGGCGGCTGCCTCGTGCAGGCGCGCTGCGACGGCATCGAGACCCTGCACGTCGACGCCGAACAGGCACCCGGCCTGCGGCGCGACCTGCGGCACGCGTTCGACCTGGTCACCGCGCGCGCCGTCGCCTCCCCCGAGCGTTGCGCCGAGCTCGCCGAGCCGCTGCTGCGCCCCGGCGGGCATCTGGTGCTGTGGCTCGATGCCGAGGCACCCGCCCCGGAGAAGCTCGGAGCGTTCCGGCGCGTGCAGGTGCGCCCCTACGACCTGCCCGAGCCAGCCGCCCGGCGGCGGGTGCTCGGCGACTGGCAGAAGAAGCCGTGAGCGGCGCCCCGACCGGGCGAAAACGCAAGCGGCGACGCCGAATCGTCGGTGCGGCGCTGCTCGCGCTGGCCGCCATGTCGGTGTTCGGCTGCACGTCGACGATCACCCCACCGCCGGCCCCTGCCCAGCCGGTCACGGTGTTCCTGCTGCGCGAAGCCCTGCACACCGGCGTCGTGCTGCCGCCGCTCGAGCTCGGCGGCGACTACGTCGAGTTCGGCTACGGCGACTGGTCGTGGTTCGCGCTCGGTCACGACGCGTGGTACCACGTCTTCGCGACGGTGCTGTGGCCGACCCAGGGCGCCCTCGGCCGTCGCCCGTTCGACGCACGCGAGGCGGCGGCGCTGCCGCGCGCGGCCTGGTGGGCCGATGTGACGCCACTGCAGGTCGAAGCCGAGTTGGCGAAGCGCCTGCACGAACGGCTGCAGCAGCAGTTCGACGCGGGTGCGGCGGCGGTCGTGCAGCGGCGCGACCTCGGCTTCTCGTTCGTGCCGTGGGATCGCTCCTACTGGTTCGTCGACAACTGCGCGGACGTCGCCGCCGAGTGGTTCACCGAACTCGGCTGCTCGGTCGGCTGGGCGCCGGTGCGTCGTGGGCTGCGGGTCGTCGATCCCTGATCGACCTCACGCGTCCTCGGCCGCGCCCGGCCGGGAGTCCCAACTCGGCGCGGAGTCCCGATCGGCAGGAGAGCCCAGGAACGACACAGCCCGCATTCCGGCCAGGCCGGTGCGGGCTGCAGGTTGCAGAGCCCCGCCTCGGGGCGAGCGGGCTCAGCGGTTGGTGACTTCGTCGACCAGCGGCAGGCCGCTGACGACCGTCATGCCGAAGCGACCGAAGTGCTCCAGCTTGGTCGTGTCCGACGGGTAGTTCACGTACATGTCGTTGACGTCGTAGTTCCAGAAGTGGCGGTCGATGAAGTTCGAGATCGCCATCAGGTCGCGGCCGAACGCGTTGTTGCGGCCATCGCTGCGGCGGCGCACTTCGCGGAAGAACTGCTGCGAGTTGTATTCGCTGCTCAGCGCGGCGGGGCTCGCCAGTTCGATGCCCGACTGCGACAGGTTGTTGCGGCTCTGC
>JAEUHU010000575.1 GCA_016793305.1 Planctomycetota bacterium
CGCTCGGTGCGCCGGCGGACCTCGCCGAGGACCTGCTGCAGGAGACGTTCCTGGTGGCGATGGAGCGGTTGCGCGAGGATCGCGGCGATGCGGCGGTGGCGACGTTCCTGCGCGGCTGCGCTCGGCACCTGTGGCTGCGGCGGCGGCGCGATCTCGGCCGGCGCGAAGTGCTGCTGGCCGAGTTCGTCGAGACCCACTGGTGCGAGGTCGAGGCGGCCGACGACGGCGAGCGCTGGCTCGAAGCGCTGCGGCAGTGCGTCGCCGGGCTCGACGGCAAGGCGCAGCAGGCGGTGCAGCGCGCGTACGGCGACGGCGAGGACCGCCGCACGATCGCCGCAGCGCTGGGCCTGAAGGAGAACGGTGTGAAGACCCTGTTGCAGCGGGCGCGAGCCGCCCTGCGCGAGTGCGTCGAACGACGCCTCGGGAGGACCTCGTGAAGGACGACATGCAAGACGTGCGGGACGAAGCGATGGAACGCAGGATGGACGCAGCACTCGGCGAAGTGCTCGGCGGCGAACGGGCCCTGGACGTGACCGCGCGCGTGCTGGCGCGGGCCGCGGCCGGCGAACGGATCGCTGCGGGCGAGGTCGCGGCGGAGCGGGCCGAAGCGGGATCGCTGCGCCAGCGACCTCGCACGGCGTCGGTGCCGATGCCGCGCCGGTGGTTCGCAGCGGCGGTGCTGTTCGGTGTCGCGGTGGTCGGCGGGGTCGCGTGGCTGCAGCGCTTCGGCGCCGAGCCGTCGGGGCACGACGTCGGCCCGGCACCTGCCCCGCTGCAGGAGCCGGTGGCGCCCGAAGCCCATCGCCAGATCCGTTCGGTCGCCGAGATCGCCAAGCTGCCACGCACGGTGACGCACGTCGAGTTCCGCAACCTCGGCGATCGCGCCGCGCTCGCGTTGCGCGAGTGCCCTTGGGTCGAGCATGTCGAGTTCCTCCGCGACGACGACGATCCTCTGACCTCGGTCGGCATCGCCGCCGTCTGCGCCTTGCCGAGGCTGCGCACGCTGGCGGTCGCCGAGGGCAACGGCATCCCGGCCGATGCGCTGCGCGCGCTCGGTACTGCGCGAGGCCTGCAGGCGGTGCGGCTGCTCAGCGACGCCGTCGACGACGCGGTGCTGGTCGCCCTGGCGACCCTGCCCGCGCTGCGCGAACTCGAACTGGTCGGCTGCCGTTCGTTCGGCGAGGTCGGCATGCGCGCCCTCGCCAGCATGCGCGGTCTGCAAGCGCTCGACCTTCGTGGCTGTTCGCAGCTGACCACCGAACAACTGGCCTTGGTCGGCGAGCTGCGGGCCCTGCAGCGCCTGCGCCTCGCCGGTCTGCCGAACCTGCGCGATGCCGCCGTGATGCCGCTGCAGAACCTGGTGGACCTGGAGGACCTCGACCTGGCCGATGGGCGTTTCACCAGCAAGGCGATGCAGGCGCTCGAGCCGATGGTGCGCCTGCGTCGCCTGATCCTGGCGGACTGCAAGGAGCTGGTCGGCAGTGCCTTGCTGCACGTGCCGGTCGGAGTCGAGGAGCTGGACTTGACCCACTGCCCCCTGGATCGCGGCGCCGGACCGTTGCTGACCCAGCGTTTCCCGAAGCTGCGGCGGCTGTGTCTGTGGGGTGCGGGGTGGCTCGACGACGAGTCGTTCGCAGCCCTGCTGCGCCTGCCGTTGCTCGAGCACCTGAAGGTCGGCGACTGCGGCGGCATGACCCCCGTGCACCTCGACGCCCTGCGCGCCGCGAAGCGCCTGGTCGACTTCGATGCGACGCGCAGCAGCTGTGTGACCGACCAGCAGGCCGCCGAATTGGTGGCGAGCCGGCCCGAGATGAAGGTCACGCGCAAGGTCTGGTGAGCCGCAAGAAACCGCCACTCGACTCCGGATTCCGGAGGGTCGGGTTGGGTGACCCATGCGGGATTCCCGGACTCGAAGGAAAACCTGGCAGGCTCTGCATCCGTTCGCCGTCGAGCGGGCCTGTAACTCCCGCCCTCTCCTCGTCGTCCGCTCGCGCATGGTCTCCCCGTCGGATCTCGAACAGCACCTCGCTCGCCACGGGTCTGCCCTGCGGCAGCTCGCGCAGGAACTGCTGCGGGACCCGCACGCCGCGGACGACGCGGTCCAGGAGGTCTGGGTCGCCGCCCTGCGCGAGCCACCGAAGCACACGGCCTCGATCGGCGGCTGGCTGCGCACGGTGCTGCTGCACGTGGTCAGCCGGTTCCGGCGCAGCGCCGAGCGGCGCGAACGGCACGAAGCCGCCGCCGCACCCCGGGACCATGCCGCGGACCACGCGCCTGGTTTCGAACGGGAGGAACTGGCGCGGCGCCTGCTGATGGCGGTGACCAGCCTGCCGACCCCCTACCGGGAAGTGGTCTGGCAGCGCTTCTTCGAGGGGCGCACGCCCCAGGAGATCGCCGAGCGGACGGGTGAGCCGCTCGCCACAGTGAAGAGTCGGCTGCAGCGCGGCGTAGGGTCGCTGCGCGAGCAGTTTGGTGAAGGCGTCGAGGGCGACTGGCGGCCAGCACTGGCCGTCGCGTTCGGCCTCGGCGAGGCGGTGGCGCCTGCGACTGCAGGCACCGCCGTCGCGGCGACCACGGCACAGACGGCTCCGTCCGTCGGGCTGGCCCTCGCGGGCGGGCCCGGCTGGATGGCGGCCGCGGCCGTGGTCGTCGCAGTCGGAGGAGTCGCTTGGTTTCTCGGCGGAGACTGCCCCGCTCCGCCGACCGGTCCGGTCGGTTCGCTGGTCGAGCCTGCCGTGGCCACTGGGCCGTCTCAGGAGGGCGGCCCCGCTGTCGTGGAGCTGCGGCGGGAGGAGGTCGCGTCGTCTGCGGAAGGGTCCGCCGGCGCACCGTCTACCGCCGCAGCGCCGCGGGCGTCTGCAGGGGAGCCCCGGGCGGTGGAGGAGGGAGTCGGGGTGCGAGGCGTGCTGGTCGATGCAGACAGCGGGGAACCCCTGGCCGCCGCGACGGTGCGGCTCAGCGAGCGTGAGGGGAAGC
>JAEUHU010000019.1 GCA_016793305.1 Planctomycetota bacterium
TCGCGATCCTGCAGGAACACTGCATCGTCGACTACCAGGACACCTACGAGGTGATGGACGAAGCGCGCCTCGCCAAGCGGCTGCAGCACGCCGAGGGCGTCGTCTGCCAGCTGACCGACCCGCTGACCGCCGCGGTGCTCCAGCAGGCGCCGAAGCTGAAGGTCGTCAGCCAGATCGCCGTCGGCCACGACAACATCGACGTCGCCGCAGCGCAGGCGCGCGGCATCGTCGTCACCCACACGCCCGGTGTGCTGACCGAAGCGACCGCCGACCTGACGTTCGCCCTGCTGCTCGCGACCGCACGGCGGCTGCCGACCGCGGAGCGCTTCCTGCGCAGCGGCGAGTGGCGGCGTTGGGACGTCGACCTCTTGTGCGGCAGCGACGTGCACGGCCGCACGCTCGGCCTCGTCGGCTTCGGCCGGATCGGCCAGGCGGTGGCCAAGCGTGCGCTAGGCTTCGGCATGCGCGTGCTCTACAGCGCCCGCCACGATGCGCCACCCGAGATCGAGACGGCGCTGCAGGCGACGCGACTGCCGCTCGACGCGCTGCTGCGCGAGAGCGACTTCGTCTCGCTGCACGTGCCGCTGCGCGACGAGACGCGGCACCTGATCGGCGTCGAACAGCTGTGCCGGATGAAGCGCAGCGCGTTCCTGATCAACACCGCGCGCGGCCCGGTTGTCGACGAAGCGGCGCTGGTCGCCGCCCTCGAGGAAGGCTTGATCGCCGGGGCCGGGCTCGACGTGTTCGAGCAGGAACCGACGGTGCACCCGGGCCTGCTGGCGCTGCCGAACGTGGTGCTGCTGCCACACGTCGGCAGTGCGGTGACCAGCGTGCGCTCGCTGATGTGCGCACTCGCCGCCAGCGACTGTGCTGCGGTGCTGTGCGGCGAGGCGCCGAAGCATCCGCTGGCGATGGTGCGTCGGTGAAGGAACGACTGCGGCAGCTGTTCGACGCGGTGCTGCGGGACCTCGACGTCGGGGCGGCGCTGCAGCGCGCCGTGCACGCCACGTTCGAGCGCGACGACCGGCGGCCGAAGCTCGTGCTGGCGCTCGGCAAGGCGGCGCGACCGATGGCCGAAGCGCTGCTGCGGGCGCTGCCGGGTTGCCCGATGCGAGGACTCGTCGTGCCCCCGGCACCGGACGAGGCCCCGCTCGGCCCGTTCGAACGCATCGCCGGCGGCCATCCGCTGCCCGACGCCGGCAGCCTGCGCGCCGGGCTGCGGGCGCTCGAACTGGCGCGCAGTGTTCGTGCCGACGAAGACGTCGTGTTCCTGATCTCGGGCGGTGGCTCGTCGTTGTGCGAAGCGCCGATCGACCCGCGCGTCGGCGTCGACGAGGTGCGCACGCTGTACCGCGCGCTGGTCGGCTGCGGGGCGCCGATCGTCGCGATCAACATCGTGCGCCGGCATCTGTCGGCGGTGAAGGGCGGCAAGCTCGCGCACGCCGCCGTCGCGGCACACCGGCGCGTGACGTTCTCCATCTCCGACGTGCCGCACGGCGCCCCGGCCGGCACGCTCGCCTCGGGCCCGACCGAGCCGGAGCTCACGACCCCTGCCGACTGCCGCACCGTGCTGACGGAACACGGACTGTGGCCGTTCGTGCCCACCGTGCTGGCCGAACGACTTCGCACCGCCGACCTGCCTCCGCCGGTGACCGGCGCAGACATGGACCGCAGCCTCTTCTCGCGCGTGCAGGATCCGTCGGAGGCGACCTGGTCCTGCCGCCAACGCCTGCGAGCATGTGGCTGGTATGCCGTCGTCGACGACACCACCGACGACTGGCCATGCGACCGTGCTGCCGAGCACTTGCTGCGCCGACTCGAGCACCTGCGCCGTCGCCATGCTGGCCGAACCGTGGCCCTGGTCGCCGGCGGCGAACTGTCGGTGCCACTGCCACCCGACCCAGG
>JAEUHU010000032.1 GCA_016793305.1 Planctomycetota bacterium
CTGCAGGCCGGCGCGCTTGCGGCGAGCAAGGCGGGTGCCCGCGGCGAAGCGGTGATGGCGGCGGCGCTGCAGTCGCTGCAGCGCGGCGAAGCGTTCACCGCCGACGGCAAGCTGTCGGCGGCGCTGCGCGCCGCGGTCGCCCAGGGGTAGGCCTACGGCTTCACGGTGCCGGCCGAGTTCGGTGGTCTCGACGGCCGCTACGTCGAACTGGCCCTGGTCGAGGAAGAGATGGCCGCGAACGGCCTCGGCCCGCTGGCGGTCGAGATCAGCGGCGAACTGACGATCGGCGCCGGCTCGCTGCTCGCCTACGGCACCGACGCGCAGAAGCGGCTGTTCCTGCCGCTGGTCGCGCAAGGCGAGATGATGGCGTTCGGCCTCACCGAGGTCGGCATCGGTGTCAACGCCAAGAAGGTGCGCGCCTACGTCGAGCCCGATCCGGCGACCGGCGGCTTCCGGCTGTTCGCGATGGGCGATCGCAACAAGCTGTGGATCACCAACGCGACCCACGGCGGCCTCGTCGGCATCGTGGCGCGCATCGGCCAGGACGGGAAGAACGTCGGGCTGTTCGTGACGAAGCTGCCCGAGCGCGACATCGGTCCGGGCGACGGGAAGGACCACGAGTTCTGGTGCAAGTCGTCGAACACCGGCGCCTTCACCGCGAACCACAACTCGCGGCTGCACTTCCTCAACTACCCGCTGCGTGCGGACGAGCAGATCCAGGCCGACGGCGTCGAGGTGCTGTTCTACTGCCTGCGCATGGGTCGCTGCATGCTGGCGGCGATGGCGGCCGGCTACCAGCGCATGTTCGCGGTCGACGCCGCGGCCTACGCGCGCGGCCGCGAGGGCGTCGGCGGCTCGGTCGTGAAGCACGAACTGCCGCGCCAGCACCTCGGCCGCATGCTCGGCGGCGCCCTGCAGTCGCGCGCGCTCAGCCATCTGTCGCTGCAGCAGGACGCCGACGGCTTCGACCTCGCCGGCTTGCGCGACCTCACCAAGTCGGCGGCCGCGACCACCGCCCTCGAATCGCAGATCGCCTGCGAACGCGTGCTCGGCGGCCGTTCGTTCGACCAGGGTTCGCGCGTGCACCAGGCGCGCCACAACATGCACGTGTTCGGCGTCGTCGAGGGCGAGGACGACCTGATCCTGATGGGCATGGTGAAGGACGTCACCGACACCTTCACGACCCGCTACATGGCGGGCATGCTGGGTGTGATCCAGTCGATCAACGAAGGGCCGGACGGCAAGCCGCTGCCCCCGGATCGTCGGATCCTGCGCATCACGCCGCTGACGATCCTGCGCGAACCCAAGCGCGTGCTGCAGGCGACCACGCGGCTCCTCACCAAGGGCGCCTTCTGGCTGCTGGTGCTGTGGATCGTCGGCAACCTGCTGCTCGAGCTGCTGCGCCTGCCGCTGCGCCTGCTGCCGACCTCGTGGCTGCCCCGCTACCAGCTCCTGCCGCACGGCCTGCGCCGCCACGCGCGCTTCGCCGAGCAGCGGCTGCGCGCGCTGCGTTGGGCCTACCTCGGCATCAACCTGTGGTTCCAGCTCGAACTGACGCGGGCGCAGATCCCGCTGCAGCGCCTAGGCAAGGTGATCGAGCAGTTGGTGTCGATGCTGGCGTTGTGCCACCACGCCGCCGCACTCCAGGACGAGAGCCTGCGCAAGGTGGCCGCGCTGCAGTGCGAACAGCTGGCGACGCGCGTGCGCGGCACGCGCCTGCTGACCGGGCTCGCGCAGATGGACCGTCTGCGCGCGCTGGTCGGGGCGGTCGGCGACGACATCGAGAAGGACCAGTGCTCGCTGCTGAAGGGCGTGCGGCCCGAGCCGTTCGCGCATCCGTTCGAGCCGCAGCAGAAGAAGCGCAAGGGCTGAGCGTGCGGCGCTAGGCTCCGGCCATGCGCCAGCTCCTCTCCAGCGGTTCGTCGTTCGAGGCCGAGATAGGCTACTCGCGCGCCGTCGTCGACGGCGACATGGTCTACGTCAGCGGCACGACCGGCTTCGACTACGCGACGATGACGATCGCCGCCGACGTGGTCGGCCAGTGCGCACAGACGCTGCGCAACCTGGAAGCGGTGCTGCGGCAGGCGGGCTGCACCTTCGCCGACGTGCTGCGGGTGCGCTACATCCTGCCCGACGCCGCCGACTTCCCGGCCTGCTGGCCGTTGCTGCGCGCGTGCTTCGGCACGGTGCGGCCGGCGGCGACGATGTTCGCGGCCGGGCTCGCCGATCCGCGCATGAAGATCGAGATCGAGGTCACGGCGCGGCGATCGGCAGGCTGAAGCAACCCGGTGCCCACATTGGGAGAGAAGAGCCCACCCCGCTGCGTCGGCCGTCCCGGGCCAACGCAGCGAAGTGGGCGGCCACGCGCCGCGGTGGATTCGGCAAGAGAGCCCCTCGGAGCCACCCCCACCACGGCATCGGGCGAGACGAGCAGAACACGCGCGGCGACCACGGAGCGTCCCGGCCCTGATCGCCGCGGTCGTCGGATGCCCACGGCAGCGAAGCCGTGGACACCGTGCGACCGGGCCGCGTGGCTCCTACGGGAGGAGGCCGCGCTGCCGCAGCGTCTCTTGCAAGCGCAGTACCTCGCGCAGGTCGCCCCGCTGGAACTGCGTCGCACACGCCTCTTCGTTGGCGAGGCAATCGCCGAGCCCTTCCGGATCGCCGGTGCGCACGAACTCGGCGCGCGCCCGCAACAGCTGGCCATGCCCGAACTCCGTGTCGCCGAGCAGGCAGGCAGCGACGCCGAGGTTCGCGAGCGTTTGCCCACGCAGTGGGAACGGCTGCTCGCCGACCATCGCCAACGCCTTCTCGCCGAGTTCGCGTGCGGCCGCGGGACGTTCCTCGGCCAGCTCGATCGCCGCGAGTTGCGCCACCAGCACGGCGGTTGCGACCGACGGTGCTTCGGTCATGCCACCGAACAGGGCGGCGCGCGCATCGCCGGACCGCTGCACGGCGAGCAGCGCGCGCGCCTGGCCGGCGATCGCACACGCCACCAGCAGCGGCGCCTGGCCGAGTTCCTGGGACCGTCGGAACGCCGCGAGGGCGGCGAGGGCTTCGCCGCGGCGCCGGTGCTGGTGCGCGAGCACGAACCACAGCAGGGCCGGCTCGCTCTCGCCGCCGAGCGACGCCGCTTCGGCGATGGTGCGCAGCTCGACGCATGCACCAAGGGCTGCCGCCCGCGTCGCGATCGGCCACGTGGCGCCGCTCGGCATGCGTTCGAGCAACGCGCGCCAGAGCCACGGGTCGGCGCCGAACGGCCGGGCCTGTTGCCAGTCGACGGCGAGCGTCACCGCCGCGAGCCAGGCGTCGGCATCGCCGAGCGCCCCGCAGCGCAGCGTGTGCAAACGCGCCGCCTCGAGCCGCCCGAACGGCAATCCTGCGTCGGCGGC
>JAEUHU010000039.1 GCA_016793305.1 Planctomycetota bacterium
GACAACTCCACCATCAAGGTGCACGTCGAGTCGTGCACCGAGGTCGGCAACGCCGGCAAGCCCGGCATCCAGGTCCTCTACATGGGCAACATCGTCTGCTTCGAGCCCCTGATGGCGGCGAAGCTCGCCTACCAGGCGAAGAAGGCCGGGCAGACCGAACTGCTGCTGAGCGACCGTTCGTGGATCCAGCACCAGGACCAGTTCGTGAAGCTGTTCCTGGTCACCGCGCCGAAGCCTGCGGTCCGTGTCGAGGTGAAGACCCGCTCGAAGTCGAAGCCGGTCGTGAAGACCTACGACCTGCCGTTCGCGCTCGACGAGGAGTGAGCGAGTCCTCGCTCCCCGATCCACGCCTGACCCCTCGCACACCGACCATGCCCGCCCCTGCCAATGTCGTCGCCGCAGTGCGCGGCTGGTTCGAAGCCCTGATCACCGCCGACGCCGCAGCGCTGGCGCACGTCGCCGTGCCGCACCCCGAGCTGCCGAGCCTCACGGCGCGGCGTGTCGATCCCGGCACCGCCGCCCGGCTGCGCGCCGAGCTCGAACGCCCGCAGATCCGCATCCTGCCGATCGACGACGAACGCTCGCTGGCGCAGGTGTACCTCGGTGGCACCGTGCAGCTGCTGCCGCTGCAGAAGCGCGGCGAGTCCGTGCGCATCGATGCTCGCTATGCGATCGCCTCGGCCCACGCCGACGACGAGCCGCGGCGGGCGGCGCGCGCGTTCTACCGGGCGCTGCTGTTCCGCGACCTGGCGACGCTGACCGAGCTCGCGTTCGACGCGCGCGGCGTCGAAGTGCTCGCGGACGGCAGCGGTCCACCGGCCGGCGAACAGGGCCAACTCGAGCTCGTCGTCGACATGCTGGCGCTCGCCGAACTCGCCGTCGGCGAACCGTTCCGCACCCCGAGCGGCGTGCAGTTCGTCACCGACCGCCACCGCGAGATGGGCATCCGCGTGTTCGCGGGCCTGACCCCGGACGGCGAGATCCCGTTCCTGCTGCGCCAGCGCGACGGCGCCTGGAAGGTCATCCCGTTCCACTTCGTGCAGGCCGTCGCCTTGTCGCGCGGCGCCGTGCTGCGCCCCGCCGGCGAGCAAGGCGGCAACCAAGGTCGTCCATGAGCGCCTACCGCACCTTCCGTCGCGACTCCGCCCCCGCCGGCCTCGACTTCTCGGTCGAGATCCCGCACGACTGGCGCGACCTCGAGATCCCCCGCGAGGACGTCGATTTCGACGACGCGACCAAGTTCGCGCCGCTGGCGATGCTGATGGCACCGTACGCGGCGATCCTCTGCACCGTCGCGGCGCGCCCCGCCTACGCGAGCGGCACGCTGGCGCAGTGGCTGCAGTTCGTGGCCCGCGAGAACCAGCTCGAGCTCGGCGACGTCGAAGAGCAGCGCCTCGGCGCGCTCGAGGGCGTCGGGGCGTGGGGCATGCAGAACGACGGCGGCACGGTGCTGCGCTCGCGCATCGCCGTCGCCGAGGACGGCGACCGCCTGCTGGTGGTCGTCTGCATGGCGCCGAACGAGCTGTGGAACGCGGTGGCGGAGCACTTCGTGCGCATGCTGGCGACGTTCACGCTCGCTGCTCCGCGGGGCCGCAAGGTCGACCTGGCGCCGCCGGACCTGCCGCTCGCAGCGAACACCATGGCCGTGCAGGCTGGCGCGGCGACCAAGGCGAAGCCCGAGCCGGAGACAGCACGCGGGCCGCTCGCGATGCCGACCGGCCCGGACCAGGACGGCGACGACCTGGAGGACCAGGAAGAGCCGTGCCTCGCCACGCGCTGCGCCCTCGCGACGACGATGGCGACGTTCGAGCCCGAGCACGAACGCAACGTGCAGCTGCGCGAACGCGGTGCAGGCTTCGTGCCGAACGTGCTCGACCACCACGACCAGGAACTGTGGGCGACGCTGGCGCCCGCAGCGCTCGGTGGCACGCTGCGAGTGCCGTTCGGCTGGTTCGTGCTCGACGACGGCAAGCGCACGTTGGTGTTCGACGGCGACGGCCACACGCAGGTCAACCTGGTGCGCACGTGGCGCGAAGGCCGCACCGACGACGAGATCCTGGCCGGCAAGGTCGCAGCGCTGCAGCAGCAGTGGCCGACGATGCGCCACCTGCGCACCGAGGTGAACGGCCAGCAATGCCTGCTGGTCCGCGATGCGGTGGTCGACGGACAAGCGATCGAACAGGCCTACCTGCTGCGCTCGGCCGGCGACGGGCTGGTGCTCGAGGTGCGCGTCACCTCGTCGCCGGCGACGTTCTCACGCGCCTGTGACCTCGCCCAGGTGCTGCTCGGCCACCTCGAGTTCGCCGACGATGCGTCCATCGGCGAAGCGGAGCGGGCTCAACTGCCCAGCGCCGGCCAGCCGTAGCGACCAGATTCCGGACACCGGGGGGCCGGTATGCATGTTGCGCTCGAGGAAGCCCCATGCAAACGAAGCCATCCCTGGATCGCCTGCTCGCCATCGCGGCGGGCATGGCACTCGTCGCCACGCTGTCGGCCCAGTCGCCGAGCCTGACGGCAGCCGTGTCGCTGCCGGACATCCCCCTGCTCGGCGCGGCGGCCGGCGGCCAGTACCAGGCTGCCGCGGCCCTCGGCGGCGCCACCACGCTGGTCGTCTTCGCCGACGAACGCGCCGGCGACTTCGACATCTTCGGCCTGCGGGTCGACGCCGGCGGCCAGCCGGTGGACGCAGTGCCCTTCTCGATCACGCGTGCCCCGGGCCACCAGACTGCACCGAAGGTGGTCTGGAACGGCCAGCAGTGGCTGTGCGTGTACGAGAGCGAGTACGACCCGGGCAGCGGCTACTTCGCGACCCAGGTGCGCGCCCAGCGCGTGTCGAGCCAGGGTGTCGTGCTCGATGCCGAACCGCTCGTGGTCGGTGCCGACGACACCGGCCTGGACTTCGCGGTCGCCAGCGACGGCGTCGGTTGGGCGGTGCTGTGGGCCGGCCAGTCGGCGGGGACCAGCGACGTGCGGGCGAGGCGCGTCACCAACACCGGCACCGTGCTCGATCCTGGCGGCGTGCTGGTGCAGGCGAGCCCCTACTCGCTCGTGTTCCAACTCGGAGCGGCGTTCGCAGGCGGCAACTACCTGTTCACCTGGTACGACAGCCAGGATCAGGGCCGACGCTTCAGCCCGAGCCTGGCCCCGGTCGACCCGACGGCGTTCTCGCTGTGGTTCGGCAACGACGCGGTGGTCGGCAACGGCACGCACTTCCTGGCCGCCTGGAGCCGGCCGACCCCGACCTTCACCAACGAAGTCGTGGTGCAACGCTTCACCGGCGGCATGGTGCCGGTCGACCCGGTGCCGCTCGTCGTCTCCGACGCCGCGAGCCCGAACCCGGCCGACGTGCGCGCCGCCTGGACCGGCGGCCGGTGGCTGGTGTCCTGGACACAAGCGGCGTGGGACGCGCGCGTCGCCAGGATCGGCGCCACTTCGGGCGTGCTCGACCCAGGTGGGGTGACGATGCTCGACCAGAGCTCCGGCGCGTTCTACGGCGCCCAGCTGGCGGCCCTGCCGGGTGGCGGGGCGCTGTTCACGTGGCACGAGGCGCGCGGCCTCACCGCGAACGACGTCTACGCCGGCACCCTGGCGACGAACGGGGTCCCCGGCCCGGAGCGTGTGCTGTCGCTCGGCTTCGAGGCCCAGAAGCAGCCGCGTGTCGCGAGCGGCGACGGCATCGCCCTGGTCACGTTGGTCGGCGAGCAGGCGAACGCGTCGCGCATCCTGGCCTGGCGCATCGACGCACTCGGGCGCCCGCTCGACAGCAGCCCGATCGTGGTCGCGACGGCCGCACACGTGCAGCTGCAGAACGGCGGTGCGGCGTGGAACGGTTCGCACTTCCTGGTGGTCTGGGCCGATGCCGCTGCCGGCCAGGTGAAGGCGCAGCGGCTCGCCGCCGACGGCACGTGGCTGGACCCGCAACCGATCGCGGTGCAGCCGGGCTTCGCCCCCGACGTCGCCGCCGCCGGCGGCGACTTCCTGGTCACCGCACTGCGTTATCCGTCGTATCCGCAGTTCGTCTACTCGTACGGGGTGCGCGTGCGCAGCGACGGCTTCGTGCTCGACAACAACCCGCTGCTGCTCGGCAGCAGCTTCGCCACCGGCGCGCGCGTCGTCGAACTCGGCGGGCGCTGGCTCGTCGCGACCGAAGTGCACTGGAGCCAGTTCCAGAGCCAGGCGAGCATCAGCGTGCACTTCGTCGACCCGAACGGAGCCGTCACCACGGCCGGAGCGATGGGCATCCTGACCATGCAGGACCGCGGCGCGCTCGACGTGGCGAGCTCCGGCACCAGTGCCTTGCTGGTCGCGCAGACCGGCAGCAACTGGACCAACGCCGACGTGCTCGTGCAGCGTGTGCTGCCGGACGGCAGCATGCCGGCCCCGATGCAGTCGATCACGCCGGCCCCGAACGGCCAGTCGCGCGCCAGCGTGCTGTGGAACGGCAGCGAGTACGTGGTCACCTACGAGACGCTGCAGAGCAACGTGTGGAACTACGACTTCGAGCCGGACGTGCACGCCGTGCGCGTCAGCGAAGCCGACGTGCCGCGCGACCCGGCCGGCCTGCCGCTCTGGGCGAGCGAAGACCACGAACGACGCGCCGACGGCGACGGCTTCGGCGGCGGCAAGGCGCTGCTCGCGGCGCCCGTGTTCGACGAGGGCTTCGGGACGATGCGGGTGCAGGTGCGCGTGCAGCGGCCGGACGGCGTGATCGACTTCGGCATCGGCACGCCCGGGTGCGAAGGCTGGCACGGCATCGACGTCTCGGCCGCCCCGGTGGCCGGCTCCAGCACCTTCACCGTGATCGTCGATCGCGCCCCGCCGAACGCGGCGTGCGTCACGGCGGTCGGCGTCGTGCCGCACGGTGGCCTGTTGGAACCCGGACTCGGAGTGCTGCTGCACTTCGACCCGGCGCTGTGTGCGCTGTTCCCGGCGTTCGGCGATGCCGAAGGTCGCGCCATCACCCCGCTGGCGATCCCGGCGAACCTGCAGGGCTTCGCCGCAGCCGTGCAGACGTTCGTACAGTGGAACGGACCGTGCTCGCCGTCGCCGTCGAACCTGAGCACGAGCCCTGCCCTCTGGCTGACCGTGCAATGACCGCGGCGGCGCGCGAGCTGGAACGCATGCCGGGCGCTGCTACCCTCGCGCGATGCCCCCGACGTTCGAACTGTTCGCTGCCTGCCAGCCAGGCCTCGAGCCGCTGCTGATGGCAGAACTGCAGCGACTCGGCCTCGAGTCGACGCGCGTGCCGGGCGGGGCGAGCTTCCGCGGTGACGCGTCGACCGCGCAGCGTTGCGGACTGTGGCTCGGCACCGCGAGCCACGTGCTGCTGCGCCTCGCCCAGTTCCCCTGCCGGGCGCTCGGCGAATTGCAGCGCAAGGCCGCCGACCTGCCGTGGCGCCAATGGCTGCGGCCGCAGGTGCCGCTGCAGGTGCGCGCCACCACCCGCGGCTCGCGCATCTACCACACCGGCGCCGCCGAGGAGCGCATCGGGAACGCGATCACCGCCGCGTTCGGCCGACCGCTGCCGGGCGCGCACCCCGACGACGACCTGGTCGCACGCGTGCACGCGCGCTTCCGCGACGACGTCTGCACACTGTCGCTCGACACCACCGGCACGCCGCTGCATCGCCGCGGCTACCGGCTCGACGGTCGCAAGGCGCCGCTGCGCGAAGACCTCGCCCACGCACTGCTGCTGGCCGGCGGGTTCGCCGACGGCGATGCACTGCTCGACCCGTTCTGCGGCTCGGGCACGATCGCGATCGAGGCCGCGGGGCTCGCGGCGGGCCTCGCACCCGGGCGATTGCGGCCACCTCCGCTGCAGCATCTTGCCCTGTTCGACGCCGATGCGTGGCCGAAGAACGTCGCTGCGCCCCCTGCGCACCGGCCGCAGGCCAAGGTCGCCGGCAGCGACCGCGACGAAGGGGCCGTGGCCGCGGCGAAGGCCAACGCCGAACGCGCCGGCGTCGCCGCGTGGATCGACTTCCAGCATGCCGCCCTGGCCGCGCAGCCGTGGCTGCAGGAACACGCCGCCCCCTCGCAGGGGCTGCTGGCCAGCAACCCGCCGTTCGGCGTGCGCGTGGGCAAAGGGCCCGATCTGCGCCCGCTCTACCAGACGCTCGGCAACCGGGCCGCGCGGCTCGGCGAGGGCTGGCGCGTGGCGTTGCTGGCCCACGACCCGCGGCTCGTGCGGCGCACCGGCCTGCCGCTGCAGGCCGCGTTCAGCACGAAGCACGGCGGCCTGCCGGTGACGGCGCTGGTCGGCCGAGCGGTCGCGGCAGCCGACGGCTGAACGAGCCGGCCGCGCCGACGGGTGGCCCTTGTGCCGGGCCCCGCTCCGGCGACACTGCCCGGGCCCTCTCCCGCCTGCCCTCCCCCGCGCGATGCTCCGTTCCGTTCTCCTGCGTGCGCTCGCTGTCGCGGCGCTGTTGGTGCAATTCGTCCCCGCTCAGGACGAAGGCAAGCTGCTGAGTGGCTTCCAGAAGGCCTTCGCGCCGCCCCCGAAGGGCAAGCCGTTCGCCGAGCGGCAGGCAGCCCTGCGGGCCGTGGCCGATCTCGACTCCGGCAAGGCCGCGGAAGCGCTGGTCGAAGCGTGGGTCGTCGTCGACGCCGAGCTGACCCAGGTCGACCTCGAGCGCGACGCGGTCACCATCGAGCTCGCCGACATCGAGGCGATGGTCGACAAGAAGACCAACTCGCTGCCGACCGACAAGTTCGAGCGCGCGAAGGAACTGCGCGGCAAGAACGAGACGTTGCGCCAGCGCGCCGACGAACTGCGCGAACTGGTGGCCGCCCTCGGCACCAGGATCGCGGCGCTGCAGCGCCGCGACAGCGTGCTGTGGTTGCTGCAGCGCGTCTGCAACAACAAGAAGCTGCCGGCCCCGGTCAAGGTCGCGTCGGGCAAGGCGATCGGTGCCGCCGCCGGCGAGGTGCTCGAAGAGCTCGCCGCCGCCCTGCCGAAGGCCAAGGAACCCGCCGACGTGATCGTGCTGCTCGACGCGTTCGGTGCCGCCGGCAAGACGGCCTCGGCGTTCGCGCAGCCGGTGATCGCGCTGCTCGACCACAAGGAGGAAGGCGTCGCCGAACGTGCGGCCCAGGCCCTGGCGAAGCTCGCGGTGCCCGAAGCGATCGCGCCCATGCTGAAGCTGCTGGCGCGCGCCACCGGGCAGACGCGCACGCGTGTGGTCGCCGCCCTCGAGGTGCTGACCGGCCAGCAGTTCGGCGGCAACGTCGCGGCATGGCAGTCGTGGTGGCAAGCCGAGAGTGCCGCCTTCAACGCCGGCGGCAAGGAACTCGGCACCGGCACGCCGACCAAGCGCAGCGTGCACGACGACCTCTACTACTTCGGGATCCCGCAGGACACCTGCAAGTCGATCCTCTACGTGATCGACTGCTCGGGCTCGATGACGGCGAAGGTCGCGCTGAAGACCACCGGCACGAGTGCCGGCGGCAAGACGCCGGAGACGACGCGGCTCGAGGCCTGCAAGGCCGAACTGATCCGCGGCCTGTCGCAGCTGCGCCCCGAGCAGAAGTTCGCGATCATCTGGTACCAGGAGACGCCGCACATCTGGGAGCCGAAGATGCAGCTCGCGACCAAGGAAACGGTGATGCGGGCGCAGCAGTTCGTGAAGACGCTGCAGCCAGGCTCGAGCACGAACATCCACGACAGCCTCGAGATGGGCTTCCGGCTCGCCGGCCGCGGCGGCAAGGACAAGTACTACGCGCTCGACCTCGACACGATCTTCCTGCTGACCGACGGGGCGCCGACCAGGCCCGACGGCCAGCTCGACTCGACCGACAAGATCCTGGCGAGCTGCCGCACCTGGAATCCGCTGCAGCGCGTGATGATCCACTGCATCGCGATCGGCCGCGACCTGAACGTGGAGTTCCTGCAGAAGCTGGCGGCCGAGAACGGCGGCGAGTTCAAGCAGTTCTGAGCCTCGCCCCGGGATCGCGGTAACGTGCGACGCGATGAAGTCGTCGTCCCTGTTGTTGCTGTCCTCGGCCGCCTCGTTGCTGCTCACGGTGCCCGCATCGGCCCAACGACCGGATGCCGCCGCCAAGCAGGCGAGTCATCGCCGCATGGTCCAAGAGCTGGCGGCGATCGCCAAGCAGGCCAAGACCGACCACAAGTACCACGGTGACCAGAAGGCCAAGGCTCTCTGGGCCGAACTCGCCGCCGCCGGCGAACAGGCGCCGTGGAAGCTGCGCCTCGACGCTGCCCTCGAGCACCTGCGGCTCGGCGCCACGCGCGACGGCATCGCCATCCTCGAACAGGGCCTCGAAGCGATGCAGAAGGGCACGATCCCCGAGGACCAGGGCGGCCGGAACTCGCTGCGCTTCTACCTCGGCATGGCCTGGCTGCGCCTCGCCGAGACCGACAACTGCTGCGCCCGCAACACGCCGGAGAGCTGCATCCTGCCGCTGCGTGGTGGCGCCCTGCACACGGCGACCGAAGGCTCGACCAAGGCGATCCCGTACTTCCTGGCCGTGCTGCAGGACACGCCGCCGGACGACTACTGGCACCTCGGCGCCCGTTGGCTCCTGAACCTCGCGCACATGACCCTCGACAGCTGGCCGGACGGCGTGCCCGAGGCACACCGCATCCCGGCCAGCGCCATGGCGTCGAGCGAGCCCTTCCCGAAGCTGCCGAACGTCGCGGACCGGGTCGGGCTCGACCTGTTCGGCATGCTCGGTGGCGTGATCGCCGACGACCTCGACGGCGACACGGACCTCGACCTGATGATCTCGCTGTGGCAGGCCGACGGGCAGCTCCGGGTGTTCCGGAACGACGGCGCGGGCCATTTCGTCGACTGCACCGCGGACTCGGGACTGCTCGGCATCACCAGCGGGATCGACATCTTCCAGACCGACCACGACAACGACGGCGACCTCGACGTGTTCGTCTGCCGCGGCGCCTGGCTCTACGACGGCGGTCGGCACCCGAACTCGCTGCTCGAGAACCAGGGCGACGGCACGTTCGTCGACGTGACGTTCGCGGCGGGCCTAGGGGACGTGCACTATCCGACCTCGACCTGCGACTGGTACGACTTCGACAACGACGGCGATCTCGACGTCTACGTCGGCAACGAGTCGTCGGCCAAGATCAAGGCGCCGTGCCAGCTGTTCCGCAACGAGGGCGACGGCACGTTCTTCGACGTCGCCGAGCGCGCCGGCGTGCAGAACCTCGGCTACACGAAGGGCATCACGTTCGGTGACTACGACCGGGACGGCCACGTCGACCTCTACGTCAGCAACCTGCACGAGCCGAACCGTCTCTACCACAACGGCGGCAACGGGCGATTCACCGACCTCGCCGACCGCTTCGGCATGCAGCACCCGACCGAGAGCTTCGGCGCGTGGTTCTGGGACTACGACAACGATGGCTGCCTCGACCTGTACTGCGCCGCCTACTGCACCGGCATCGGCGACATGACTGCACACTGGCTCGGCGTGCCACGCCCCCATCCGGAGACGATGCGGCTGTGGCGCGGCGACGGGAAGGGCTCGTTCACCGACGTGACGAAGGCCATGGGCCTCGACCTGCCGGCGCTGCCGATGGGCGCCAACTACGGTGATCTCGACAACGACGGCTACCTCGACTTCTACCTCGGCACCGGCGACCCGTACTACTACAGCCTGATGCCGAACCTGCTGTTCCACAACCAGGGAGGCAAGGCGTTCGCCGACGTGACGATGGCCAGCGGCACCGGGCACCTGCAGAAGGGGCACGGCACCTGCTTCGCCGACCTCGACGACGACGGCGATCTCGACCTCTACTCGATCCAGGGCGGCGCCTATCCGGGCGACGCCGCGCACAACGCGCTGTTCCAGAACCCTGGCTTCGGCAACCACTGGCTCTGCGTGCAGCTGGTCGGCACGCACAGCAACCGTGCGGCGATCGGTGCGCACCTCGCGGCGGTGATCGACGAGGGTGGCACGGTGCGCACCGTGCACCGCGACGTCGGCAGCGGTGGGTGCTTCGGCGCCAACCCGCTGCGCCAGCACCTCGGGCTCGGCAAATCCACGGTGGTGAAGACGTTGACGATCACCTGGCCTCGCGACCAGAAGCAGGTCGTGCTGAAGGACGTGCCGGTCGATCGCACGATCCGCATCGTCGAGGGAACCGACGGCTTCGTCGAGCTGCCGCGGGAGCCGGCGATGTTCGGCGGCAAGTAGGCGTCTGCCGATCGCCGATGCGGGGTGGACGCGCCTACGGAGCATCCGAAGAACCGGCAGCAAGAATGCCGGGATCTCCAAGGCTGGCGAAGACCTGCCCGCCTGAAGCCCGCCCCCCCCCAGCACCTCACCGCGAATCCAGGACGAATGCGCGTGCAGCGTGCCTCGTCAACACCGCCCCGGGCGACTCGCACCGGAACGAGGCGCCCTCGCCGCGGGTCTCCACGGCGATCGGCTGCAGGGTGAACGGATCGAGCAGGGTCGGCAACGGCTCACCGAGGCGCCACGCGATCACCAGCCGCAGCAGGCGCAACCTGGCCTGCTCCTCGCGCCACACGAACTCGTGTGCACCGCCCCAGCCATCCGCCATCCTGGCCCCGGCCCCGCGGCGCACGCTGTCGGCGAAGCGCCGCCATTGGTCCTGGCGCACCGACCAGGGCACGTCGTACGGCTCGAGCAGCGGCAGGGCGGTGATCAGTTCGTCGGCGGCGACCCGTTCGCGTTCGTAGGCGTCGAAGCCGAACTGCCAGGCCGCCAGGCGGTCGCGCCAGCGCGGTGGCACGCTCGGCAGGAGCAGGAACGGCAACTGCTGGCGCAGGGACGAGCGCACGTCGTCGACCGCGATCGTGCGCTCGTCCATGCCGCGCACCACGTCGCCAAGTCGCACCAGCGCTGGACGATCGAGCCGCAACAGCCGCTCGTCCGGCCAGT
This sequence comes from Planctomycetota bacterium, assembly GCA_016793305.1. The sequence continues at coordinate 10,888 of JAEUHU010000039.1, forward strand.
CGCCGCCGAAGCAGCAGGGGAACCCACTCGGCAGACTGCGCTCGAACACGGCACTGGCGATCTCCCACCAGGTGACCTGCTCGGTCCAGGCCCGGCGATCCACCGCGTGCAGCTGCGCCACCCGAAGGGCTCGCAGGACTTGGTGGCGCCCTGCTACGCGTCGCCGTTCCATGCCCGTCACGGCTGCCAGCGACTGGACGACCGGCTCGAGCACAGGCCAAGCGGCCGCACGTTCGGCCACCGCGGATTCGGCCTCGAGACGCAGCAGCATGGCCCCCGACACCTGGGTCTCGAGAACCTGGCTGGCGACCTCCCACGTGGCCAGCACCAGCCCTTCGGGGGCGACACTCGGCGCTACGACCCGAACTGGATGGAGATCCACGTGCTTCGTGCCTACGAACGCCTGGAGCCGAGCCCGCCGGGCGGCACGTTCCTCGCCACAGCCCCACCCCGACGCAGCCGCGAACAGGCCCGCGCAAGACAGCAGAGCCGCCGTCGCCACCATTCCCTTCGCCCCGATCCGCAGCATCGGTCGTCTATCGGTAGAGCCCCATCCACGGCTGCACCGGTCGAGCCCTGGCCGACGGCGGTTCGCTTCGTCGGGATCGGGGCCGGGCTCGCACCAACGAGAAGGGCCCCGCGCATCGCCATCGATGTGCGGGGCCCGTTCGGACCGTCACGCCGAGGAGCTCTCGGCGTGCAGCGCCAAGTTCAGCTGTTGGCGATGTAGATCTCGAGCGCGTTGCTGACGACCTTGCCACCCACGTTCTGGCCGTTCGGCAGCGTGCCGGGGGTGAACTCGGAGACCGCCTGCATCCACAGCTGAGCCGGAACGCCCGGGATGCTCCACGCGATCGGGAACGACACCGGGCCGGCCGGCACGATGCCGATGATCACGATCACGTCCGGCGTGGTGTAGCCCGAGCAGCCCGGCGCACCGATGTCGAACGGCGCAGTGCCGAGGTCGACACCGCCCGGGATGGGCGTGAAGCCGAACACGACCGCGAGACCGCTGAAGCCAGCGCCCGGGAAGTACTCGGGGATGTTGCTGATCGTGTAGTTCGGCGGCGTGCCGTTGTTGATCGGGCGGCCGGACACGGCCAGCTTCATGGCCTGCATGTCGGCGCCCATGAGGAACGGCGCCGCCGTGGTCAGGTCGAGCGACGGCGGGGTGATGCTGGCGCCCGCGAGCGTGGCACCGACGACGTTGATGCCGGTGGCGGTCGGCGCGTAGTTGGTCCAGACGATCGTCACGTTGCCCGTGGTCGTGTCGATCTGGAACTGGAAGGTCGTCGCATCGGAGGTCGTGCCGTAGGCGTAGACGCCATCCCAGGTGACGTAGATGGTCGTGCCGATCTCCTCCCACTTGATCTTGCCGCTGCCGGTGATGTTCGAGTTCCAGTCGCGCCAGCTGTAGAAGGCGAGACCGGTCGAGGTGGCGACGTCCGCGCGGGACGGGCCAGCATCGGCGATGTTGGCGGTGGCACCCGCGGTCAGCACGCCGTTCGAGGCGACGTTCCAGGTCGTGACGCTACCGACGCCGGGCACCGTGGTGGCCTGCGTGGGCGTGATCGTCACGTTGCCGTCGTCGGCGATCGTCAGCTGCGTCGCCGTGCCGCTCGGGGCGACGAAGCCGGTGCCGCCACCGGCGACCCACAGGGCGAGGTAGCCCGTGCCGGTGTTGATGAACGTCAGCGCGTTGCCGTCGAGCTTGGCCTTGGCGGCGGCCGTCGTGGCGAACTCCTCGACCAGGGCCGACGTGAACGAGTCGTAGCACCCGACGCCGACCGTGGCGTGGTAGGCCGGCGGGCTGTTGGTGATCAACAGGTTGTCGAAGTAGAGGTTGTTGCCGTACTGCGAGTCACCACGCAGGCGCAGGCGGTTGGTGCCGGCGGCCAGCGGATAGGCCAGCGTGACCCAGTGGGCAGGCAGCACCTGAGCGGCGGTGTAGTTGGTGTTGCCGGGGAACAGGGCGGTGTTCAGGACGCCGCCCGCCTGCGCGTTGTCCAGCGTGGCGATGGTGTTCCAGGTCGTGCCGCCGTCCGGCGACTCTTCGACGAAGATCAAGTCGACGGCGGCGGCCCAGTGGGCGCCCGCAGCGTCGAACTGGACGAAGTTGCCCGGACCGACCGGCGCGAACTCGGGGCTGACGATGGCGTTCTCGGTGGTCGTGCCCTGCGTGAAGAAGTTGAACTGGACGGACCCAGTGCCGAGGCCGTAGCCGCTGACGGTGCTGTAGAGCGGCAGGCCCGTGCCGGCGATCTGCTGGGTCGTCCAGCAGTTCGGCGTGACGACGCCCGTGCTCCAGTCCTGCGGGAAGGTCGTGACCGCCATCGGCACGCTGAGCGGCGTGCTGTTGCCCGTCGACGGGCCGGAGGCGCAGATCACCTCGCAGTAGTACCACTTGCTGACGGTCTGGCTCGTCGCGTACGTCTTGCTGTTGGCACCAGGGATCGACGTCCAGGGGCCGGTGCCGCTGACGGCACTCTCGTACCACTGGTAGGTGATGCCCGTGCCGGTCACGTTGTTCTGCAGGCTCAGCGTGAAGTTCGCGCCAGCGCAGGCCTCGGTCGGGCCGACGGTGTTGCCCGGGTTCGGCGTGCCGACGCACGGGACCAGCTCGACCACTTCGATGTTGTCGAAGTTCCAGTAGTTGGTGCCGCCGGTGCGGGTGCAGTTGAAGCGGAAGAACACCGGCCCGGGAGTCGGCGTGAACGGGAACGCCTTGTTGAGGCACGCGCCGGTCTGCGCTTCGTCCGTGACGCTGCCGATCGTGGTCCACGGGCCCGTCGGCGTGGCACCGACCTGCACGTCGATCGTGCCCCACGGCGCGACCGCCGGAACGGTGTTCGCGGTCGACACCATGATCTTGTAGTCGAACGCGATCTGCGCGAGGTTGCCGGTCGACACGCCGAGGAAGGTGCCGACCTCACCCGTCGTCACGGTCGCCGTCAGGTTGCGGCGGATGGACGTGCCGGTGCCGCCACAGGTCGTGGCACCGGTGAACGTGGCAAAGTTGCCCGTGAAGCCGGTCGGCGGGGTCAAGCCCGTCGCCATGCTGTCGAAGTTCTGGGTGTAGGCGAGCTGCGCCGACAGGTTCGAGGCGCAGAGCAGGGCGACGGCAGCTCCGAGGACGGTCGTGGTCGCTCGGAGGGAGGAAGATCTGGCTTGCATTGGTCGTGACGGGGAGCAGGAAGCGAAAGTTCAAGCTGCGGCCCTGGACCATCCAGGACCCCGGCCCGACATCGTGCCTCATGAGAGCGAAGTCGTCCAGCAGCGGCCTCAGCCTGTCGGCCGCTCGCAAGCCGACGGACATCGCGCGCACGGTCGACCCGTCGCGTTCCGCCGAGTGCAGCCAAGCCGAGGACATCGCCGCACGATCCCGCTGGCAGCGAACGCCTCGCCATCTGGGCGCGAGGGAGCCAGCGAACGGCACATGGCCGGTATCACGCCGGGCCGTATCAGGATCCATGAGGGAGGACACAGGCTCTCACTTCGATCCTTCTGACATTCCCCCATCCACAGCATCGGGCCCAGGAGGCGACGGCTCCTCCCAGCCTTGCTCCGGCGCGCGGCGCCTCTGCCGCTCAAGCCCCCATGGCACCGCCGTCGATGCGACCGCCATGGCAAACCTCCGCACCCTCACTCTCCTCGGCAGCGCGCTGCTGCTCGCCCTCCCCGCTGCTGCCCAAGGCACCACGTACTACGTGTCCGCCGCGACGGGCAAAGGCAAGAAGGGCACCAAGGAAGAGCCCGTGCGCGACCTCTCGGTGATCGCGCCGAACCTGAAGAACGGCGACACCGTGCTGATCGCCGGCGGCACCTACACCGGCCGCGCCGACAACGGCAGCGACCAGATCAAGGTGACCTGCAAGATCCTCGGCGGCTGGAACGACGAC
>JAEUHU010000063.1 GCA_016793305.1 Planctomycetota bacterium
GCGCAGCGCCACGGCGACGGCGCGCTTGGCCTTCTGCTGCCCGACGATGTACTCGTCGAGGCGGCGGGTGATCTCGCGGGGGGTGAGTTCGGCGGCGATGTCGGTCATCGAGGGGCGGCGAGCATAGCGGCTCGTGCGCCCCGGGCCGCGTTCACTTGTCGTCGTCGGGGGTCGGCTTCCGGCTGTCGATGATCTTCTTCAGGTCGGCCGGGGTCTGCAGCTTCGCCAGCGCGTCGATCCACTTCTTCGCCGACCGGGTGTTCAGCTCGGCCAGCGCCGGCGTCATCTCGAAGCCCGGCGGGATCTGGATGTAGCCAGCACTGAGCACGCGGTTCGTCAGGTCCTCGAGGGTCTTGTTCAGCAGGTTGGCGCCCTGCGTCGCATCGACATCCTTGTAGTCGATGGTGCGCAGGCGCTCGACGATCGCGAACACCGACGGGTGACCCTTCTCACGCAGCTTGTTCGACGCGCGGGTGCCCTGGATCCCGGTGTCGGTCGCGGCCGTCTCGGCCAGTTCGCGGACTTCGGTCTTGGTCGCGTCGTCGATGCTCGCCGGCCAGGTGATCTCGGGGTAGGTCTTCGGGTCGGTGACGTCGGCCATCGTCGCCGGGGGGTTGGTGATGCGAACCGTCTGGCCGGCCGGCGTCACCACCTCGTTGGCGGCAGGGCCGGAAGGCGCCGCCGGGGCCGGCGTTTCGGCTGGCGTTTCGGCCGGCTTCTCGGCGGGCTTCTCGGCGGGCTTCTCCGTCTCCTTCGCGGCGGCGTCGGCGGGCTTGGCGTCCTCGGCCTTCGGCTTCGCGGGACCACCACCCGGCGCGATCGCCTTCTCGGGCTCGACCGGCTTGTCGGTCCCGGCAGGCTTGCCCGCCTCGGGCGCCTTCGCGGTCGACTCCTTGGTCGGCTCCGGCTTCGGCTTCTCGCCGCTCGACTTGACGACCAGGATCACGCCGGCGACCACCAGCAGGGCCAGGCCCGCAATCAGCACCGGCATCGTGCTGTTCTTCTTCGGGACCGTCCGCTGCGGCCGCCCGTCGTCCTCGTCGTCGTTGGCGGCGGCGCGGTGGGTCGGCTTGCCAGTCCCCTTGCTGGCGGGCTTCGCCGGTACCTTGCCGCTGGGCGGCTTGCTGGACAGCACCCCCGAGCTCTTCGTCGCCGGTTCGCTCGGCTTCTGCAGCTTGCTGCGATCGACGGCCGGCTTGGCGGCCGACGCGGGCTTCGCCGCGGCCGCTGGCTTCGCTGCCTCTCCACCGCCCGCCTGGGCAGCGGCGCGTTGCTTGGCGACGTCGATGATGCTCTGGCACTTCTGGCACTTGGCCTGGGCGCCCGTGAACGACTCGGGCAGCTTGTACTTGGCGCCGCAGTTGTCGCAGGTGATCTGGAGAACGGTCATGGTGGGAGAGGGGCGGTGGGGAGTTCGGGCGGGGCGGGGAGGTCAGCGCGGCTCGTCGCCGGCCTCCTCGGCTTCGCGGTGGCGCAGCACGTTGGCCTGGTTCTGCTGGTACCAGCCGAACCACTGCCGCACGCACGACTGGCGCTCGGCCTTGTCCTTGGCCGGGTCCTCGGAGCTGCGCACCTGGTAGTTCACGCTCCAGCCGGTGATCGCGTAGAGCGCCTTGTTGAGCTGGCTCAGCTTGTCGTTGTTGGCGTTCGGGTCCTCGTAGAGCTCGAACATCGCGTTCAGGATGCGCGGCACCACGGCACTCGCTTCCTCGAGCGTGCGCACCTGCAGCGTCGCGCGCGTGAACTTGCCGGCGGCCCCGGGCTCGTCGCTGAGGCTGAACAGGATGTCGGCGACGATCTGGTCGGCGAACTTCTGCTGCTCGGGCGTCGCCTTCGGCCAGTGGCCGAGCGCCTGCGGCTTCGTCTCCGTCACCTTGCGCGTGCCGCCGCTGTCGGTGATCTCGACCTGGGCCGGCTTGTCGCCGGCCAGCGCGCCGAGCCCGGCATCGGCGGGCTTCGCCGCGTCGCCCTGCTTGCTCTGCCCGGCGGCGCGCACCGGTTCGGTCTTCACACGCCAGCCGGTGACGACGACCTGCTCGTCGCCTTCCTTGCGGAACGTCAGCTCGAGCTCGCCGCGGGTGTCCTTGCGGTAGCCCGCGTCGCCGGGCTTCGGCACCACGTAGAGGATGCCGGTGCCACTCGGCGCCGTCATGTCGGCTTCGCTCGCCAGTACGGCACTGACGGGAGCGAGTTCGCGCAGCGGGGCCGTGAGCGCATGGCTGGCGATCGCCTTCAGCGTCGCATCGGTGTCGCCATAAGGCGCGCCGAGCAGCTTGCCGACCGCCGCGAGGTCGGTGTGGGTCTGCAGCACCAGCCGGTTGCCGCTGGCCACTGCTTCGGCCCAACGCAGCAGCTGGCCGCTGCGTGGGTGCGTGCCGACCGTGTAGCTGGTGCCGGGGTTGGCCTGCGCCTTGGCGGCCTGGTTCGCCTTGCCGGCTTGCTTGTCGCCGGGGCTCGCCAGCACCACGAACATGGCGACGAGGCCGAGCGCCACGATGCCGAACACCACGTAGGCCTTGGTGTGGTCGGGGGCGTGCGCCTTGCGACCGGCGGTGTGGCGCGCCGGGAAGACCTTGCCGCACTCCTGGCAGTTGATGATCTGGTCCAGGCTCTGGGCGTGCACGCGATACAGCGTCCCGCACTGGGGGCACGGCGCTTCGACCTTGCCGTCCTTGGCGACGCGGATCGTGGTGCCTCCCTTGCTGGTTCCGACCTTGCTGCGACCGGGCTTCGGACTGCGCGACGGACGTCGAACCACGATGGTACCTGGGGCTGTTGGGGGGGACGATGCGGGGCCCGGGCACGGTAAGGCCGGTTCCGCCGGGGTGTCAACGCCGGCGATGGCGGCGCGGTTCGATCGGTGCCGGGCGCGCCGTTGTGTGGGGCCGGGACGATCGCGTACACCCGATGCCATGCGCTTCCGCATGCACTCGGACCTGCAGCCCGCCGGCGACCAGCCGCAGGCGATCGAACGGCTGGCCGGCTGGATCGAGGGCGGGGCCAAGGCCAGCACGCTGCTCGGCGTCACCGGCTCGGGCAAGACGTTCACGGTCGCCAAGCTGGTCGAACGGCTGCAGCGGCCGACCCTGGTGCTGGCGCCGAACAAGACCCTGGCCGCCCAGCTGTACGCCGAGTTCCAGTCGTTCTTCCCCGACAACGCGATCGAGTACTTCGTCAGCTACTACGACTACTTCCAGCCCGAGGCCTACGTGCCGACCACGGACACGTACATCGAGAAGGACGCGCTGATCAACGAGGCGATCGAGCGCATGCGCAACTCGGCGACCCGTTCGCTGATGGACCGCCGCGACGTGCTGATCGTCGCCTCGATCAGCTGCATCTACGGCCTCGGTTCGCCGGAGACCTACCGCGAGCTGTCGGTCGCGGTGCACAAGGGGCAGCGGCTCGACCGCGACGTGCTGCTGCGCCAGCTGGTGGCGATCCAGTTCGTGCGCGACAACTACGACTTCCAGGCCGGCCGCTTCCGGGTGCGTGGCGACGTGGTCGAGGTCTACCCGTCCTACGAGGACGCCCGCGCGATCCGCATCGAGCTGTGGGGCGACGAGATCGAGTCGATCACCGCGATCGACCCGCTGCGCGGCGAGGTGCTCGAGCAGCTCGAGCAGGTGACGATCTACCCGACCACGCAGTACGTGGCGAGCCAGGAGCAGCTGCTGCGCGCCTGCACGTCGATCGAACAGGAACTCGAAGAACGGCTCACCGAACTCGAGGGCCGGAAGAAGCTGCTCGAGGCGCAGCGGCTCGGCCAGCGCACCCGGCACGACCTCGAGATGCTGCGCGCGACCGGCATGTGCCAGGGCATCGAGAACTACAGCCGCCACCTCGACGGCCGGGCGCCGGGCCAGCCGCCGGCGACGCTGCTGCACTACTTCCCCGACGACTTCCTGCTGGTCGTCGACGAGTCGCACGTGGCGATCCCGCAGGCCGGCGGCATGTATCGCGGCGATCGGGCGCGCAAGACCACGCTGGTCGACTTCGGCTTCCGG
>JAEUHU010000070.1 GCA_016793305.1 Planctomycetota bacterium
GCGCGATCCACGCAGCGGCATCGTCGACGCGCTGTGCACGCGGGTCGTCGACGGCCGCATGGTCAAGGTGATGGCCTGGTACGACAACGAGTGGGGCTACGTGAACCGCATGGTCGACCTGGTGCAGCGCTTCCAGGCGGCCAGGGCATGACGCACGAGCTGCCGGCGGACCGGCCTGGTACCACGAAGCCCGCGTCGTGGTCGTTCTGGTGTGTGACGACCTGCTACCAGGGCTTCACGCTCAGCGACGGGGCACTGCGCATGCTGGTGCTGCTGCACCTGCACGAGCTCGGCCGCACGCCACTCGCCCTGGTGCTGGTGCTGCTACCGTACGAGATCGCCGGCGTGTTCACCAACCTGCTCGGCGGCTGGCTCGGTGCTCGGTTCGGTCTGAAGGTGCCTCTGCTGCTCGGCCTGTTCCTGCAGGGAGTGGCCTGCCTGCTGCTGGCGGCCGACGCGGCCTGGCTGTCGATTCCCTACGTGATGGCGACGCAGGTGCTGTCCGGCATCGCCAAGGACCTCGCCAAGACCGCCGCGAAGAGCTACGTGCGCACGCTGGTGCCGGCCGACGACGGGGCCTCTTCGCACGGCCTGCTGCGGCTCGTCGCCTGGATGACCGGCAGCAAGAACGCCACCAAGGGGCTCGGCTTCTTCGTCGGCGGCGCGCTGCTGGCGACGGTCGGGTTCCGTGGGACCAACGCGGGGCTTTCGGTGCTGCTCGCCATCCTGCTGCTGGGTGCGTTCCTGCTGCTGCCACCGATGGCCGGCAAGGCGAAGGCGACGCTGCGCTCGGTCACCAGCCAGCCGGCACCGGTGCGCTGGCTCGCGGCGGCGCGCATGTTCCTGTTCGGGTCGCGCGATGCGTGGTTCAGCATCGCGCTGCCGCTGTTCCTCGCCAGCACCCAGCAGTGGCCCACGACGCTGGTCGGCACGTTCCTGTCGGCCTGGGTGATCGGCTACGGCGTGGTCCAGGCGGCGACGCCGCGGCTCGTCCGGCCGCGCGATCCGCAGCACGGGGCAAGGCTGGTCGCCGCCACCACCGCGAGCCTGCTGATGCCGTTGCTGGCGACGGCGTTGCTGCTGCCGACCTCGGTGCCGACCGACCTCGTGCTCGTCGTCGGCCTTTGCGTCTACGGCGCCGTGTTCGCGCTCGACTCGAGCCTGCACAGCTGGCTCGTGCTCGCGGTCGCCGGTGGCGACGGCACGGTCGAACGCGTCGGCTTCTATTACGCCGCCAACAGCCTCGGCCGACTGGTCGGCACGGTCGCGTCGGGAGCCCTGTTCGCCGCCGCTGGCGAAGGACCGGCGGGCCTGCAGAGCTGCCTGCTGGCTGCCGCCGGGATGGTCGCCTTGGCGACGCTGAGCACGCTGCCGGTGCGACGCGCCCCATGAGTGTGGCGCGCTCGTCGTCCTTCGCCACGCAGCCGCCGATGCGGGAAGCGATGGAACTCGAACCCGTCAGCGCTCCACGAACCGGGCGACGATCCGCGACTCGATCCTCGCTTCCCAGCCGGACTCTGTGAAGGTCTCGCCCCAAAGCAGCAGTGGCTCGTCGTGGGAACGGTGGTTCTGCTCCAACTGCTGAGGCGCGAGCATCATCGGGGTCAAGCGCCCGGCGGAGTACGACCCGCTGGGCCGCTGAAACTCGAACTCTCCACGCGAAGGCCTAGGACGCCTGCTAGTCGACCCGTACCAAGTCGCCAGGTGCCACGAGGAACCAAACAGCCGCAGCTCGACCCTATAGGTCTTGGAACCGTCGTGGGGCTCGTCGACGGACAGCAGCAAGGCCTGCAGTCCCTCGGTCAGCGGATGGCCCACCTCATGCGAATGGTAGCCCTCTTCCGGCGTCCAGAGCACGCGCTGACCGAAGGGAACTTGGAAGAGCAGGGTCTTCGAGGTGACCTGGCCCGACTCGAAGACTTCGTGCCATACGGCCAGGTCTGTCCGGGGACCGCGATAGTCGATCAACGTGACGCAATCGACCTGCGATACGAGGTTGCTCCCTCCGGCAAGATCCGCGAACCGATAGTGCCCCGGTGCCGGCGCGGGCACCCCACTGCCCTCGACCTCTTCCAGCCACTTGTCGAAGGTGCCGGCGTCCAGCGACCCCAGTGCCGAGTTCTGCGCGGCCTCTGCCAGGCGATTCTGCACCCACCACTGCACCCCCGCGATCGTCATCCCGACAGCGAGCAGGATGGACACGACCAGGGCCGCGGTGAGCGCCCGGTTTCGACGGGCCCACTTCCACAGCCGGCGCCAGCTACCCGTTGCATGCGCCTGCACGACGCGTCCTTCGAGGTAGCTGCGCAAGTCGTCCGCCAGCTCCTTGGTGCTCGGATACCGCTCGGCGATGTCGCGGCGCATCGCCTTGGCCACGATGGCAGCGAGTTCGATCGGCGCGGCAGCCGTTGGCAACTCGGGTGGTGGCCCGTGCAGGACAGCGGCCAGGATCGTGTGCGGGCTCGCCCGCCCATCCTTGGGCACGTAGGGCGCCGCACCCGCCAGCAATTCGTAGAGCATCGCACCGACCGAATAGACGTCCGAATGGGGCCCGATCGCCTCGATGTCACCCCTGGCTTGTTCCGGCGCCATGTAGCTGGGCGTGCCCACCACGTCGCCATCCATGGTCAGCAACGGGGAGCCAGGGTCGTCCGCGCGTTGCCCACCGCGATCGCTCCGGATCCGTGTGGTCGCGGCGGCCGGAGCTTGCAGGCGGACGTCGCGGAGGTCGGTGCGGCCGAGCACCCGAGCCAACCCCCAGTCCATCACGTAGAGCTCTCCGAACTTGCCGACCATCACGTTCGCCGGCTTCAGGTCGCGATGCACCACGCCCTTCGCATGGGCATAGCTCATCGCTTCGCAGACCTTCAGGATCGCGCCGAGCACACGCTCTCTCGTCCAGTCTCGGCTGCCCTGCTGCACCTGCCGGAACACCGCGGACAGGTCTTCGCCCTGCACGAGGCGCATCGTGAAGAAACTCCGTCCATCGGCCAGCCGGCCAAGATCGTGCACCGGCACGATGTTCGGATGGTCGAGTTGGCCGGTGACCTGGGCTTCCTCCAGGAATCGCTGCAGCAGCGAGGAGGCGGCGTCCTTCCCGTCGGTCCCGCCGAGGCTGCCTTCGTCGAGCACGATCTTCATCGCCGAGACGCGCTGCAGATCTTCGTCATGGACGCGAACGATCCGCCCCATGCCTCCGCGGGCGATCTCCTCCAGAATGCGATAGCGCTCCGCAGCCCGGCGCATTCGCAACTCCCAAGCTCCCCCGCCTTGCGGGGCTGAGTTCTCGGATTCTGGGCTCTTCGACATGCCAGCCACCTTCAGGTCGGTCGCGGCGGACTCTCCGCGACAGACTGCCGAATCCAACCCATTCGCTCGGATGCTGTCCATTCGATCGCGACAGACCCATGCCACCGCCATGGGCGTGCTGCTTGGTCGACGATCGCCCACCATCGCGCGACCACCCCTGTGGCCCGTCGCGTGCTTCAGCCCCTACTGCGCCGCACCGGCAACTGGCAGGCGATCGTGAAGTGCTCGACGCCGTGCGCGAACGGTCGGCCGAGCCACGCCTCGAACGCGGGTTGGTCGTCCGGCTCGTAGCCACTGCGCGGCAGCCAGGTCCCGTACAGCCAGTCCAACGCGCGCACCTCGAGCGCGATGTCGCCGGCGATCCGCACTTCCGCGACCCGCATCGTCGGGAACTGGAAGCGGCCGATCCGTCCTTCGGGCCGCACGTCGTCGACCTCGACCGCGGCGTCGTAGCGGCAGTCCTCCATCGCCACGATCTCCGGCTCCTCCCACATGTAGCCAAGCCACTGCCGGTCGGCGAAACCGCGTGGCTCCGCCCACTGCCGCAGGTGCTCGTAGGCCTCGACGACGCGCTCGAACGAGCGGAACGGGTCGAGCACGCGCACGTAGGCGACGGTGCGCGGCGGCAGGTCACGCAACGTGACCGAGAAGCCGTCCGGATTCGCACCGGCCGGCAGGGTGGTGAAGCGCGGCACGCCGTCCGGCCCGACGTGCGCGCGCTCGAACTCGGCGCGGCGCTGCGTGCGGAAGGCCTCGAGGTCGAAGGCGCTGGGCGGCACGCCGAAGCGCTGCTTGAAGCTGCGCGAGAAGTCCGAGGACGACGCGAAGCCGCAGGCGAGCGCCACCTCGGTCAGCGAGCGGCCGGGTGCGTGCGACATCAAGGACAGCGCCCGTTCGAGCTGCAGACGCTTCACGAACTGGCCGAGCGTCTCGCCCACCACCGCCTGGAAGACGCGGTGGAAGTGGAACGTGGAGAAGTGCGCCGCCCGCGCGACCGACGCGAGGCTCACGTCGCCATCGAGGTTCGCGACCACGTGGTCGATCGCGCGATTGACCCGCGCGACGTAGTCGGCGGGCGGCTCCTCGGGGGCTTCCGGGTGAGTTCGCAAGATCTGGCAAGTCGCGGCGACGGCGAGCTGGCATGGTAGCGGCTCCGAAAGCCCGAAAGGACCCGCTGCGTGCGGGCACACCCACCATGAACTCCCTCGCCACCGTCTTCGCCGCCGGGCTGCTGTCCGGCGTGGTCACCACCGGCCTGTTCCAGGATCCAGCCCCGAAGAAGGCCGAACCCGTGCAGCTCGGCCACTTCAGCGTCAGCCTCACCGTCAAGGACCTGAAGGTCGCCCGGGCCTTCTACGAGAAACTCGGCTTCACCGAGGTCGCCGGCGACATGAAGCAGAACTGGCTCGTGCTGAAGAACGGCGCGGCCAAGATCGGCCTGTTCCAGGGCATGTTCCCGAAGAACATGCTGACCTTCAATCCGGGCTGGGGCGACGGCAAGGAGGAGCTGAAGGAGTTCCAGGACGTGCGCGCGATCCAGCGCGTGCTGAAGGAGCGCGGCATTCCGTTCACGCTCGAGGCCGACGAGAAGACCGACGGCCCCGCGTTCTTCCAGATCACGGACCCCGACGGCAACCCGATCCTGGTCGACCAGCACGTCGGCAAGCCGAAGCGCTAGTCCGCCCGACGCGGACCCAGCAGCTCGAGGCGACCGCTAGCCAACGCAGGGTGCCACTTCCGCCCACGGGACTCCGTTGGGCCCGGTGAACACGTCCCACGGCCGCTGCTCGACCACCGCCGAGTCGTGCACGGCGCCGGCGCGATCGACCACCACGCCGCGGCTCGCCCGGCTCTGCACCACCACCGGCGCCAGCAGCTCGACGAACCGCAGCTCGCGCAGCGTGGGCTTCGCACCGCGGAATCGCTGGGCATTGTGCTGGCGGTGCGGCGACGTCGTGCCGAGCGCCAGCGCCCGTTCGGCCTGCTCCGCGAGGCCCGCGGCAGCGAGTATGCAGGCCGTGTTGTTCGCGAACGCGTCCTTCACCAGCGTCGCGTCGGGCCCGCCCGAGCCTGCCTGCAGCGCTCGCTGGTAGCACTGCAACGCGAGCTCCGCGTCGGTGTAGGGCCCGAGCGCACACAGGTTGCCGAGCTCGACGTGGGCCGCGGCGAGACCGAACGGTCCGGCCGCCGTGGCGCCGGGCACGACCTCGTCGATCGACCAGCTGCTGCGGGCCTTGCGGAACACGGCGCAGGCGTCGGCCAGCGACGCGGCGCGGTTGCCGCTGCCGGCGACGCTGTCCGGACGCTGCAGGAACAGGCCCAACACCTCGTCGAGGTGCAGGGCCCCGAAGTGGCGGGCGATGCGCAGGAACATGTCCTGGTCGTTCGCGAACCGGTGCCCGTCGTCGAAGCTGCCGACCACGTCGTGCACCGCGCGCCGCCACACCGGCTGCGCCCCGAACAGGCAGCACGACAGCGCCACGGCCGGCGTGTAGTGCGGCCACGCGAAGCGCCGCGTCGCCGTGTGCCGGTGCCAGGTCTCGTTGTCCCGGTTCGTGATCGCGGTGTCCGCGTAGACGAGTCCGACCTGGGGTCGCTGGTCCAGCACCGCCAGCATGCGTTCGGCGAAGTCGGGCGCGTGGCGGTCGTCGGCGTTGGCCGTAGTGACGAACTCGCCGCGCGCGAGCGCGATCGCGCGCCGGAACGACGCCGAGCTCGCTTCGCGCACCTCGGTGCGCACGTAGGTGATCGGCAGCTCCGGATGCGCCTGCTGGAACGCGCGCACCAGTTCGCCTTCGCGCTGCGGCGAGCAGGCGTCGACCACGACCACCTCGAGCCAGTCGCGCCGCGTCTGGCCGAGCAGCGATTCGAGGCAGCCCTGCAGGTAGCGCTCGCTGGCGTAGGTCGAGACCAGCGCCGACAGCCGCACCGGGCCGGAGCTCCCCGGCGCGCCGTTCATCGGCAGGCGACCTTGGGCGCGATGCCAGGAGCCGCCGCGTGGTCGCGCGCCAGCGGCTCGCCGAGCATCGCCTGCACCTCGGCGCGGGTGCCCGCCCCGAACGTGCGCTCCACCATCGCCTGGTAGCGCTCGCTGCCGAAGTACTCGCGGAACGCCGCGTCGCGGAACGACAGCACCTCGGCGCCGCTCACGTGGTGCGTCGGCAGCGGCAGGCAGTCCTTGCTGTGCTGCGAGTAGCCGGACCACATCGCCGGCAGCGGCCAGCCGTTCGCCAGCGCGTCGCGGTACAGCTGCGAGCCCGGGTAGGCCATCGCCGAGAAGAAGTTCGCGAACTCGGTGTTGAGCTCCTTCGCGAAGTCGAGCGTGAGCCGCATCGTCGACGCGTCGTCCTCGGGCAGGCCGAAGATGTAGTTGCCCATCACGTGGATGCCGGCCCCGCGGATCAGGTCGACCGACTTCTGGATCGCCTCGGGCCGGTAGCCCTTGTCGACGTCGCCGCGCACCCGTTCGCTCGCCGACTCGATGCCGAGCGCCAGCCAGCGCACGCCGGCCGCGCGCATGCGGGCCAGCAGTTCGCCGTCGCGGCACGTGTCGACGCGCGCGTAGGCCCACAGGTTCAGGTCGGCCTTCAGGGCTGCGAGCCCGTCGCAGATGGCGCCGACGTGCTTCTTGTCGAGCAGGAACAGCTCGTCGGCGATCTTGAAGTTGGTGATGCCGTGCTGCTGGACCAGCATCGTCATCTGGGCGACCACCGCCGCCGGATCGAACCGCCGGTAGCTGTTCAGCGACGGGTCGAAGCCGGCGGCGGCCTCGCCCGACTTGAACGGCGCCTGAATGCAGCAGAACGTGCAGCGGAACGGGCAGCCGAGCGTCGTGTAGAGCGCTGCGTACGGCTCGCGACTGGTCCGGCCGAAGCAGTGCCAGTTGTGCGCGCGGTAGCGCGTCATGTCGAGCAGGTCCCACGCGATCCCCGGCATCTCGGCCGGCAGGTCGCGCACGATCGGTGCTGGCGCGTTGGCGCGTGCCAGGGCTCCGTCCCACCACAGCAGGCCGCGCACCCGTTCGAGCTCGCTCGCCTTGTGGCCGCGGCCGGCCTTCAGCACCTGCAGCAGCTCGTCGATCGTCACCGCTCCTTCGCCGTTGCAGACGAAGTCGACCGGTTCCTCGAGCTGGGTGCGCTCGGGCAACGCGGCGACGTGGCCGCCGAGCAGCATCGTCGGCACCTCCGGGCAGTGCGCGTCGAGGGCTCGGCACACGTCGCTGGCGCCCGGCATCGCGAACGTCGACGCGTTCGGGTTGTGGCCGTAGACGACCACGACGCACAGCTTCGGCCGCCGTGCCGCCACCTCGGCGGCGACCTCGGCCGGACCGAGGTCCTGGGCGTTGGCGTCGAGGATCGCCACCGAGTGGCCGCGCCGCCTCGCGTAGGTGGCCAGCAGGCCGGCCCAGATCGGCGGTTCCTTGGCGGCCAGGTTGCGGCCGAGGTTCTGGTAGATGCGCTGCGCCCCCCCGGGGTTCACCAACAGCAGGTCGAGCGACGCACTCACGACGCCACCACCTCGTCGGCGAGCTCGCGCGTGACCAGGTCGCCGGCGATCAGCGCCCGCATCGCAGCCGCCAGGCGGTCCGGCGTCGGGTAGTAGGCGCGTTCGAGCACGCCGCTCGAGGGCATGCCGCGGTCCGGGAAGCCGATGCGCAGCGGCGGTCGGGTGAGGTTCGCGAACGCCCGCTCCGTGACCTGGGCCACGACCTCGGCGCCGAAGCCGCCGAACGGGAAGTCGTAGTCGACGACCAGCAGACGGCCGGTGCGGCGGACCGACGCCGTGATGCTGTCGGTGTCGAGCGGCTTGATGGTCCGTGGATCGATCAGGTCGACGTCGAGTCCGTGCTGCTCGATGGCGGTCAGCGCGTGCACGGCGGCGAGCGAACTGGCGACGACCGTCAGCTTGTCGCCGCGGTGCAGCGTGTTGGCCACGCCGAGCGGCAGCGTGTAGAGCTCGCTCGGCACCGGGCCCTGGTTCTTGTAGAGCCAGCGATGTTCGAGGAACACCACCGGCGAGTCGTCGGCGACCGACGCACAGAGCAGGCCCTTCGCGTCGTACGGGGTCGCCGGCGTCACGACCTTCAAGCCGGGGATGTGCGCGAACCAGCCGTGCAGCGTCTGCGAGTGCTGGGCACCGCAGCCCCAGCCGCGCCCGACGATCGCGCGGATCACGATCGACACCTTCTGCTGACGCCCGAACATGTCCTGCCACTTGGCGACGTAGTTGACCAGCTGGTCCATCGCCGTCAGCAGGAAGTCGACGCGCAGGTGCACGTGGATCGGTCGCATCCCCGACAGCGCCGCACCGAGGGCGACGCCGGTCATGGCGTTCTCCGAGATCGGGGTGCCGAGCACGCGTTCGGGATGCGTGAGCCCGCTCATCGAGCCGAACACGCCGAACCTGTCGTCGGCGTCGAGCCCGATCGCGAACACGCGCGGGTCGTTGCGCATCGACTGGTCGATGCCCTCGCGCAGGGCCTCGCAGAAGGTGATCTGGCGACCACCGGTCGGTGCCACGTAGGACTGGTCGAAACGGCTCCAGGGCATGGCTCAGGCCTCCAGAAGGTCGGGGGTCGGGAACGGCGACTCGGTCGCGAAGCGGATCGCCGCGTCGATCTCGGCTTCGATCGTGCGTGGCAGCGCTGCCAGCTCGTGCGCGCTGCACAGGCCACTCGACAGGGCGAACTGCTCGAGCTTGTGGATCGGGCAGTCGCGCTCGCGCACCACCTCGTTCTCCGGCAGGTCGCAGCGCTCGTGGCCCTGGTGCTTCATCCACCGCTTGGTCGTGCAGTGCAGGAAGCGTGGCCCGGCGCCACTGCGCACGGCGTCGAGCGCGGTGCGCGCCGCGGCGAACGTCGCCAAGGCGTCGGTGCCGTCGACGGTGACGGCGGGCATCATCACCCGGGCCAGCTCGACGATGCCGTGCGCGCTGTGGGCGCTCTTCGGCATCACGTTCGAGAAGCCGTTGTCCTCGCAGACGAACAGCACCGGCAGCCGCTTCAGGGCCGCGAAGTTCAGGCTCTCGTAGAACACGCCGGCGTTGGTCGCCGCGTCGCCGAACCACGAGACGCCGACGAAGTCCGCGTTCTGCAGGCGGGATGCGAGCCCAGCGCCGACGCCGAGCGCGATCGAACCGCCGACGATCGCCGAGCTGCCCGGCAGCCCGTGCGCTTCGTCCATCAGGTGCATCGAGCCACCGAAGCCGCGCGAGCAGCCGGTCGTGCGCCCGTAGAGCTCGGCCATCAGCTTCGGCAACGGCAGGCCCTTGCAGAGGGCCGGGCCGTGCGTGCGGTGGCCGAGGAACAGCTTGTCCGCGTCCGTCAGGTGCCGGCAGACACCCGCCGCCACGGCCTCCTGGCCGATGCACAGGTGCACCGGGGTCTCCAGCACGTTGGTCGGGTACAGCGCGGCGATGCGTTCGCTGGTCTGGCGCACGCGACGCATCGCGGCCAGCAGCCAGAGCACGTCGTCGCGGGTGATGGTCTCGGTTCGGCTCATCGGTCGGTTCCTCCGGCTACGGGTGCAGCGACCGGTGCTTCGGGGCCGGTCTCGGCGGGATAGGGGATCGTCCAGCGCGCATCGTCGTTCTCGCGGAAGGCGCGGATCGTCTGGCCGGCGCGGATCGCCTCGGCGGCGGTGAAGTCCTGCTCACGGTCGTAGAACAGGATCTGGCTGCCGGACGACTCGAAGCGGAACGGCACGTGCACCAGCTCGGGCAGCGCCTGGCGCACCGCCTCCTGGCGCTCGGGCGGCACGAACAGCAGCAGGAACCCGCCGCCGCCGGCCCCGGCGATCTTGCCGCCGATGGCGCCCGCGGCTCGTGCACGCAGGTAGACGTCGTCGAGGTCGTCGTTGCTGATGCCGCCGCCGAGGCTCTTCTTCTGCACCCAGCCTTCGTCGAGCAATTCGCCGAAGCGCTCGATGCCGTGCTCGCTCGCCAGCAGGTCGATGCTCTCGTCGACGAGGCCGCGCAGGATGCGCAGCTGGCGGCGCTTCTGCTGCAGGTCGGTGACGTAGGCGGTCGCGACCTTCGACGCCGTGCGCACGATGCCCGTGTAGAACAGCATCAGGTGCGCGTCGAGTTCCTGCAGGCGGCCGGGTCGCAGCACGATCGGGCTGACCTCGATGTGGCCGTTCGGCGCGAAGGTGATCTTGTTGAAGCCGCCGCACGCCGCCGACACCTGGTCCTGCGACCCGACCGTCTCGCGGAGCAGGTTCTGCTCGACGTGGATCGCCTCGTGCATCAGGTCCTGCTTGCCGACCATGCGGCCCTGCAGCGCGTGCAGCGCGTGCAGCAGGCCGACCGTGAAGGTGCTGCTGCTGCCCATGCCGCTGCGCGCCGGCAGGTCGCCGACGTGGTGCACCTCGACGCCACGCTCGAACCCCATGTGCTGCAGCAGGCAGCGCACCACCGGATGTTCGATCTCGGCGATCGAGGCACGGTTCTCGACCTTCGACCAGACGACTCGGTAGCGATAGTCGAAGAACGGCGGCAGGTAGCGACAGCTCAGGTAGCAGTACTTGTCGATCGTCGTCGCCAGCACCGCGCCACCGTGCTGGCGGTACCAGTCGGGGTAGTCGGTGCCGCCACCGAAGAACGAGATGCGGAACGGGGTGCGGCTGATGATCACGCGCGAAGCTCCTGTTCGGCCAGTTGCGCCAACGAGTCGACGATGCGGTCGGGCTGGCAGGCGGCAGCCCGCTCGGTACCGGCGCCGTAGCCGGTGCGGACCAGGGCGGTGCGCACGCCGAGTCGCGTGCCGAGTTCGATGTCGCAGGCCTTGTCGCCGACGACCAGC
This sequence comes from Planctomycetota bacterium, assembly GCA_016793305.1. Next base: position 11,111 of record JAEUHU010000070.1, read on the forward strand.
ACCTGCTCGGGGCGGAAGCCCAGGGTTCGCATCGCCTGCTCGAGCAGTTGCGGCTCCGGCTTGCGGCACGCGCAGCCGGCCTCCGGATGGTGCGGGCAGTGCCAGATGCCGTGCAGGTCGATGCCGTGCTCGGCGAGCTGGCGGCGCAGTTCGGCGTGGATCGCCGCGAGGGCCTGCTCGTCGAAGTAGCCGCGCGCGATGCCCGACTGGTTGGTGACGACGGCGACGTCGTAGCCGTGCTCGGCGAAGCGCCGCAGGCCGTCGACGACGCCGGGCAACAGGGCCACGCCGGCCGGATCGGCGAGGTAGTGCTTCTCCTCGATCAGGGTGCCGTCGCGATCGACGACCAGCAGGCCCTTGCGCGGGCGGGCCCGACGGGCCGCGCACGCCGCGAAGAACGCCGGAGCTGCGGCGAAGTCCGCGGGCACACCGATGTCGAGGAACGGGGCGTCGACGAGTTCGGCGGTGAGCCCCTCGGCGAGCAGCGTCGGCAGCACCTCGGTCTCGAACGACACCGGCCGGTCGCTCGGCAGCGCCGTCAGATGGCGCACCGGCAGCCAGACGAGGCCGGCGTGGATCGGGCCTCGGCCGGTCACGCCCTTCTCGCGGCAAGCGACCACCTGCAGCGAGCCGTCGTTCGCGCGGCGGAGGTCGAGGCGGCCGTAGCGAACGGTGTCGGCGACCTCGACGGCGAGCAGCGACGCCCCGGACCGAGTGCTTGCGCGCGCGACGAAGCCGCGCAGGTCGGCGTCGACGTACGAGTCGCCGTTCGTCACTAGCACCGCGTCGCAGCCCAGCGACGGCAGGCAGAGGCGCAGCGCCCCACCGGTGCCGAGCGGCGTGCTCTCGCGCGAGTAGACCAGCGGCACGCCGCCGTGCTCGCGGCCGAACTCGCGTTCGATCTGCTCGCCGAGATGGCCCGTGCACAGCACGATCCGCCGGCATCCGGCCGCGGCGAGCTGGTCGAGCAGCAAGCCGAGGAACGGCTCGTCGCCGACCGGCGCCAGCGCCTTCGGCCGGTCGCCGACGACGCTGCAGAGCCGTGTGCCGAGCCCCCCCGCCAGCACCACGGCGGTGAAGCCGCCGCTGTCGCAGGTTCCGACATTCCCGTTCGCCGTCGCCGTGTCGCTCGTTCCCATCGCGCTCCGATCCGCGGCGCTCCTCCTCGGATGCGACCGCTGCCATCGGCGCTATCGGTGCCGCCAGCTCGGCGACTTGAAACGGGACGAACGCCCGGCCGCCGCACGCCGTGGAAATCCGCTCAACGGCCGGCGAGCAGACGCTGCAGCAGAGGCAGCGGCAGGTTGCCGCCGCAGACGACCACCGCGGCGCGCCGCCCGCGCCGGCGCCCGTCGGCGAGGCACGCGGCGACCGCGACGCCAGCCGCCCCTTCGACCAGCAGGTGCTGGTGACGCAGGCAGCCCAGCATCGCGCTGGCGATCGCCGCTTCGTCGACCTCGACGAACCGGTCCACCAGCGCCTGGCACAGCGGGAACGTCAGGGCACCCGGCTCGACGCCGCCGGCGGTGCTGTCCGACCAGGTCGGTCCGCACGGCACGTCGACGATCGCGCCGGCGCGCACGCAGGCCGCCATCGCCGGCGACGCCAGCGGCGAACACGCGACCACCTCGACGCCGGGCGCCACCGCCTTCAGGTGGGCGGCCATGCCGGAGACGAGTCCGCCACCGCCGAGGGCCACGTAGACGGTGTCGACCTCGGGCCACTGCTGCAGCAGTTCGACCGCGACCGTGCCCTGCCCGGCGACCACCGCGGCGTCGTTGTAGGGCGACAGGTAGGCGCGACCGCTCTTGTCCGCGACCTCGCGTGCGTGCCGTTCGGTGTCGACGCAGTCGTCGCCGTGCACGACCACCTCGGCTCCAGCGGCGGCGATCGCCGCCCGCTTCTCGGCCGGCGTCGTCGTCGGCACGAACACCTGGGCCCTGGCCGAGAGCCGCCGCGAAGCCGTCGCGACCGCGAGGCCGTGGTTGCCGGACGACGCGGCGACGACCCCGCGGGCCAGGATGTCGGGGCGCAACGAGCGCAGCGCGTTCGCGGCGCCACGCAGCTTGAACGAGCCGGTCGCCTGCACGTTCTCGAGCTTGCAGCGCACCTCGACGCCGGTCGCCGCCGACAGCCAGGGCGACGGCACGGTCGGCGTGGTGACCACGGTCCCGGCGAGTGCTTCGGCGGCGGCGGCGACGGCTCGGGCCAGTGCGGCGGGAGCGACCACGTCAGCGAGGGGCCGCATTGCCCGGCGCCGGCTCGGCCGCCGGCACGGCGAACGGCGCGCCCTGCAGCGGCTCGAGGCGCAGCGAGGCCCCGCCAGGCAGGCGGAACGACGCGCCGCACCAGTGCACCTCCGCGCCGTTCGGCTCGGCGGTGCACACGAGGTCGGCGCCACGCACCTGTCGCGAGGCGCCTTGCACCGACAAGCCGGCGGCGGTGCCGGTCCGGCTCGGCACCAGGAAGAACGAGCAGCGTTCGCCGCGGTGCAACTGCACCTCGCCGAACGTGTGCTGCCAGACCACCGGTCGGTCGCTGTAGTTGGTCAGGGTGGCGCGCCCGCCGAACCAACCAGGCTCGGCGACGTCACGGTCGAGATGCACCAGCACCGCCGCCGCCGGATCGTCCGGCCCGAGCCCGCCCCAGCGCAGCGTCGAGCCGTCCTGCAGCAGGATCCGATGCGCGCGCTGCTGGCCGAACAGACGCAGGTGCGTGAAGCGCTCGCAATGCAGCACGATCTCGTCGGCCCCGAGCGAGCCGACCCGCACGAGGCTCGGGCCGAGCGCCACCAACCGCGAACCGTCGTGCTGGATCAGCTCGAACTCGCCGGTCTGCCGCACCTCGACCGCCGCACCGGCCTTGGCCCCGCGCAGCTTGTCGTGGAACGGCAACGGCACGAACGGCTCTTCCCGCTCACTCTGCCACCACACGCGCTCGCTGTGACGGACCAGCAGGGCGAGCTCCTCGCCGAACGGCACCGGCGCCCGCGTGCGCAACCGCGCCCAACCGGGCCAGCCGTTCTCCGGCGGCAGCGGCGGCAGCGCCGGGCCACGCGGCAACCGTGGCAGGATCGGCGGCCCGCCCGGTCGCTGGAGTGAGCCTGGGTACTGGCCATAGCCGGCGAGCCCCGGCGCGAACACCGGGAAGCCCTGGAACGGCGTGCCCGGCGCTTGCTGCACGAAGGTCGAGCTCAGCCGATCCCACGAGTCCTGGGCCCGACGCAGCGCTTCCTGTTCCTCGACCGTCATGCCACCAGCCGGTGCTGCACCAGGATTCTGCTGGGCACCCGCCAGGGTGGCGAGCAGCAGCACGAGACCGAGGGACGTTGGTCCGAGTGCGTTCATGGGCCTCCGATCGGCAGGAAGAACGTCTCGTAGCGATCGAGGAACTCGTTCGTCAAGGTCTTGCGGGCGGCGACCGCGGCCTGCAGCGGCACGTCGACGATCTCGCCGGCACGCATCGCCGCCATCATCCCGAAGCGCTTCTCGAGCACCAGGCGGGCGGCGCGCGCCCCGAGGCGCAGCGCGAAGATGCGATCGAACGCGATCGGCTTGCCGGCGCGCTGCAGGTGACCGAGCACCAGGTGCCGGGCCTCCCAGCCGAGGCGCGACTGGATGCGCTTGGCCAGCGTCGCGGCCACTCCGCCGGTCTTGTACTCGCCGAACTCGTCCTTCTCCATCGACGACAGGCAGGTGCCGCCCTCGAACAACCGCACGCCTTCGGCCGCGGCGACGATCGCCGAACGGGCGCCGCTGTTCTTCAGCTTCTGCAGGTTCTGGCAGACCTCTTCGACGTGGGCGTGGCGCTCGGGCACCAGCACGGCCTCGGCACCGGCGGCGACCCCCGCGTAGGCGGTGATCCAGCCGGCGTGGCGTCCCATGCACTCGACCACCATCACCCGGCCGTGCGACTCGGCGGTGCTGCGCAGGTCGTCCATCGCGCGGGTGGCCACCTCGACCGCCGAGAAGAAGCCGAACGTGAAGTCGGTCGCGTCGAGGTCGTTGTCGATCGTCTTCGGCACGCCGACCACCGGCACGCCGTGTTCGCGGTGCAGCCGGTCGGCGGCGCCGAGCGTGCCTTCGCCGCCGATCGCCACCAGCGCGTCGAGCCGGTGCCGCGCCAGGGTGGCGAGCACCTTCGGCACCATCGCCTCGGGTTTGCGGTACGGGTTGTCGCCGCTGCTGCCGAGCAGCGTGCCGCCGTAGACCAGCAGGTGCTGGAAGTTCTCGTGCTGCAGCGAGCGATGCTGGTCCTCGATCAACCCGCGCCAGCCGTCGCGAAACCCGACCAGCTCGGCCCCGGCCGCCAGCAGGCGCCGGCCGAGTCCACAGATCGCCGCGTTCAGACCCGGCGCATCGCCGCCGCCGGTCAACACTCCCACCCTGATGCTCAAGCCGAGCCTCCCAGACTGCTGTCGTCGTCGATCGGATACTTCGGTCCCGTGAACGGGGCCGGGTCGTCGGGCGGCGGGATGTCCGCCGCCTTCTTGCCG
>JAEUHU010000071.1 GCA_016793305.1 Planctomycetota bacterium
CGTGCGCTGCTTCGTCGCTCTCGATGTCCCTGCCCCCGTCTGCAACCACCTGGCCGAGGTGACGAAGCCGCTGCGCACCCGCTACGACGTGAAGTGGGTGCACCCGTCGATGATGCACATGACGCTGGTGTTCGCCGGCGAACTCGACGACGAGGCCGTGGCAGAGCTCGCCGACCTGGTGCGCGACGTACCGCTGCCGCCCATGTCGCTGCGCCTCGAGCGCCTCGGTCACTTCCCGCCGCGCGGCCTGCCGCACGTGCTGTGGGCCGGCCTCGGCGGCGACGCCGCGGCGGTGACGGCGCTGCAGGCCGAACTGACCGAACGGGCGAAGCACCTCGGCATCGAGCGCGAGAAGCGTGGCTTCACGCCGCACATCACGCTCGGCCGCGTGAAGAGCGAGTTCGGGGCGCTGGCGCTGGTCGACGAGCTGCGGGCCCTCGGCGACCAGCTGAAGGGCAAGCCGTTCGCGCCGACGCGCCTCGTGTTGTACCGCAGCGAACTGCGGCCGGGCGGAGCCGCCTACACGGCTCTGGTCGACAGGGCAGTGCCGCGCGCGTGACGCCGCGCGTGGACCTCGTCAGCCGCGAGCTCGTGGCCCTCAGACGTTCAGCAGACCCTCGCGGATCGCGAGGCGCGCCAGTTCCGCCGCCGAGTGGCAGTCGAGCTTGCGCTGCAGGTTCTCGCGGTGCTTCTTCACCGTGCCGAGCGACAAGCCGAGCATCGCCGCGACCTCCTTGTTGGCCTTGCCGAGCGCCAGCAGCTGGAACACCTCGCGCTCGCGCGGCGTCAGCACCGACAACGAACCGCTGTCGCTCGGCGTCGGCGTCTCGCCGCTCACCGCGCGCGCCATGATCCCGTTCGCGACCTTCGGCGACAGGTAGGAGTCGCCGCGGCGGATCGACTCGATCGCCAGCGACAGTTCCTCGGGCTCGCTGTCCTTCGACAGGTAGCCGTCGGCGCCGGCCTGCAGCGCCTGCTGCACGAACTTCATGCCCTCGTGCTGCGAGGCCATCAGCACGCGCGTCTGCGGCGAGGCCTTCTTCAGGGGGCCTACCGCGTCGATGCCGGACATGCCGGCCATCGTGATGTCGAGGATGGCGACGTCGGGGCGCAGCTTCTGGGCCTGTTCGATGCCGCTGCGTGCGTCCGGCGCGTCCCCGACCACCTTGAAGTGGGGAATGCGCTCGAGCAGGGACTTGAAGGCCGCGCGAACGATCGCCTGGTCGTCGATCAACAGGATCGAGATGGTCTGCTTGTCGGTCATGGCTTTGCTCCGTTCGGCCTCGGGTCCGTGTCCACCAGGGCCTGGGGGATGACCACGCGGAAGCAGGCCCCCGAACCGGGTCGGGAGACGAGCTCGAGCGTGCCACCGTGGGCCTCCACCACTTTGCGGCAGAAGGCCAGGCCGATGCCCGTACCGTAGTCCTTCGAACTTCGGAACGGCTTGAAGATTTCCTCCTGTCTGGCGCTCGGCACGCCCGGGCCGTCGTCGACGACCTCGACGGTCAGGGTCTGCCCGGCCCGCTCGACGGTGAGTTCGACGTGGCCCTTGCCACCGCACGCCTCACCCGCGTTGCGAAGCAGGTTGGTAAGCACTTCGCCGACCAGCTGTCCGTCGATGTGCGCACGCAGCGCCGCCTCGCAGCGGACCTCGGTCGACATGCCGGCGAACGTCGGCAGGGTGCCGACCTCGCGCACCACCCGCTGGAGCAGTTCGCCGAGATCGACGTCCTGCCGCTGCAGGGCCAGTGGTTTCGCGAACGACAGCGTCTGGCCGAGCATGCGCTCGATGCGGTTCAGGTTGCCGACGAACTCCTCGATCAGCACGCGGTCCTCGACTCCGAGCTTCTCGCCGACCGCGCGCAGCGCGTGGCGCAGGCTGGTGATCGGCGTGCGGATCTCGTGCGTCAACACCGACGCCGACTCGCCGAGCGCGGCGAGGTTCTTCAGCAACTGCATCTCCATCTGCCGCGCCTGGTCGCGCTCGCGCAGCAGCTGCACGTGCCGCAGACCGCGCGACACCGCCTCGAGCAGCTTGTCCTTGGTGACCGGCTTGCTGATGTAGTCGAACGCGCCGCGTCGCACGGCTTCCGAGGCGGTCTGCAGGTTCGGTTCGCCGGTGATCAGGATCACCGGTTCCTGGCACTGCCGCCCCTCGACCACCTCGCGCAGCACCTTCATGCCGTCGAACTCGGGCATCACGATGTCGGTGATCAGGACCTCGAAGCGACCGGGCCGCAAGTGCTCCTCGACCGCCTGGAAGCTGCCGCCGCGCACGACCAGGTGGCCCTGTTGCTCGAGGAACCGGGCCAGGGTCTGCAGCAGCCTCGCCTCGTCGTCGATCAGGACGATGCGGGCCATGGGGCGAGTTCGGCGTGAAGGAAGGCTCTGGTCACGGCGGGATTCTGTCGCGGTCGGACAGGCCGGATGCTGCGCCGGTGTTCGTAGACGCCCCCGACCTTTGGCGTAGACGATCCGGGGTGCCGCACGGTAAGGAACAAGACCATGCCTCCGTCCCCGAGCGAGACCCCAGGTCGCTCGTCCCCCGCCGTCATCGATCTCGTCGCCGCCGTGGCCACCGGCACGAGCTGGGCTGCGGCCCTGCTGGTCGATCCACACAGCCCGTGGCACCTGCCGCTGCACGCGCTCGCCGGCGCCACCCTGTTCGCCCTGTTGCTGCGGCCGTGGCGGCAGCGCCGCACCCAGCGCACACTGCAGGCGAACGTCAGCGACGCCGAGCGAGAGCGCCGGCAGGCCGAGGCCAACGCGGCACGGCACGCGGCCCGCTGGCAGGCGATCGTCGACACCGCGACCGAAGGCATCGTGACGATCGACGAAGCGGCGCGCATCGAGACGTTCAACGGCGCAGCCGAGCGGCTGTTCGGCTACACGGCCGCAGAAGTGCTGGGACGCAACGTCAGCCTGCTGATGCCGGCCCCCTACCAGCAAGAGCACGACGGCTACATGCAGCGCTACCTGCGCACCGGCGAGCGGCGCATCATCGGCATCGGCCGCGAGGTGCTCGGCCGACGCAAGGACGGCTCGGAGTTCCCGATCGACCTGTCGGTCGGCGAGGGCGACAAGGACGGGCGGCGGTTCTTCACCGCGGTGATCCGCGACATCACCGAGCGCAAGGAGATGCAGACCAAGCTGGCGCAGGCCGAACGGCTGGCCGCCGCCGGCGAGCTCGCCGCCGGCGTCGCGCACGAGATCAACAACCCGATCAACACCGTCATCAACTGCGCGCAGCTGATCCAGGACGGCGACGACGCGCGCGAGAACTGCCAGGTCATCATCGAAGAGGGCAAACGCATCGCCGACATCGTCGGCGAC
>JAEUHU010000111.1 GCA_016793305.1 Planctomycetota bacterium
CAGCCGCCGCAGCGTCGAAGCGTGCCTGAGCTGCCACGGGGCCGCCGGCACCGAGAACACGCTGCTCTACGAGAACCCGACCAGCGGCAACCCGTTCGGCACGTCGGCCGAGTTCCGCTTCCTGCTGCACAACCTGCACAACGGCGTGTTCCCCGGCATGACGGGCGGTGTGCAGGACTGCGCCAAGTGCCACGGCACCAACACCGCGTGGAAGCTGCCGGACGAACGCCTGCACCCGAACCAGTCGGTGCCGACGCGCGCCTGGCGCGCCGCCTGCAGCAGCTGCCACAGCGATTCGCCGGCGGTGGCCCACATCGACGCCAACACCAGTCCGTCGGGTGCCGAAGCCTGCGCGGTCTGCCACGGCCTCGACGACGAGCTGAACGTGACGAACGTGCACCGATTCCGCTGACCGGCCGACGGTCGCGCGACGCACCCTCGCGGCACCGCCGCCCCGGCCGCCCTCGGTCGGGGCGGCGTGCTGTACGGGCGTTCCGGCGGCACGCGTGCACGAACGTCGCCGCCAGGATAGGAAGCAGCGATGCGCCACCGCTCGCACTCGCTGCTGTTGGCACTCGGCCTTTGCGCCTGTGCTTCGCCACCGCCGCATCCCCCGATGGTCGAAGCGGTCGTCCGGGTGCCGTTCGACGTCGAACTCGGCGGGTTCCAGAGCCATGGCGAACTGGTCCACCCGCGCCCCGGTGGCCAGCACGGGGCCGGCCCGTGGCCGATCGTGCTGCTGCTCGCCGGCAACGGCCCGCACGACATGGACGTCACGCTGCGCACGCCGGACGGCCCGGTGACTCTGTTCGCGCAGATCGCCTACACGCTGGCGGCGCGCGGCTGTGCGGTGGTGCGCTACCACAAGCGCTTCGTACGTGGGCCGGGCTCGTTCGACGCCCGCTTCTGGCGCGAGCAGTCGACGCCGGCGTTCGTCGCCGACGCAGCGACCGTGTTGGCGAAGGCCGCGACGCTGCCCGGCTGCGATGCAGGCCGCGTCTACCTCTACGGCTGGAGCGAAGGCACTGCGGTCGCAGCACAGCTCGCCGTCGAGCGGGGCGACGTCGACGGCCTCGTGCTGCAGGGTCCGGTCGGGCTGCCGTGGCGCGACATGGTGCGCTTCTGGATCGAAGGCGTCGGCCTGCCCTACGCGCTCGGCGACGGTGCCGTGGTCACCGGCGAGGGTCTCGGCAAGGCGATGCGCGGCCAGGGTGGCCTCGTCGCGAAGCTCGGCGCGTCGTTCCTGGCCGATCCCACGTCGGCACCCGGCTCGGTGCGCGTCAGCCGCCGCGCCGACACCGACGGCGACGGGCAGCTCGATCCGGTGCGCGAGGTGCAACCGGCCCTCGACGCGATGCTCGACTTCGCGTTCTCGCCGATGGGCAACGTCCACGTCTACGCGCCGGGACGCACGGTACCGACGGTCACCGAACAGGCGAGCAAGCTGCGCATGCCGGTGTTGATCCTGCAGGGCGAGAACGACGCCAGTACGCCGAAGGCTGGAGCGGTGGCCCTCGCCGACGCACTGCGGGCCGCCGGCAACGCCGACACGACGCTGCGCCTGCTGCCCGGCTGCGGGCACACGCTCGGGCCCGCGGCGTCGCTGGCCGACGACCACGGCCGCGCCCCGGCCGAAGCGGTGCTGGTCGACGTGGCCCACTGGATCGCCGCCCGCGCCCGCTGAAGCACCTTGGCCGCGGCTTCGCGAGCCGCCCC